>NC_003552.1:1210840-1513550 GCF_000007345.1 Methanosarcina acetivorans C2A | reverse complement strand
AATGGAATTGGAATCAATCCTAAATATTCGGAGAAGATCTTTGAAGTATTTAAAAGACTGCATAAAAGGGAAGAATATCCGGGAACGGGAATCGGGCTTTCAATTTGTAAAAAAATAATAGAAAGGCATGGAGGAGACATATGGGTAAAGTCTGAGCCGGGAAGAGGTTCAACTTTTTATTTCACTTTACCGGCCAGCTTTGAAAAAATTGCATTAAACAAAATTAAGGAGTGAAAATTTGATCGTCAGGACCCGGCTAAACCCCGATAAGCTTTTTGTCCGAGATAAAAAAAATTTAAGATCTTACCTTGTAATTAAGAAGGGCTTGTAAATGGAAACATGGACGGCATTTAAACCGGTAGATATTCTTTTGGTGGAAGATAACAAAGGAGATGTTGGGTTAATCGAAGAAGTCTTCGAAAGCTCAAAAGTCCGGAATAAACTTTATGTTGTAGAAGACGGAGAAGAGGCGGTACATTTCTTACTTAGAGAGGGAAAATTTTCAGATGTCCCACGCCCGGGAATAATTCTCCTCGATTTGAATTTACCGAAAAAAGACGGACGTGAGGTCCTTGAAGAAATAAAGGAAGATGATGACCTGAAGAATATACCTGTGGTAGTTCTAACCACTTCCAGAGCTGAAGAAGACATACTTGAGTCTTATAAGCTTCATGCCAATGCATATGTCACCAAGCCTGTAGACTTTGACCAATTCATAAAGGTAATTAAATCCATAGAAAACTTCTGGCTTGAAGTCGTAAATCTTACTTAACAGGATAAGAATATTCAAAATTTCTATTTTGCTTAACCAGCTAAGAAGGTCTGTATAAATGAAAACAAAGGTAGCTGCCAAACCTATAGAAATTCTTTTAGTAGAGGATAGTGAAGGAGACGTCGGGTTAATTGAAGAGGTTTTCGAAGAGGCAAAAATCAGGAACAATCTTCACATCGTAGAGGACGGAGAAGAAGCAATACTCTTTTTACGCGGGGAAAAGCAGTTTTCTGGCATTTCACGCCCGGATATAATCCTTCTGGATCTGAATTTGCCGAAAAAAGACGGACGAGAGGTCCTTGAAGAAATAAAGGAAGATGATGACCTGAAGAATATACCTGTGGTAGTTCTAACCACTTCCAAGGCTGAAGAAGACGTACTTAAATCCTATAATCTTCACGCCAACGCATATGTTACTAAACCTGTCGACTTTGATCAATTCATAAGGGTAATTAAATCCATAGAAGATTTCTGGCTCGAAGTTGTGAAACTACCGTCAAAATAAACTCAGAGTAACCCGGACAGGACTGTTCAGCATGGAGAAAAATGTTCAAATATTGCTTTTTGAGGATAACCCCGGGGATGCGAATCTAATTGAAGAATTACTAGAGGATTTCGCCGACTTCCCATTTGAACTTAAAAGCGTCGAAACCCTTAACGAGGGTTTAGTTCTTCTCAAAGAGCATCAATTTGATGTTATATTGTCAGATCTGAGATTGCCAGATAGTGATGGCATCGACACCTTTCTTGAGATTAATAAAAGAAATTCGCGAACTCCCATAATAATATTAACTGGCATGAATGATGAAAAAATCGGAATCGAGGCTGTAAAAAAAGGTGCTCAGGACTATTTAGTCAAAGGGCAAGCAGACGGCAGGTTATTAAAACGTTCTATCCGGTATTCCATTGAACGCAAAAAGGCGGAAGAGAAGGTTCAAAGCTTAGCAAATATTGTGGAATCATCAAATGATGGTATTGTGACAGAATCCCTTGATGGCATTATTGTCAGCTGGAACAAAGGTGCGGAACAAATTTATGGTTATTCGGCTGAAGAAATTCTCGGAAAGCACATGTCCATCCTGACCCCTCCCCTTCTGGTCGGAGAGACCAAAGAATTAGTTGAGAGGATTAAAAAAGGAGAGAAAATCTATCATTATGAGACTTCAATGTTAAGAAAGGACGGCATGGAAATAAAGGTCTCAATAACTCTTTCTCCGGTTTTTGGCGGCTCTGAAAACCTGACTGCTATCTCAATTATTGCCAGGGATATAACCAAGAGAAAAAAAGCAGAAGAAGAACTTCTAAAAAGTGAAGAGCGCGTCCAGTCATATCTGCAGAACTTCAGGGGGATAGGCACTCAGCTGGATGAAAACTTTATTCCTATTTTTTTACATGGAGCTGTTGCAGAACTCACGGGATATACAAAAGAAGTTTTCCTTTCCGGAAAACTTCACTGGCGGGAAATTGTGGAACCTGAAGACCTTACAGAGCTTCTGAAAAAAGTACAAAAAATGAAAGCCACTCCAAACGCATTTGTCAAGCACGAGTACAGGATCAGGAAAAAAGACGGAGAAATTCGCTGGATACATGAAATTATCCAGAACATTTCAGAAGAGAATAAAGAGCTTTATCAGGGCTTTGTTTATGACATAACCGAGAGAAAAAAAGCAGAAGAAGCCCTTGTTGCGATGAAAGAATCCCGCATAAAAGAAATCCATCACAGGATCAAAAATAACCTGCAGGTAATTTCTTCATTACTGGACCTACAGGCTGAAAAGTTTGAAGACCCCACTATCAGACAGGCCTTCAGGGAAAGCCAGAACCGGGTAATCTCTATGGCTTTAATCCATGAAGAACTATATGAATCCGGGGAAATTGGCACTCTGAATTTTGCGGCATACATGCAAAAGCTGGTAGAGAATATCTTCGAGTGTTACAATATTGGAGATCATAAAGCCCATTTGCATCTGGAAATAGAAGAAAAAACTTTCCTTGACATGGATACCGCTGTCCCGTTAGGAATAATTGTTAACGAACTCTTTTCAAATTCCCTCAAGCACGCATTCCCGGAGAGAGATGAGGGGATAGTTAAAATAAGACTTTGCAGGGAAGAAAACTGGGAATGCAAGAGTAACAGCGTAGAAAATACCGGAGTAGAAAACCCCGGAAGGGATAATACAAGAGGAGATAATAAGAGCATCAATCTTATTTTGACAATTTCGGATAACGGAGTGGGTATGCCTGAAACTGTCGATATGGAAAGTCCCTGTACTCTTGGGCTGCAGCTGGTTACCATTCTGGTAGATCAGTTAGATGGCGAAATTGAATTGAAAAGGGATTCCGGAACTGAATTTATCATCAAAATTGCAGTAAAACAAAAGCAGTAAGAATCTGTCTTAGAGAAATTAATGTACCTTAATCTTATTTCTTTTGGATACGTACCTTAATCTTATTTCTTTTGGATATCCCGATATGTAATGTCCAACAATTACAAAAGTATCAGGAATTTTAACCCTAAATACTGGGGCGTGAAATCAAGTTAAATGATTGATTTAATACTGAGACTTGTATTTCATACTGAGACATGAAATCAATTGATGCTTCTTTTTGGAGGGTGCGGCGGGGAAAGCGGCGGGTAATTCAAAATCGGGACAAAAATTACCGTTTAACCAGAATATGTGGAGAAACAAATTGAATTTAATTTTACTTTTTAAAAAGTGAAAATTCTCGTACATATAGCTTTCCAGGAGAGGAGGAAAAATATTTGTATAAATCATACACATATCAAAAAAATTTAGCCAAGATTTTCAGAAATTTGAAGAAAAAAAGCAAACCGAGCATTAACTATAAATAGTATAGCTATAATTAGAGGGTTGCACCGGTGTAAGAGGTGCTCCCTGATGCAGCGGGGCAGCAGGGTTGCATGCTAAGAAATTAGTCTTCAATGGTGCAAAGTGCAGAGGTGGAGAGATAAACAAACCGGGCCCGTAGCTCAGTCAGGCAGAGCGACTGGCTTTTAACCAGTCGGCCTAGGGTTCAAATCCCTACGGGCCCGCCATGTTCTTATTACAACCGGCGGAGAGGCCATCCGCAGGAAATGTCTAGCAAGTCTTTTTATGATGCTTTATTTTTGGAGGAAAGGATTTGACAAAATTCAGCCTGCTCGACCATGAGTCAGTCCCTAAACATGAAATTATTTCAGAGGGCGAATTAAAGTCTGTTTTAAGCAAATATTTAATTGAAAAGGAACAGCTTCCGAAAATTAAAGTTCAGGATCCTGTTAGTAAAGAAATAGGAGCTGTCGTCGGAGATGTTGTGAGAATCACAAGGAAAAGTCAAACTGCAGGGGAGGCAGATTATTACAGACTTGTGATCGAGTAAGCTGGGGGGAGTTTTAACCGCTTGCATGACCGCATTTTTTTCACTGAACATCTTTTTGAATCCCATGCACCACCGTACGGAAAGATTCAACGACTGCATAAAGATCTGAGGATCATCGTTTATTGATTTTCATATTAATAAAGCAAAGAGGGTGCTATCATCGCGTTAGAAAGCAGTATACTGTCGCAGGCTTATTTTACACGGGACAAGATAGTGCAGCACCATATAGACTCATTTAACAAGTTTATAGATTACGGGCTGCAAAAGATCATTGATGAACAGAAGATTATAGAAACCGACATTGAAGACACATATCTCAAACTCGGCAAGATCAGGGTAGAGCACCCGGTGGTAAAGGAGGCGGACGGGGCAATCGAAAAGCTTTACCCCAATGAAGCAAGGCTCAGGAACCTTTCGTACTCAGGCCCTCTCTACCTGGAGATGAGTGTCGTAAAAGAAGGGATCGAATCCGAAGTAATGGAAGCAAAGATCGGGCAGCTTCCCATCATGGTCAAATCCAAGATCTGCAACCTTCTCGGCCTTAGTGAGCCTGAGAAAGTTCGCTATGGAGAAGATCCCCTTGATCCCGGAGGATATTTCATTATCGGCGGTACGGAAAGGGTAGTTATGACCCTTGAAGACCTTGCCCCCAACAAAATCCTTGTTGAGTACGGAGAACGTTACGGCGACTCCATAGAGGTTGCAAAGGTCTTCTCCCAGAAAAGAGGATACAGGGCACTCGTAATTGTAGAAAGAGGGAGAAAGTCCCTGCTTGAAGTATCTTTCCCTTCCATATCCGGCAGAGTATACTTTATTACACTCATGAGGGCTCTCGGGATAGTAACTGACGAAGATATAGTAAATGCAGTTTCAAGTGATCCCGAAATCATCAAGTTCATGCTGGAGAACCTTGAAGAAGCCGAAGTCGAGACCCAGGAAGAAGCCATTGAGAAGATAGGGGCGAGGGTTGCTGCCGGGCAGGCCAAGGAATACCAGATAAAAAGAGCAAACTACGTAATTGACCGGTATCTTTTCCCCCACCTCGGGAACGATATGAGAGACAGGATCTCAAAAGCTCATTTCCTGGCAAGAATGGCTGAGTCCTGCTTCGAGCTCGCACTTGGAAAGCGTACCGAAGACGACAAAGACCACTACGCAAACAAGAGGCTGAAACTCGCAGGCGACCTGATGGAAGATCTTTTCAGAGTATCCTTTAACAGACTCGCAAGGGACATAAAGTACCAGCTCGAACGTGCAAACATGAGGAACAGGGAACTTAACGTCGCTACAATCGTAAGGGCAGACGTCCTGACCGACCGCCTGCAACACCCCCTGGCAACAGGGAACTGGGTAGGAGGAAGGACGGGTGTTTCCCAGCTTCTTGACCGGAACGATTATATTTCTACCCTTTCCCACCTGCGCCGTGTAATTTCCCCGCTTTCCAGGGCCCAGCCTCACTTTGAAGCTCGTGACCTGCACGCAACTCAATGGGGACGGCTCTGTCCTTCCGAGACTCCTGAAGGTCCTAATTGTGGTCTCGTGAAAAACTTTGCCCAGATGGTCGAACTCTCCACGGGAATAGAGGAGATCGAGAGCATTAAAAAGATACTCTACGACCTCAATGTAGAAAAGGTAGTTGTGAAGGTACCCGAAATTCCGGCAAGGATAAAGGAAATCCTGCTCGACGAGTTTGGGGAAGAGATTATTGAAGAGTTTGAAGAAACTCCGGAAATCGAAACCAAATACAAAGAAGAGGACTTCTACGATTATTCAGATGTGGACGACTCCGGATCAATGTTCGGGGACTGAGGGTTGATGTCAGATGACTAAAGCAAAAGTATTCATAAACGGTGAGCTCGTCGGAACCCATGACAACCCTGCGGAACTCGCAGAAGAACTCCGAAAAATGAGGCGGCAGGGGTTCATATCCAAGCAGGTCAACATAGCTCTTAACGACAATACAAGGGAAGTAATTATAAACTCCGATATGGGCAGGGCAAGAAGACCTCTCGTGGTTGTGGAAAACGGCGTTCTCAGGGCAACTGAAGAGCACGTACAGAAACTGAAGAGCAAAGAGATCACCTTTGATGACCTCGTCAAAGAAGGCTGTGTGGAGTACCTGGACGCAGAAGAGGAAGAAAACGCGTACATCGCACTCTATGAGTCGGACATTACTTCCAGGCATACCCACATGGAGATAGATCCCGAACTTATGCTCGGCATATGTACCGGAATGGTTCCCTATCCGGAACATAACGCATCTCCGCGTAACACCATGGGCGCAGCCATGATTAAGCAGTGCATCGGAGTTTCCACGGCAAACCAGAAGTTAAGGCCCGATACCCGTGCTCACGTCCTTCACTACCCGCAGAGGGCACTTACAAGGACAAGGACTTCCGAAGCAATCGGTTTTGATGACAGACCTGCAGGCCAGAACTTTGTGGTCGCAATTCTGTCTTATGAAGGATATAACATTGAAGACGCGCTGATTTTCAATAAGGGTTCAATTGAAAGAGGGCTTGGGAGAAGCCACTTCCTCAGGACCTTTGAAGGAGAAGAAAGAAGGTATCCCGGCGGGCAGGAAGACAAGTTCGAGATTCCCGACTCCGAATACCGCGGAGCCCGCAGCGCAGAAGCATATGCAAACCTCGACGTAGACGGGCTTGTAAACCCTGAAACCCCTGTAGGTCCCAATGATGTGCTTATAGGAAAAACTAGCCCCCCGAGATTCTTAGAAGAACCTTCCGACTTCGGGATTGCAGTCGAACAGAGGAGAGAAAGCTCTGTTACCATGCGTTCCAACGAAACAGGAATTGTAGACACCGTCATTCTTACGGAATCCATTAACGGAACCCGCCTTGCAAAAGTAAAGGTAAGGGACGAAAGGATTCCGGACATTGGAGACAAGTTCGCTTCCAGACACGGGCAAAAAGGGGTTATCGGCTTAAAAGTGCCTATTGCTGACATGCCGTTTACGGAATCAGGCCTGACTCCGGATCTGATGATTAACCCTCACGCAATTCCTTCCCGTATGACCGTGGGACACGTCCTGGAAATGATCGGCGGAAAAGTAGGTTCCATGGAAGGCAGGAGAGTTAATGCAACAGCCTTTTCCGGAGAAAACGAAGACGACCTTCGAGAAGCCCTGAAAAAGCACGGCTTTGCCCACACAGGAAAAGAGATTTTCTATGACGGGGCAACAGGCAGGATGATCCCTGCAGATGTTTTCGTTGGTGTGATCCTTTACCAGAAACTGCACCACATGGTCACCTCCAAGATGCATGCCAGGTCCCGCGGGCCTGTACAGGTGCTCACCCGCCAGCCGACTGAAGGTCGAGCAAGGGAAGGCGGTCTCAGGTTCGGGGAAATGGAGCGTGACGTGCTGGTGGGGCACGGAGCTGCCATGTCCTTAAAAGAAAGGTTGCTGGACGAGTCGGACAAGGTGGTGGAACTCGTCTGCTCGCACTGCGGAATGATTGCAACGTACGACAAACAACGGAACGTCGCTTTTTGTTCAGCCTGCGGGGCGGACACGGATATATACCCCGTTGAGATGAGCTACGCGTTCAAGCTGTTACTGGATGAGATTAAGTCCCTTGGGGTTGCTCCCAGGCTTAATCTGGAAGATGCGGTATAAGGTGAGGTGGACATATGGCAAACGTACCTCCAATTCCAAAGAGAATTGCTTCTATCAAATTCGGTTTAATGTCCCCAAAAGAAATCCGTAAGATGAGTGCAACACCCATTATCACGGCTGACACTTACGATGACGACGGATTTCCGATTGACATGGGGCTTATGGACACAAAACTCGGGGTAATCGACCCCGGGCTTCGCTGCAAGACCTGTTCCGGCAGGGCGGGCGAGTGTCCCGGACACTTCGGGCATATCGAACTTGTTGCCCCTGTTGTCCACGTAGGTTTTAACAAAGTAATCCGAAAACTTCTCAGGGCAACCTGCAGAAAATGCAGCAGACTCCTGCTGGAACCAGCCCAGAAACAGCAGTTTCTGGACCAGCTCCTTGCAGTCGAAGAAATCGGGCATATGCCTGACGACCTCATTAATGAGGTATACAAAGAAGCCAGCAAGGTAAAGACCTGCCCTTACTGTAACGAGGAACAGCTCGAAATCAAATTCGAAAAACCCAGCGAGTATCTGGAAAACGGTGAGAAGCTGACCCCTACCGAGATAAGGGACCGCTTTGAAAACGTCCCGGACGAGGACATCAGGGTTATCGGGATGGACCCGAAAAACGCAAGGCCGGAATGGATGATCCTTACCGTCCTGCCTGTGCCTCCTGTTACGGTGCGCCCTTCAATCACCCTTGAATCCGGGCAGCGCAGTGAAGACGACCTGACCCACAAACTGGTAGACATTATCAGGATCAACCAGAGATTCCAGGAAAACAGGGAAGCTGGAGCTCCACAGCTTATCATTGAGGACCTCTGGGAGCTACTTCAGTATCACGTTACTACATTCTTTGATAACTCGGTTTCAGGAATTCCGCCTGCAAGACACAGGTCAGGCAGACCTCTCAAGACCCTTTCCCAGCGTTTGAAGGGTAAAGAAGGAAGGTTCAGAGGAAGCCTTTCAGGTAAACGTGTTAACTTCTCAGCCCGTACCGTTATCTCTCCCGACCCGAACCTGAGCATTAATGAAGTCGGGGTCCCCATGCCCATTGCAAGAACTCTTACAATTCCTGCAGTGGTAACCCCGAGAAACATCGAACAGCTCAAGGTCTATGTAAGGAACGGCGAAGACATCCACCCCGGAGCAAACTATGTGTTCAGGTCTGACGGCAGGCGCATAAAGGTCACCAATATGAATAAGGACGACCTTGCCGAGAAACTTGAGTTCGGCTGGACTGTGGAACGACAGTTAAAAGACGGTGACACCGTACTTTTCAACAGGCAGCCGTCTCTGCACAAGATGAGTATCATGGCCCACTCCGTAAAGGTTCTGCCCAATAAAACCTTCAGGCTGAACCCGGCGGTCTGTCCTCCTTACAACGCCGACTTTGACGGGGACGAAATGAACATGCATGCTCTCCAGACCGAAGAGTCAAGAGCCGAGGCAAAGATCCTCATGCAGGTTCAGGAAAACATCCTCTCCCCGCGTTTCGGAGGGCCCATTATCGGCGGAATTCACGACCACATCTCAGGGCTTTTCCTGCTGACCCGTTTTGAAAACCATATTTCCAGCCACGAGGCTTACGACATCCTTAGAAAGAGCCGGGCACGGAACCTGCCCGAACCAGCAGGCCACGACGAAGATGGGAAACCTTTCTGGACAGGAAAGCAGATTTTCAGTCAGATCCTGCCTGAAACCCTTAATATGGAGTTCGCAGCCCAGGTCTGCTCCCACTGTGATACCTGCAAGAAAGAAGAATGCCCAAATGATGCCTATGTCGTAATCCGCAATGGAGAGCTGATTCTCGGCACAATCGACGAAGCTGCAATCGGGGCTTTTAAAGGAAAGATCCAGGACCGCATTATCAAGGAGGTCGGACCCGAAGCAGGAGCTCGCTTTGTTGACGACATGACAAAGCTTGCGATCAGGTCAATCATGCGTACGGGCCTGAGTTTCGGAATAGCTGACGAAGACATTCCGAAAGAAGCCAGGATCCAGATTAATGAGGTTCTCGGTAAAGCTGAAGACGCCGTGCAGAACCTTATCAAGTCATACCAGAACAAAGAACTCGAACCTCTCCCGGGCAGAACCCTCGATGAAACAATCGAGATGAGCATCATGCAGAAGCTCGGAAAAGCCAGAGACGAGACAGGTGGAATTGCAGATAGCCACATGGGACTTGAAAACTCGGCAGTTATTATGGCCCGCTCAGGAGCCAGAGGTTCCATCCTGAACCTTACCCAGATGGCAGCCTGCGTAGGGCAACAGGCAGTGCGTGGTGAACGTATCCGCAGAGGTTACGCAGGCAGGACTCTCCCACACTTCCAGGAAGGAGACCTGGGCTCGGACGCCCACGGGTTCGTTAAGGCAAGTTACAAGAGCGGGTTAAACCCAACAGAATATTTCTTCCATGCAATAGGTGGTCGAGAAGGTCTTGTGGACACTGCGGTCAGGACATCCCAGTCAGGGTACCTGCAGAGAAGGCTTGTCAACGCCCTTCAGGACCTTGAAGTCCAGTACGACCTTACTGTCAGGGACACCCGGGGTGTGCTTGTCCAGTTTAAGTACGGAGAAGACGGGATCAACCCGACAAAGAGCGACTTCAGCAAGCCCGAAACAATCCACAGGATTGTCCGTTCCGTGGTAAACAGGGAGGTGGCATGATGAGTATCAGTGAAGCTACAATAGACAGCATGTTAAAGGACCTGCCGTTTCCTTCTAACATATTGAATACACTGAGGGAAGATGTTCTCAAAGCCGGGGTGAGCAAGAAGGAAATGGAAGAGATCATAGAAAAAATGATGGAAGAATATGCTACCTCATGCATAGAGCCCTGTGATGCTGCGGGGGTTGTTGCAGCCCAGTCCATAGGAGAACCGGGTACCCAGATGACGATGCGTACCTTCCACTATGCCGGTGTGGCCGAGATTAACGTTACTCTCGGTCTTCCCCGCCTTATCGAAATCGTGGATGCAAGGAAGATTCCGAGCACTCCTATGATGACAATTGCCCTCTCCAAAGAGCACCCTGAAGATTACGCTTACGACAGGGAAAAGACAAGAGCCCTGGCCTGGGAG
Source organism: Methanosarcina acetivorans C2A (assembly GCF_000007345.1). NCBI lineage: Archaea > Methanobacteriati > Methanobacteriota > Methanomicrobia > Methanosarcinales > Methanosarcinaceae > Methanosarcina > Methanosarcina acetivorans. The sequence continues at coordinate 1,502,690 of NC_003552.1, read as the reverse complement.
ATTGAGGCAACAAAGATCGACCATATCGCCGACGTGACCACTGACCTCTCCCAGATGAAGCTTATAATAGACCTGCACGAAAAGGCAATGGAAGGCAGGAATATTACTATAGACCAGGTGAAGGAAAAGTTCAACGAAGAACTGAACGTACTGGTCAGCATTTCACCGGATATCGATAACCAGATCGTCATCACCCCTGGAGAACCTTCTTACAGAGAGCTGCTCCAGCTTGCAAAAAGCATCCACAATGTAACCCTTAAAGGCATAGAAGGGATCAAGAGAGTGGTGGTCAGAAAGGAGGGTGAAGAGTATACTCTCTATACTGAAGGTTCAGCTCTGCGAGACGTTTTGCAGTTCGAGGGTGTGGACAAGACCAGAACCAGCACAAACAACATCAATGAAATCTACGAAGTACTTGGAATCGAAGCTGCAAGAAACGCCATTATCAAGGAAGCCACGGATACCCTGCGTGAACAGGGTCTGACTGTGGATATCAGGCACATCATGCTTGTGGCAGACCTCATGACCTGCGACGGGGAAGTAAAGCAGATCGGTAGGCATGGGATTTCAGGTGAAAAGGCCAGTGTATTTGCCCGTGCAGCTTTCGAAGTTACTGTCAACCACCTCCTGGATGCAGGTATGCGCGGAGATGTGGACCAGCTGCAGGGTGTCACGGAAAATATCATTGTCGGTCAGCCTATTCGCATGGGTACGGGTGATGTGCACCTGATCAGCAGAAGAGTTGAAAAAGTTGAAGCTAAAGAGCTTGAAGCAGAAGAAGAATAAAGGCATGAAGGAAAAAACTCCGGGTTTTAACCTATAATTATTTAAGTATATACCCTGATAGAAAAGCAGTTCGGATCAGGTATACATCACCTTTATGAATTTCATCGAATCCTGCTGCAGAAACTTGAGTCCGCGAGGCTCATAACCAGAAAATTGATATAAGGCATCAGGTATTTAGAGTACCATATACTCACCGAGCTTGGAATCTTTATTGAGAAAGAGACAGAGTAGACGAGCTAATTTGAGACAGAGTTGATGAAAATGAAGATCAATGTTGATAAATCTCTTATCAAGGCTGTGAAAACAGGAAAAGTAATAGTTGGAGCCAACCGGACCATAGATGCAGCAGCAAACGGCTCTGCAAAGATGGTGGTCCTGGCATCAAACTGCCCCGAAGATATTAAAAAGAAAATTCAGGCAACAGATATTCCGGTCCTGGAGTACGAAGGTACAAGTGTAGAACTCGGCCCCGTATGCGGGAAACCCTTCACGATTGCAGCCATGGCAATCCTCGATGTAGGAGAATCGGATATCCTGGCAGCTACAGCTTGATAAAAAGGAGTTGCAACGTCTTGGGTGAAATAAGACTTACTGCAGAAAGCATCCAGTACATCGCATTGTTTGAGAACATGACCCGGGCCAAAATACTTGACTGTATTCCGGAAGAAGAAAGGCTCGTGTATGTTGTAAAGCAGGGCGATATGGGGCTTGCAATAGGCAAAAACGGAGAGAACATAAACCGTGTTAAAAAAGCCCTGGACAAACCCATTGAGCTTGTGGAGTACTCAGAGGATCCTGTTACCTTTATAAAGAATGCCTTCGGACCGGTATCAGTAAGTTCAGTAAACCTCACAACCAAAAATGGCAAGCGATTGGCTTATGTAGAGGTGCCCAATAAAGAGAAGGGGCTTGCCATCGGTCGTAACGGCAAGAACATAGAGAAAGTGAAGATGCTTGCCCGTCGTCACCACACTATAGAAGACGTGATCCTGCAGTAATATCCTACTTTACGTTGATCCATTAATCCGGCGTTGAAGGACAATTCTGGCATTTAATGCCACAATAGGAAACTGTGATCAATTTTAACTGGAGAAATTTACAATGGCTAAAGGAAAATATGCAGCTAATATTCTCAAACAAACCAGGAAAGATGCCCGCTGGAAAGATACATACTACGGCAGGCGTGTTCTTGGGTTGAACGTGAAAGCCGACCCCCTGGGTGGTGCACCGCAGGGTAGGGGTATTGTATTAGAGAAAGTGGGAGTCGAAGCCAAACAGCCGAACTCCGCAATCCGAAAATGCGTAAGAGTCCAGCTCATTAAAAACGGACGTCAGGTTACCGCTTTCTGCCCCGGAGACGGTGCAGTAAACTTCATTGATGAACACGATGAAGTTACCGTGGAAAAGATCGGAGGCCGCATGGGCGGTGCTATGGGTGACATTCCCGGTGTACGTTTCAAGGTAATTGCCGTAAACAACGTGTCCCTGAACCAGCTGGTCATTGGCAGAATGGAAAAGCCCAGGAGATGATTTTTTTGTACAAAATTTTTGGCAAATGGGACCCGACGGAAGTAGAGGTAAAAGACCTCGGAATTAAGCGCTATGTCAGCCTTACCCCTGTAATTGTGCCTCACAGCAGCGGGAAACATGCCAGGCAGCAGTTCAACAAATCCGAGATTTCAATTGTAGAGCGCCTTGCAAACAACCTCATGAGGACAGAAACCAACACCGGGAAGAAGCAGGTAACTCTCCGTGCAGTTGAAGAAGCTTTCGACATTGTGAACAAGAAGACAAAACAGAACCCGATTCAGGTTCTTGTGGATGCCATTGCCAATGCAGGCCCGAGAGAAGAAGTGGTCAGGCTTAAGTACGGCGGGATCTCCGTACCAAAAGCAGTTGACACTGCACCTCAGAGGCGCGTTGACACTGCCCTGCGCTACATCAGTATGGGAACAAACGCCGCAGCCTTCAAATCCAAGCGCTCTGTCGCAGAATGTCTGGCAACCGAACTTATAGGTGCAGCAAACCGCGATACCAAATCCTTCTCCATCAACAGAAAGGATGCAAAGGAAAGAGTTGCGAAGGCAGCACGCTAATAAGTTATGCGGGCTTGCCCACTTTTGAAAATAAACATATAACCATTCATATTTTGCTTAAAAGGTATTAGCATGGGACGAAGAAAGAAAATGGTCGAGCGTGTGACAACGCTCATGAATGATCCGCAAAGGATCAGAAATATCGGAATTGTTGCACACATTGACCACGGGAAGACCACATTATCGGACAACCTGTTAGCAGGCGCAGGCATGATTTCCAAGGAACTTGCCGGAAAACAGCTTTTCATGGACTCCGATGAAGAGGAACAGGCAAGAGGTATTACAATTGATTCCTCCAACGTTTCCATGGTTCACACATTTGACAATGAAGACTACCTGATCAACCTTATCGACACCCCCGGACACGTTGATTTCGGTGGAGACGTTACCCGTGCCATGAGAGCAGTAGACGGTGCGGTAGTAGTAGTTGACGCAGTAGAAGGCACAATGCCCCAGACCGAGACTGTGCTGAGGCAGGCTCTCAGGGAACATGTCAGACCCGTACTTTTCGTTAACAAGGTAGACAGGCTTATCAATGAGCTACAGGTCGATTCTCAGGAAATGCAGATCCGCCTGGGAAAGGTCATCGACCACGTGAACAAGCTCATCAAGAACATGAACCCGGAGAAGTTCAAAGCAGGCTGGAAAGTCGATGCAGCAGCCGGAACCGTAGCATTCGGGTCAGCTCTTTACAACTGGGCAATCAGTGTGCCTATGATGAAGAAGACCGGGGTTTCATTTAAGGACGTATACGATTACTGTAAAGCCGGTGACATGAAGTCCCTGGCAGAAAAGTGCCCTCTGCACGAAGCTGTTCTTGACATGGTTATTCACTTCCTGCCAAACCCGATCGAAGCTCAGAAAGGCAGGGTAAAGGTCATCTGGCACGGCGATGAAAACACCGAAATCGGAAAGGCCATGACCCACGCAAATGCAGAGGGAGACCTTGCATTCATGGTAACGGACATCTCCGTTGATCCCCACGCAGGAGAAGTTGCAACAGGCAGACTGTTCAGCGGTTCTCTTACCCGCGGTATGGAAGTTTTCACCTCAGGAAGTGCAAGGAAGAGCAGGGTCCAGCAGGTCGGGATCTTCATGGGTCCGGAAAGGCTTGAAGTGGACAAGATCCCTGCAGGAAACATTGCCGCAGTTACCGGTTTAAAGGAAGCAATCGTCGGGTCCACCGTAACCACTCTTGATGGCATGACTCCTTTCGAAAGCATCAGGCACGTAAGCGAACCTGTGGTGACTGTGGCTGTGGAAGCAAAGCACACCAAAGACCTTCCCAAACTTATTGAGGTTCTAAGGCAGGTCGCAAAGGAAGACCCGACCCTCCAGATTACCCTGGACGAGGAAACCGGGGAACACCTGATGGCAGGTATGGGAGAACTTCACCTCGAAGTTATCGCTCACAGGATAGAAAGGGACAAGAACGTGGAGATCACCACGAGCAAGCCGATTGTCGTTTACAGGGAAACGATTAAGAAGAAAACCGAACCCATTGAAGGGAAGTCCCCGAACAGGCACAACAGATTCTATATCTACGCTGAGCCCCTTGACACCGAGATTGTTAGTGCGATCAAGGAAGGGGAAGTCAGCATGAACCTGCCTGAACTTGAGAGGAGGCAGAAGCTCATAGATCTCGGCATGGAAAAAGAAGAGGCAAAAGGCATTGTTGGCATCTTCAACTCCAATATCTTCATCGACATGACCAAAGGTATCCAGTACCTCAATGAGACAATGGAACTTGTGCTCGATGGGTTTGAAGAAGTCATGCGTGCAGGTCCGCTTACCAGAGAACCTGTAGCAAACGTGAAGTGCGTGCTCGTAGACGCAAAACTCCACGAAGACGCAATCCACAGAGGTCCGGCTCAGATAATTCCTGCAGCAAGGCAGGCAATCCAGGCAGGAATGCTTATGGCAGAAGACAGTCTGCTTGAGCCTTACCAGAAGGTCTTTGTCCAGGTACCTCAGCTCTTAATGGGTGGTGCAACAAAGGAACTTCAGGGCCGCCGTGGAATTATCCTTAACATGACTACGGAAGGGGACCTGGCAATTATCGAGGCCAGGGTACCTGTGGCCGAGATGTTCGGATTTGCCGGAGAGATCAGATCCGCAACCGAAGGGCGTGCCATGTGGAGCACGGAGTTCGGAGGCTTTGACGTTGTGCCGTCAAGCATCCTGAACGACATCGTTGGCCAGATAAGAGAAAGGAAGGGCCTGAAGAAGGAACTGCCAAAAGCTTCTGACTTCCTTTCAATGTAAGCGGAATTTTTCCGCTTCTCTCCCCTCTGTAAGGCAGATACCTCACAAAACTCCCTCGGATTCGAAGGAGAAAAGTCAGGAAATCTTCTGAGAGATTAGTCAATGGGAAAGATTTAAAACAAGGTATGCCTATAATGGGGAAAACAGTCCAGGCCTCTGGAAATTCAAAATACGTCGACCCGATAAATGTTCAAAACGGGAAATGTAAGTAATGGTTGAAAGAAGACCGGAGAAGGTCTGACCATTATGAGATCTGCCCTAATATTAATATACTATAATCTGATATAGCATTGAAACTCATCCATAATTTATAAAGGAGAATTATAAATGGCAGCAGACAAACCGCACATGAATTTAGCAGTGATCGGTCACATTGACCATGGAAAATCAACCCTTGTAGGACGTTTAATGTACGAAGCTGGAGCAGTGCCGGCTCACATTATCGAGAAATATAAGGAAGAAGCAAAGCAGAAGGGTAAGGAATCCTTCGCTTTCGCATGGGTTATGGACTCCCTTAAGGAAGAGCGTGAAAGAGGTATCACAATTGATATCGCTCATAAGAGATTTGACACACCAAAATACTACTTTACAGTCGTGGACTGCCCGGGCCACCGTGACTTCGTCAAGAACATGATCACAGGGGCCTCACAGGCAGACGCAGCAATCCTCGTCGTTGCAGCCCCTGACGGTGTCATGGCCCAGACCAAGGAACATATATTCCTTTCCAGGACCCTCGGTATCAACCAGCTGATCATCGCAATCAACAAGATGGACGCAGTCGAATACAGCGAAGCAAAGTACAAGGAAGTTGTCGAACAGGTATCCGGCCTCCTTAAGATGATCGGGTTCAAGCCAGCCAATATCCCCTTCATTCCTACCTCTGCATTTATGGGAGACAACATCACCAAGCTCAGTGAGAAGACACCCTGGTACAAGGGTCCCGTAATCATGCAGGCACTTGATGAGCTTAAGGAACCGGAAAAACCATCCACTCTCCCTCTCAGAATCCCTGTCGAAGACGCATACACAATCTCCGGTATCGGAACTGTCCCTGTAGGCAGAGTTGAAACCGGCGTAATGAAGAAGGGTGACAAAGTAATCTTCATGCCCGGCGGAGCCGGCGGTGAAGTAAAGTCCATTGAAATGCACCACGAAGAAATTCCACAGGCCTACCCCGGAGACAACATCGGGTGGAACGTCCGCGGTATTGGCAAGAACGACGTCCGCAGAGGAGACGTCTGTGGTCATACTGACAACCCGCCAAAGGTTGCTGACGAATTCGTAGGACAGATCGTGGTTCTCCAGCACCCCTCCGCAATCACTGCAGGGTACACACCTGTTTTCCACGCCCACACCTCCCAGATCGCATGCCAGCTGATCTCTCTAGACAAGAAGCTGGACCCGAAGACCGGGCAGGTTAAGGAAGAACACCCGACCTTCATTAAGGCCGGAGATGCAGCAATCGTTACCATCAAACCGACAAAACCGATGGTTATCGAGCCCGTAAAAGAAATTCCACAGCTCGGCAGGTTCGCTATCCGCGATATGGGTATGACAATTGCCGCAGGCATGTGCATGAGTGTTAAGCAGAAATAACACTCTCCTTTTTTCATTTTTTAAGGAGAAAAAAGGTTATGCAAAAAGCTAGAATCAGATTGTCAGGCATCAGTCCCAAGGATCTGGACGGGGTCTGCAACCAGGTAAAGTCAATTGCGGAAAGGACAGGAGTAAACATTTCAGGGCCTGTTCCGCTGCCCACAAAGAAGCTGGTCGTTCCTACAAGGAAGAGTCCGAGCGGTGATGGGACTGCAACCTGGGACCACTGGGAAATGCGCGTACACAAGAGGCTCATCGACATCGCAGCCGATGAAAGAGCCCTCCGCCAGCTCATGAGAATCCAGGTCCCAAAAGATATAAACATCGAGATCGTGCTCGAAGGATAAATGCAAAAAATGCCAGGTTACAGAAAAACTCTGTACCAGGTCTTGCAAATTCCTTTTCACTTCTTTATTTCTGAATATTTACTTTAACACTTTAGAGAATTTTGCCGGCGGCTGCCCCTGTGAGAACTTCTACAGCCACCGGATATTCTGCAAATTTCTCTTTCTGTGGTTCTTCAAATATTTCTCTTCGTATTTTCACTGTATTTTTACTTACTTTCGGGTTTTACTTCGATTTCAATTCGAACTTTATTTCAGATTTACTCCAGCATTTAGATGTCATTTTCTCCTACCTGACTGCCATTAAAACCTGTTTTCTGCAGTATAGGTAATTGTTATAGTGCCTTTTGCAGGAACTGTCACTCTAATTTCAATTGTAAAAGCATCAATCTTCTGTACTTATCTTATATTCGGCAGGTCGACATTATGAATTAAATATTTTTGCTGATATTGTTTTTTAAACATTCTGCAAATTTGTAATATACTTGAAGCTGGTTAACATATGACTCAAATCTTACGCCCTATATAAGTAACGAACCATTTTTGCAGTAATGTTTAATGTGGAAGAAAATGTGTTTTCCCACAAAAACGCTATCAGTAAAAATACTTGGAAAAAATCAAGTTACCTGCCGAAAGTAGGCTTATCCTAACTTTCCAGGATTTCCCAATCTCCGTAGAGATGCTACACAACAGTCAGATCCTGAGCTTCGGACTTGCTGTTGTTAATTTCGATCTTGAGGCTTACCCTTTCCACATTATCACTTACACGCTGGAAATCAGTCCTTGTCCGCGTGACTTCAAGGTCGAAAGCCGAACCAACGGTTTTCATTTTTTCACCCGGGCAGTGTCTGCCCTATACTATTTTCTCGAGGAACTGGAGCAAACTGCCTGTGTACGCCTTCCCGTTTATACCCGTTACCGTAATCTTCCTGCCGAGGTAACTTTCAAGCAAACTGGAACTGCTTGCAAGGTTATACTCATATTTCTGTTCAAGCACAGTTACCTCCCCACCATCTGAAGTTTCGACCAGAACCGAGGAAGGGATAATCCCGAAAGCAATGCCATATATTCCACCAAGTTGGTCCCGTTTTCAAGCTCGACCTCTCGTCTTTCATTTACAAGGGCAAACCCCTGTTATAAATGGTAAGTTCCAGCTCCCCTCCGACTTCAACGACTCCAGCTGCCATAATTTCCAGAGGATTTGCGGTTGAGTTTTCACCAGAAATTCCCGAGTTTGATCCGGTTTGATTCATTTCAATGCCGGATACATTTGCCTGAGCAATGCCTTCAGGTTTCGGAGGCACATAGGTTCGGAGGCACATCAGCTGAAAAAAGGAAAAAAATCCCGACAAACACCGAAATAATCCCTAAAAAGTATTTCTTTCCTCCCGTAGCATAATTAATGGAGCTCGTATTTAGATAGACATAGTTTAATAGAAAATGCAAAATAGCTGAACCACTCAATGTTACTAGTGTCGTATCAATGATAAAATCTCGTATAAAATCGGTTACAACATTTAGAATTGTCCAATCTTGGATATTGGCATGACACTAGTACATCGATTCCAAATTATGGGAAGAATTGGACTTTGAAATCAGCACTGGTCAATGTTTTTTCTATGAGAAAACCACAAGCGGACAAGAATAAACACGAATTGAAAATATTTGTGTTCACTTGTTTTTATTCATGGTTTATTGAGGATATATGGAATCGATGTACTAGTTTTACCGGGTCAATCTGATCCCGCTAGATGTAGGAGAGTGGTCAGTCCCAAAAAGAAAAAAATAGAACATCAGGAGAGAAAAAACAGCGAGATATAAAAAACTAAAATGAAAACAGTGCGTTTTTGATCCCTTTTGTCCTTCTTTTCAAGGACTACTCTAGTTAGCCAAAACCTTTAAAAATGTTCATTCTCCGAAGATTTGACAGGACCAACTTAACTAATTTGTATTCATTGGAATGTATCGAATTTTCAGAATTTTGTCCTTTTAATAGGGCTCAATAGTCCAATAGCTGCGGCATATCCTCGTACAATACATTGACAAGTTCTTCTAATGAGAGGATACTTTTAATGTTCTTATTTGGGAAAGTTTTATTGCCTCTGTTAATCCATATGCCTTTCATTCCAATTTTCTCACATGGTATAATGTCAGTTTCAATAGCATCTCCAACATAAAAGCACTTTTCTGGTTCTTCACCATTCCTTTTACATGCAATTTCAAATATTTCCGTACAGGGTTTTGCAACATGAAATTCTCCTGCTACTATGATATCAACAAAGTAACGGGAAATTCCCATTTTACTCAGCTTTAGCTTTTGTTGCCCTAGATCACCATTACTTATAATACCCTTTTTTAAATTTGAAAGTTTTTTCAAGCAGGGAATCACATCATCATAGGGTTTCCAGCTTGATTCATAATTGAATAAATAGTAATCAAATACTTTAAGTGCCTCTTCATTTGAGAGGTTAATATTTCGTATTAAATAAAGTTCTTTAATTCGTTCAATGCGCTGCTCTTCAAAAGAACATTTTTTGGCTAAATATCTTTGAAAGTGTTTTTCTGCTAATTCACACCAAATAGAATAAAATTCATTAAAATCTATTTCGAAAAAACTATGATAATTCTGGTAAAATAATTCAACTCCAGAAAATTCCGCACTTTTATGATCCAATAGGGTACCGTCTATGTCAAAAAAAACCATCATGTTCTTACCTCAGATTCAAATAGTATGGCAGTATGCGTATTGAACCAAAAAATTACTTGAGGATCTCTTCCTCACGTACTCTTACTTTCCTTTTTTTTCAATGTTTATACAAACTGGCTGATGCAATAATATTAGCTAAAATTAAAACTAATCTAGGATTAAACTACTATTATTCTCATACCAAGTAGATTATTATTTTCATATTTTTGTCCATTATCGCTTAAAACCCCCTTTAAGGTGGAATATAACCCATAATATGTAAGAGAACTAAATCACAGATATTTTCCTGCTCGTACAATAGTATTCACTATACGGAACCATTCCTGCCACAACAGGCTTTAATTTTCCTTCAAGTTTTATAAGAGGCTGCCTAAGCCTCTGGGAACTTTAATCACCTAAAGGGCATTTTCAATTTTACAAATGTTTTTAGCTTCAATTTCTCCGTCCCTGAATTCAACCTGAATGTCATCACGGACAGCACACAGGCAGGAAGATTATTTTTTTGAAGAACATGATCACCGCCCTCTGCATAAAGACTCAATATTACATATTCGATGCTCTTTTCAGAATCGAAAAAAATAAGTTATCGTCTTTCATTTTTACTGACCTCTCAACAGTGCTCTGTGCGCTGCACGACAGTTCATTTTCATGCTGAATGAACAGTGCATAGCAATGGTACAGCACTGTGTTATTTATTGACTTCAGACCTCCGAGATATTATGTAGATAAGTAGATCTCCAGAATAAAAGAGAGGGAGTAATAAGCCCGTTGCAGGCGTCTACTGCTGCACGCTAAAAACTTACCCACACGAAACTACAAAGGCCAGAAAAAAGATTTAACCAGATCTAATTCAGCTATTTCTAACTTTTTTCTTTGCAAGAATCATATGCGGAGGCTTGATATACGCAGCTGCATGACCGGAAGGATCGTTTCGTTCCAAAAACGCATCATAATCGTCCAAAAACCTCCATGTTAAATCCTCAAATCCGTGAGATTCTGCGAGGTCAGCTATCCTCTCGGGAGTATTTTCTTTCGCAAAGGGCAGATTAGGTTTAACATCACCATACAGCTCATCAAATCGTTCGTAACGACTACTTTTTTTCTCTGTTCCATCCGGATTATGGAACCACAAACCATCAATTATCATCATAATGCCTCCGTCTTTTAAAAGCCGGCAACACTCACCCAGAAATTTATCCGGCTGGGGCAGAGTCCAGAGAAGATACTTGCTCAAAACGAAATCATACTCCCCATCTTTTAGAGGAATATCTTCTGCATCTCCCCGCATTAACAAAACATTTACTCCTTTTTCTCGGGCATTTGCAGCTGCTTTTTCAAGCATATTTTCGGACAAATCAACACCTGTTACATCGTGTCCCATGGCAGCAAGGGAGATGGCAAGAATCCCGGGACCTGTTCCAACTTCCACTGCACGGACTTTTTTATCCGTTAGCAGAATTTCAGAAAAAACGGATTTCCAGACATCCATTTCCTCATCCATACAGTGAGCATATTCTGTGTGATAATCAGAACTTCTGAAGTCCCAGTATTCTAATATTTTATCTTTCATTTTCAGTCCCTCAAAAATTGACATAAAAAAGTCTCTACCCGAAACAGTTGATACATTTTCATGCACTTTATTTCTATCTGTCTCAGATAATTCAAGCTCAAATTTTGATGTAATTACTGCCAGCTCATCTGGATAAATCACAGATCAAGTTACATTGTTATCGGAGTAAAAATACAGGCCAACATATGAGACTATACCGAGAAACTTTTCTTCCAAATTTTCCCTTTGTATGCGACCGACACGTAAAATTACCGCGAGCACAACAATTAATACTGTGAGCGCCGGGATGACAATTTGTAATTATGGAATCTTTCTCCATAAAATTGCATCCGTATAGTATGATTACAACGTTAGGCAGTATTATTATTTATAAGGGTATTATGTGGATATCATCATAAGTAACAAGATATTAATATTTATGCATTTTATTTCATATTTATAATTGAACATATAACAATGAATTTACAGACACTCTCCAGAGTATCCAAAAGAGTAAAAATGAATAAAACAACTTAGATGAAGGATGTCGGGTTAACAAAAAGAGATCAGAAATTACTGAGCTGATGGAGCCTGAAATTACGACTATCACGTAAACCATGAAATGAAAACGTACCGGAAGAACAGCCCGTCAACTGACGATACATAATTTCTAGAATGAAAAGCAATTAAAACCCGCCTTATTTTTTTGTTCTTTTAGCCAAAAATTGATGCTTAGTCTCTGCATCTCATGAATTACAATCAGTACTTTTATTACAATCAGTACTTTTCAAAATCAAAGTTTCGCTGGCGCACCCACAGCAAGATTGCGGGGTATTCAACCGGAATAACAGGCTGATTAAATTCGGGAACAAAATATCGGTCCAATCCCCGATACAGCTTACTGGACAGCTCCTGATTCAAAAAAATAAACATCTCATTACACCAACCATATGAATATCGGATAAAATCACACGATTTAAATATACATTCCATATAACTTAGTTAAAAATAGTATTAATAATATCATAAATATTTATACACATTGGTGCTAATGATGAAATTCAACGTACAAAAAACAAAAATCTCTTTCCCGGCAGTTGCAGTAATTTTGATTGTGGCGTTGCTCTGTTCAGGATGTGCTGAGACTGAGGGGACTGAAGAAAAAGTTCTCCGCGTAGTTTTTAATGAAGGTCCCGATACCGGAGGCAGTCTTGATCCTGCCAACGGCTGGACAGGGTGGTATGTCCATCAGGCAGGCATCTATGAAACACTGTTCTATTATGATGCGGACATGAATCTCATGCCCAAACTTGCAACCGGCTACAAACAGTTAAATGATACAGAATGGGAAATCCAGCTCCGTGAGGATGTAAGCTTCCATGACGGAACAAAGATGAATGCGGATGCAGTTCTCTTTTCGCTGAACAGAGTACTTGACCCGACAAACAGCAGATCATCCGAGTACTCCTTCATCAAAGAAGTACGAAAAAACGGCGAGTACACCATTGTCATCGAAACTAATGACGTTTATGCTCCATTGATAGCGTCCCTTGTAGACCCGATAATGTCGATCGTTAGCCCCAGCATTGTTGACGCAGACAAAGAGCCGATCGGGACCGGTCCCTTCAAGTTTGTTTCCTTTGAACCAAGTACAAGCCTTGAAATAGAAAAGAACCCTGATTACTGGGGCGGTGATGTCAAAGTTGACCGTATACTTATTCAGTACAACAAAGACAGCACTGCCAGAACCCTGATGATAAAATCAGGAGATGTCGACATTGCCAGAGATCCTCTCCAGAGCGACTATTCGGCACTTCAGGCCAATCCTGATATAAACGTCATTTCCAGAGAAACCCTGCGTACGTACTTCCTGTTTGTAAATGGTGGCAAAGCCCCATTTGACGATGTCAGAGTCCGCCAGGCCCTCTCCTATGCAATCAACCGCCAGGAAATCGTGGATACGGCACTTGAAGGGGTTTCCGGCATTCCGGCAACCGGCATATTCACAAATACCATGCCCTGGAACGCAAAAGACCAGATCGAAGCCTATGAATATAACCCTGAAAAAGCTCTGGAACTCTTCGAAGAAGCGGGAATCACGAAAGGCACAGATGGCAAACTCTACTACAACGGGGAGCCGTTTACCATTGAAATCCAGACCTACACAAAACGTGCAGCTCTTCAGCCGAGTGCGGAAATCCTCGCCTCACAGCTGGAAGATATAGGCATTATCTCGACTGTGACAATTCTGGATAGTTCTGCCCTTACAGCAAACGCTGTTGCAGGAACGTATGACTTTTCACTTGCTGCGTGGAGTACGGCACCGACAGGTGATCCTGATTACTTCCTCTCGCTTCATTATCTCTCAACCGGGAATTACGCAGCCAACTGGCTTCGCTATTCTAACCCTCAGGTCGATGAATTGATTCTTGAAGCAAGGAAAGAGACGGACGAAGAGAGACGCGCGGAGCTATATGACGAAATCCAGATACAGATTCAGGAAGATGCAGCAATACTGCCCGTCTTCTATGCCAACGAAATCTATGCACTGTCATCAGATGTTGAAGGTTTTGTAATGTATCCAAACGAGTACACAATCATCACCAAAGATATCGGATTTGTATAAATTTCTTGAGGAGGCCAGGGACTTCTACAGCGAAGTTCTGGCCTATCCCATTCAAAAACATGCCCGGAACAAGCTCCGAAATAACGAGAAGATTTCTGGAAACAGGTATCTGCGGAAACTTAATCTCATGGAAAAAAATCTGTGAGGTAAAAAGTTGATTTTGAGCTTGTTTCATCCAGGTTGGATAGTAATTTTTTGACTGTAAGAGGTATTGACATGGCTTTGAGGATGGAGTTATCGTTTGCCTGTACTGCAATTATTTTTGTTGCAATAATCATCTGTTCGGGTTGTGTTCAGACAGAGGGTTCTGAAGAAAAAATTCTTCACGTAGCTCTCACGACCGGCCCTGATACAGGAGGAAGCCTTGATCCTTCCATTTCATGGGAAGGCTGGCCCATGCGAAGAACCGGAATCTATGAGACACTCTTTTCTTACGACGAAAACATGACGCTCCAGCCTGAACTTGCAACAGACTATAAGCAGCTAAATGAGACAGCATGGAAAATTCAGCTCCGCAGGAATGTAAGCTTCCATGATGGGACCGTAATGGACGCAGATACCGTGATATATTCCATCAACAGAGTTCTTGCTCCTTCAAACAGCAGGTCATCGGAATACTCTTTTATCAAAAACATCTACAAAACCGATGACTACGCAATCGTTTTGGAAACAAATGAACCATACGCGCCAACGATTCTCATGTTCACGGACACTATCATGTCAATTGTAAGTCCCAACGCCAGTGACCTCGACAAAGAGCCGGTCGGAACAGGTCCGTACATGTTTGTATCATTCGAACCTGGCTCCAGTATAGAACTGGTAAAGAATCCTGTTTACTGGGGTGAGGAACCAAAAATCGACCGGATAATTATCCAGTACAGTAAAGACGCCGCAGCTCGAACTCTTTTGCTCAGATCAGGCGATGTTGACCTTACAAGAGATATCCTGCAAAGCGAATACCAAAACCTTGAAGCTGATCCTGATATTGAGATCTTATCCAGAGAAACGCTTCGAACCTACTTTATGTATATTAACGAAGGAAAAGCTCCATTCGACGATGTAAGAGTTCGCCAGGCGCTTAATTATGCTCTTGACCGCCAGGAAATCGTTGACACAGCCCTCGAAGGCGTTGCAGGCTCTCCGGCAACCGGAATATTCCCGGACATCATGCCCTGGAGTGCGAATTACAAGATTGAAGCTTACGAATATAACCCTGAAAAAGCTCTGGAACTCCTTGCTGAAGCGGGAATCAAACCGGGAAGTGATGGGAGGCTCTATTACAACGGAGAGCCGTTCACAATTGAAATCCAGACCTATACAAAACAGGCAGCACACCAGCCAATGGCAGAAGTAATTGCCACCCAGTTTGAAAAAATAAGCATCCCCGTTACGATAAAAATTGCCGAAACAAACTCAATTAGTGCCGATGCAGTAGCCGGAAACTATGACCTTGCACTCTATTCCTGGGGAGTTGCACCTGTAGGAGATCCTGACTACTTCGTGTCCAGCCACTTCCTTTCAACCGGTACCTACGCGTCTAACTGGCTCCGTTATTCGAATCCCCAGGTTGACGAATGGATTCTTGAAGCAAGGGCCGAAACAGACAAAGAAAAACGTACAGAACTCTATGACATGATTCAGGAACAGGTCCAGAATGACGCGGTACTTGTCTGTATTGCATACAAGAAAGAAATTGACGGGGGCTCGCCCGACCTCAAAGGTTTTGAAATTTATCCGAACGAATACACGTTCCTTACAAACGAAATGGAACTTGCCTGAAGGATTAAAAAATGAAAGACAAAATTACAGCACACTGGAATAAAAGAAGTCCAAGTTACCGTAAAATGTATCGTGACCACCTTGATGAAGAGATTCTCCTTATGAAAAACCTCTTTTCAGAGAAATTGCCTGCAGGTAAAAAACTCAGTGTCCTTGATATCGGAACTGGACCTGGAATCCAGGCCTTTGTTTTCGCCGAGCTGGGACACAATGTTACGGCCCTCGACATCTCAAAAGAGATGCTTGCAGGGGCAAAAGAAGGGGCAAGGAACCGTAATTTGTTAATCAGGTTTGTTGAAGGGGACGGAGAGAACCTGCCTTTTGAAGCCTGTACGTTTGATATTATTGTAAACATGCATCTTCTCTGGACGCTCACGGATCACGACAAATTCTTCAGTGAATGCAAAAGAGTCCTGGTTCCCGGAGGCAGGATTCTTGCGATTGACGGGCAATGGTTCCAGCAAGAATACGTTTCAGACGGAAATAATAACCCTGAAGAAAGAACTCACGAGGAGTTAATCGAGTATCTTCCGCTTTACAAAAGCAACTCGCCTGAAATGATTGCAGGCCTCATGGAAAATAACGGGTTTTCGGATGTCTCCTGGAAAGCTCTTCCCGAGTATGCCGAGTATATGAAAAGATGCGATCCGGAAGGTCATGACTATTTATCTGTTCCATACCTTGCCACCGGAGTAAAATATTGAGGAAGAGCTGAAGTTTTCAAGAGGCACTGTAATGCTAAAAGAGTATTTCATCCGTCGGGCCCTATATCTCTTCCCGGTTCTCATATTTATCTCATTTATGAGTTTCTCACTCATCTACATCGCTCCGGGTGACCCGGCAGAGATTATGATGACTAGTCCCTCGGGGGGGTATGATGAAGCAGCTGTTGAAGCGTTCCGCATAGCCCACGGGCTTGACCAGCCGTTTTACATCCAGTATCTGAACTGGCTCAAAGCCGCAGCTGTCGGAGACTTTGGTTACTCGTACATGAGCGAACAGCCGGTGTTTGAAACTGTTCTGAATGCATTCAAAAATACACTGACACTTTCCGTTCTTGCCCTTGCAATTGCTCTTTTTATCTCCATTCCCTTTGGCGTCGTATCAGCTCTGAAACATAACACTATTGTTGATGACGCCTGCCGCTTTGGCGCTCTTCTCGGAGTGTCCATGCCAAACTTCTGGCAGGCCTATCTGGTGATAATTCTCTTCTCGGTAATAATTCACTGGTTCCCGGCATCCGGATTCGGTCACGGGACAGACATCAGCTACATGATCCTGCCGGCGACCGTTCTTGGGACAGGATCGGCGGCGGTGATGATGCGAATGATCCGTTCAAGCATGCTGGAAGTCATGGGAAAGGAATATATCCAGACTGCACGCGGAAAAGGGCTTTCTGAACAAATCGTTGTCTTCAGGCATGCATTGAAAAACGCGCTTGTTCCGGTTATCACAGTGGTCGGGCTGTCGATTGGTTTTCTCTTAAACGGCTCGGTTGTTGTTGAGACAATTTTCGGATGGGCGGGTATTGGAAATCTTGTGGTGGACTCGATTCTTTCCCATGATTATATGATGGTACAGGGCACGGTGCTCTTTGTTGCCGTTATTTTTCTTTTGATCAACTTCTTTGTAGACTTATTCTATGTTTGGGCAAACCCGGAGATACGCTATGATCGAAATTCTTAAAAACCGGCAGATTACCCTCTCCCTGATAATTCTCGGAGGGCTTATCTTCATGGCGGTGTTTGCTGGGGTTTTAGCCCCATATGACTACACGGAAAAGGACCTGCAAAACCGTCTGCAACCTCCTTCTTCCGACCACATATTCGGGACCGACCACCTTGGCCGCGATATTCTGACAATGGTGATGTACGGTGCAAGGGCATCCCTTTTCGTCGGGTTTGCGGTTGTAAGTGTTTCGCTTTCGGTAGGAGTAGTACTTGGCGTTCTGGCAGGGTATTACGGCGGCTGGCTGGATGAGATTATCATGCGGCTGACGGATAGTTTCCTTGCATTTCCGTCGATGTTTCTGGCCCTTGCAATTACAGCATTTCTGGGTCAGGGGATGGAAAACATGATGCTTGCTTTAATTGTTGTCGAGTGGACGGTGTTTGCGAGAGTTGCACGCGGTTCAACCCTTGACGTCAAGACAAAAGGCTATGTCCGGGCCTCCCGCTGGGTCGGTGCTTCAAACAGTTATGTGATGATAAAGCATATCCTTCCGAATATTATCTCACCTGTTTTGATAATGGCAACGCTTGGAATTGGGAACGTGATTCTGGCAGCAGCCGGTTTAAGTTTCCTCGGGCTTGGGGTGCAGCCTTCAACACCGGAATGGGGTGCAATGCTGAATGCGGGCAGGACATATGTCACAACCGCTCCCTGGCTGATGCTCTTCCCGGGTCTTTTCATCATGATAACCGTGCTTGCGTTCAACTACTTCGGTGACGGGCTGCGGGATGCACTTGACCAGAAGATGAAAAATATTGAGCTTGAAGGGAGGTTCTGATATGCCTGATGTGTTGCTGAAAGTATCCGGGGTTTCCGTATCAATCCCAACCGGACAGGGATCAGTTCACGCAGTTGATGATGCGGTATTTTCTATTAATAGACATGAGGTGTTTTCACTGATAGGTGAGTCAGGAAGCGGAAAATCGATACTTGGCCAGGCAATAATGCGGCTGCTTCCCCCGAATGCAGTGTTTTCCGGGAAAGTGGAACTTTGCGGTACAGAGATATCCGCTCTTTCCGAAAAAGAGATGCAGAAAGTCCGCGGCAAAACGGTTGCATCAATTGCCCAGAACCCGTATCTTGCGATGAATCCCGGGATAAGAGTTGGCACTCAGATTGCTGAGCCGATGCGGGCACATCTCGGGATAAGTAAAGAGGACTCAAAGACCAGGGCTTGCCGGGCTCTGAAGTATTTTGACATCATCCCTTCCGAGGTGCGGGAAAGGGAATACCCGTTCCAGTACAGCGGCGGAATGCTGCAGCGGGCTATGGTTGCAATGGGAACGGCTGCAGATCCCGAGCTGATCATCGCTGATGAACCAACAAAAGGTGTTGATGTGCTAAAAAAGCGCAATATTGCGGCAATTTTTAAGAAGGTTGTCTCGAAAGGTTGTGCGTTTCTTTTAATTACGCATGATGTCGGTTTTGCTCGGGTGATGTCGGACCGAATCGCGGTAAACTACTGCGGGCAGATAATAGAGATTGCAGGAAAGGACCCGTTTTTCAAAGAGCCTCTGCATCCATATTCAAAAGCGCTTCTGGATGCGGTGCCGGAACGCGGCATGCACCCCATTCCGGGCCAGTCCCCTTCAATGATTGCGGTGCCGGAAGGTTGCAGGTTTCATCCACGATGCCCGTACAAAACGGACAGATGCCTGACTGATCCGCCGGTTGTGGAATTGGGGGGAAGATGTGTGAGGTGCTGGATGTATGCTTAAGGCAGAGAATCTGCGTTATGTTTACACCTCCGGCCTGATTAAAACCACCAAAAAGACAGCTGTCCGCAGCGTGGATCTTGAGATTCTTCCGGGCGAGGCGGTAGCTATTGTCGGAGAGTCAGGGTGCGGAAAATCAACGCTTGCAAAGCTGCTTGTCCAGCAACTGTCACCGGCTTCAGGGGAAGTGTTTTTCGACGAGACGAAACTGACGGGGATGAGCTGGAAGAAGCTCCGGAGGTTTATGGGAAAAATCCAGCTGATCCCCCAGAACCCGGCTGATGTGCTTGATCCGAGATGGACGGTTGAAAGGTCGGTTGCCGAGCCGCTGGTGATTTCCAGGGCTTTTTCCAGAGAGGATATTTCGGCAAAGGTAGATGCCCTGTTTGCGGAAGTGGGGCTTTCTGCAGAGCACAAGCCCCGATATCCGCATGAGCTGTCAGGAGGAGAGCTGCAGAGGGTGGTAATTGCCAGGGCGCTTGCTCTGAAGCCCGAGCTGCTGGTCTGCGATGAAGCGACCTCAATGCTCGATGTGTCGGTACAGGCGTTTATTGTGGCGGTGCTCAAAGAGATTCAGAAGAAACGAGAGCTTGGAATGGTGTTTATCACGCACGACCTGGAGACGGCAAAGGCTGTTTCGGACCGGGGGCTGGTGATGTATGCAGGTGAAATTGTTGAGGAAGGAAAGGATGTCTTTGATCAGCCTCTGCACCCGTATACGCGTGCCCTTCTGGATGCAGTACGGTATGTGTCGCTTGAGCTTGTGCTTCCCGAGGAAGGAGAAGCGCAGCCAGCTGGTTTTTCGGGCTGTCCCTACTTCAGATTGTGCCGGGAGAGAACGGACATGTGCAAAGAACCTCAAAAATTAAGGGATGTTTCGGGGAGATTGGTGAGGTGCTGGAAAGCAAAATGACTGCAATCCAGACATTGTTATCCAGAAACTGTTTTATCCACAGGAATTACGTGTGCAGGAAAAGAAAAACTAAGGAGAAATCTTCTGAATCTCGGTACCCACATAATGAGACATATAAGCTGAAAAAGTAAGACAAAACCTATAATCCCTACAATAATCCATAAAAGGGACTACGAAACCTTTCTTGTCACGCTTGACGCAGAAAACGATCTATTTATTATATAGTGATATTCAGATCTTGAAACTTAGCTATTACATAATTTATATCCTTATTTCTTGTCTCACTAAAATTGAGTTCTAAGTTTTCCAAGTAAGAATACAAGAAATTAATATTCTTTATATTTGACGAATTCTCAGTTATAAAATTCTCAATGCAACTTTTAATTTCGGAGAGATTTCGTTCAGAGTTCATTGCTATTCTTGATAAAGCTTCCAAAACGTCATTATGTAAACTGTGGAAACTATCTTGGGAAATATTTTCTTGATAACTTATTTTGAGTAGGTTTAATAGACCTGGAACAAAAATAGAATCAGAGAGGGATCGTAGAGGAGATTCACCGATAAACCAAGGATATTTTTCATTTTCTTTTATCCATTCAATAAGAAGTTCGATTCCCTTTATGTTTTGGGATTTCATTAAATAAATAGAAGCCTCTAATTTATCGTTTTCGTTTCCTTCATTATAAGTATTCAAAAGAAAAACTTCGCAATTCTTATTATTATCAATAAGTGTTTTAAGAACTACCCATTTAAAGGCATCATTTATTTTTGTTAATATAACCTCTAATTCATCTAGATCTTCTGACATTTCAATAGTAATGTCCAGTGCTATTTTTCGTACACTATAGGCTCGATTTACATCAGTTATGATATCAGGAGTAAATTGTAGTATTTGTTTTATTCTGTGGTTTTTGCAGAAAATAATGTGGTTTTCCAAAATGAAGTCATATTCGATTCCCTCATTCAAATTTTCTAAAATTCTTTTTTTCATTTCTTGGAGAGGCAATCGTCTTTCCAGATATTCTATTCCAACAAATTCGGTTCCTAAATCAGAACTGTCAAAAGAAATTAAATCTAATAGAACATTTACTGGATAGAAAAGGCCAAATTTTCTTAAAAAATACCACAGAAGTATAGCTTTTCGATCAGTAATTATTCTGTTATCTTTTTTAGAAATTACTTTTCTAAAATCAACATCATGAACATGTGAAAGACACCACTCAGATACATATCGTTTTTGTTCCAGTGTAAGACTAATGTCCTCATCTCTTATTGACATCTCGTAAACTTTTCCTATGACAAAAGAATCCCAGTTTAAACCATTAATATATTCAATAGCTTCTTCGAGAGAAACTGTTTTATCACCAGCAATTTTGTATAATAAATGAATTATTAACTTAGAGACATTGTCTTCAAAATTTTCTAATCCTACATGAGATAGTTCCAAGCGTGTAAGTTTTTCTTTCTTGCTTATTTTGAAGATCCTAACAATTTCTTCGAGGAATAGCTCTTTGTTAAAAATTAACTCAACGTCCCTCTGAACTCCTTCTATCCTTACTTTCTCATAATCTATATTTGGAGGCAAAGCAAACTTATCTCCAAACTTATCGACAATCAGTTTGTTAAATTGAGTACATAACTGCTTATTTTCAAATGCAAGCGAATTTTGTAGTTTCCATATTTCGGAATCTGTAATTCTTCCCTCCTCATATTCTTTAACATAAAATTCAATACAGTCCATATCAGCTAAAGTTCCAAGGTTTAAAATTGCGTATTTCTCAACATTCCGTTCCGAATAAATCTTTTGAAAAACCTGAAGTCTTGAATTGGTATTATCAAAAAATCTCAAAAAGTTTTGAGCTTGTTTTTCATGTCCTATTAATAATACTTTGAATAGTTCTAAACAGGATTCTAAAATTGAAGGATCTTTCATGTATACTTGGGCAGCATTGTCCAAAAAACCAATTTCTCGGTTAAAATAAATATTCTCTAAATTTTCAGGTTCTTTCCTAAAGAATTCTACTATTTTTCGGATTGATTTGGGAGAATTAGCTTTATTAAAACCTTCCATTAGATATGTAAATTCTGAAAAAGAAAAAATTTTTCGGGAATATGCACAATCAACTCCCTCTAAAAAAATATCTATGTAATCATTAAGATAATCACTGTTACATAAGAGACGATACAATCCTGATCTAATGTTATCATCTTTTGATCTTCTCAGTGATGGCACAATTTGGTCAATGATTTCTTTTGAATCAAATTTGTGAACCGACAAGCACTCAAGGGCATAATTTTGCACAATTCCATTATAACTTGTTTCCAAAGCACGTGCTATTAAAATATCTTTTGCCCTCTCTTTATATTCTGTCGGTATATCTTTTATTTCGCACAATAATTCGATTGCCGTTCCTATTGTAGTGAAATGTGCACCTTTCTCGATTTTGTTTAGCAAATAATCAACTATCTCATCAGATTGCCCGAATCTCGCAAGTTCATCAATTCGGAACTTACCTAATGGTATCCATATTTCTTTTTCTTCATAGCTTTCGAATATTTCTTTGAATATTCTAATTCTCTCTTTTCTACTGATTGTATTATACTCAAACTTTACAAAAAGTTCAGGTTGCACGGATAAAATCCATTTTTGTAGATCGTCAGTACCATAGATACTAACAAGGAAAGAAAGTGTATTTACCCAAGACAGAGCAATTTTTTCATGTTCATTTTCAGAAGATACAAATTCCTTAATCACTTCAATAGGATAATTTGCTAGTTTTTTGGCTGCTAAATATTCCTGAAAATTATTATGCTCAAACTGCCAAGTTACTTGATCAATTTCTTGCTTAACCCATGTTGTGCAGTATTTCAATAATTCTCTTGAAGATCTTTCTGGTAATATCTCTTCTAATTCTTCATTATCAATATAGTTTCTTCCTAGACATTCCATTGCCAAGGCAACGTGTTCTAGGTTTTTCATCAAGTTTTTCGTCTCATTCTCCAGCTCTTTTGTTGTGCGATAATGTTTAATGTCAAGTTTAATTCTTGATTTTAATAAATTTTTGAATATCTCGACTTTACTTTTGGAAAGATTATTATTTATTATATACATTTCAACCAAATATTTTAAATAAAAAGGGGATTTTAGTAAAGGGTAAAGATCTTTCTCGTAGATTGAATCAAAAAAATAAGTTGATTTAAAATCCAGCTTATCTTTGGCATATTTTTTAATTTCTTTGTTTTCAAGGTCAAGAAGTATATAAGAAGTAAATCCATTTAACAGACCTTCATCTTCTTCAGTTTCTATTTTGTAAAAATTAGTTCTGCAAGAAACTACAATATGCGCGTCGGGACACTCTCTTACAAAAAATTCAATTTCGCGAATTGCATCATTAATATTTTTACTTTCAATTTCATCAAATCCATCAAGCAAAACAAGAAGCTCTTTTTCTGGTATTAACTCCCAGTTCTTAGGGAAATACTCCTTAATTCTCTTATTTGTGTATAAATTGAGAGGAATGAAAATTGGACAGTAGGAGTGAAGCCTCGAACATTGATAATCAAGTTGCTTTAGCTCGGTCGTTTTCCCTACTCCAGCGTCGCAAAGAAGTACAATGTGTTTGTTTTCATTAATTGCTTGGCAAATATTTTCATAATTATTTTCGCTTGAAAACAAAGCAATGCTGGGACTGAAGTTCTTCACTTTGCACACTTTTCTGGGCAAATAATCGGGAACAATGGAATAGTTTTCTTTAGATTCATAAAGCTCTACTACTTTATATTTCGTATTCATAGAAGAACAGGTGAAAATCTCAGTAGTATAAGGCTCTCTGGAGAGCTTATGAGCCACTATATTTCCAAGTCCTGGGGCTTCAATTCCTGAAACGTTAACTCCACTTTCATTGAAAGGAGATGAAACATTATTTTCTTCATACTCCATGCACGTTAATAATTTCCTAAAAAATTCGTCAAAATGTCCATCTTTTCCATCTATTACTTTCCCTTTACCGCGAAGTGACAAAATCCGAGAACTTTCACTTTCTGCCTCTGGAGTTGCGGAATTTACGAAATAAATTTCCTTTCCTTTCTCTTTAAAAAGTGCATGGATATCTTGATCTTGCATGCTAGATCCTACAATTATGAGACTTTGGTTGATGAATTTATAAATCTCAGACTCGATTTGATTTTCAAAAAAAGATGTTTCTTCTGGGGTAAAGGCGTAGCTTGCTGAGAACTCTAAACTACCATGTAATTTAATAATTTCCAAAAAATTAGAGGAAGAATTAAGTTGTTTGGCTATTACCTCTGGTCGATCTTTTCCATTGACAAGAACTACAAAATCATCTGAATAGCACATATTTGCCTTGTGCAAGGCTTTTTCTAGCAAATTATCCAAATTTGTTGAAAGAATTTTTCTAATAAAACCTTTTTTTATTAGCTTAACTATAATGTCGTATCCTTCTGAGGGCTTTCTATCCCACAGATGTTGTTTAAGGATTGATTGCTGAGTATCGTGGTCTAATGTTCTCCATATCTCAAAAAAACGAGTACGCTTTATTTTATTTTGTTCATTTCTAACAAGATCTCCAAATTTCGGATCCTTTTGAGTAGCATTTTCAACTTCACTTTTCCATTTATCAAGATCTGATTTAGTAGCGTGATGTTTCAAGACATCATCAACAATTTGCATCATACTTGAGCACCCAGAACTTATGGATGCTCCAGCTCCGAGAAATAAGATATATGGATCAATACCCTCTTTTTTTCTTGAAACCATGTTACTGGCTAAACCTCTTATGGAATCTGACATATGGAGTACCATCTTCGGTGTTTAGGATTTAAAAATCAAATGAGAGTACTAAGTCAAAAAGATTACTATTTTTAATTCTTTCTGTACTTAAATCATAACTGCAAAGGCGCGAAAATATCCCATCGCTTGCAGCCGAGTGCATTAAAGTAAGTTTAATATTTAAAAAAGGGTTTCCCACAATAAAAAAGAGATGAAAGAGACATCAAATCTATCCTTGCCGACTTTTGTCTTTCTCATATATATATTCTTTCTACTTACTTCTTCTTTTTTTACATGACTGGTAGAAAAGCTGCTAAGACACTTTATGAGCTCATCCCAAAACCAAATTTCGTCTTAAATCAATAAAAGTTTCAGAACTATTTTCCATGATAAGAAACTTGATTAATCGTTCAAAATTGGGGAATAAGAGAACCAATTTAGAGTTTTGGGATGAGCTCTATTACAAATAAAAAAACCACCCCAATAAAGAAAAAGCATCTATCTGGCTATAGGGGAACTTCAACCCGCAGCATAATAGAGAAAACTAAAACTCCTTCTGGGCTCTGGCATAGATCAAACGATTGCTCGAAAACCACCGATTTTCAGAAAAAAAAGTTAGAAGAGCTGGCTTAAAAAGTGATAAGGCAAAATACTCACTTACTTGAGGTTTTACCATTTTTCTTTAAATTACTTCTTTTTTTAAAATAACAATAAAAAAAGATTATTTCATCGAAATATTATTTATTGGTCTTTAAAATACCATTTCAAATCAAATAATAAGGATTATACCTAATTAAACCTATTTTAAGGTACCAATCTAAAAATAAACCTTAATAAGGTATAATCCATGATAAAAATTGTTGGTAAGGGATATAAGTATTTTTTGCTTCAGTTGAGTGACTTTTTAGAGATTACAAAAACAATAGTTGTAAGCTTGAAGAGTGTTGAAGGCAGGAAAAAATATGAAAAGATATTTGGAAGAAAATTCGAAGACAAAAAGGACAATTCAAGAATTCTTACCGTTCACGTTAACCAGTCAACGCTTGCAAGCTTTATAGGTAATTTTTTTGAAAAAACGATATGTATCACCACTTTCAAGGACCATTTTCTTTTTAAAAATTCAAAATTTAAAATTATGTTCCTGAAGAGTGATAAAAAGAATAAGAAAAAAGCAGAAAACAGTAGACATTGTGTCATATCTACGTATCAAAGAGTACTGTCTGATTTCTTTGAGGACATAATAAATGTCCTCAAACGGAAAATTAATGTCCCTTACAAGGTTAAACCTTTAATTGTGAAGAGTAAGGACTATATGGAGAATGTTCTTCCTCTGAGTCAAATACTCGCTTTTCAAAATCTTAAAAAATTTAGAGGATATTTGAGGAACATTTTTGAATTAAACCCTTCGCTTGGTTCTTATTTTAATGACATTCAGGTATCAATGGGGTATAAACCTCAACTTGAAGAACTATCTTTCAATAATATTTTCAAGCTAGAGTTATCAAGATGCAAACTTGGATATTCTAATCTTGAATCATTTATCAGAGATTACAACCAGAACCAAGCTCTAAGGAATGAATTAAAAATCAAAAGCGGAGAAAAGATTACTCTTTCTTCTTATCGACGAAACCTAAAAATGATTTATCCTTATCTGGACACATATGCAGAATTACTAATCCAAGAATGTAGAAATCTTAACCTTATTGGTGACAAAATCTGGATTTGGGATCGAAGATTTTTTGAGTGTAATTGCAGTGGTTTGAAAAATAAAGAGACTGGACAGCTTTCCGATCCAGATGCTGGACATTATGTCAAGAAAACAGGTAAATTTAGTGTATTATCAGGAACAGGATACACTGATACATGTATTGTTGATAGCTGGTGGGGTTTACCTGTTTATTGGGATGCAGTAAACGCTAGTAAAAATGACAACACCATATTTCAGGATACAATAAACCAATGTATGAAATCAGCAACAGAAAAACCGTTTTTTGTGATCGCTGATGCAGGACCTGATAGTCATCTTTCCAATGAAACAGTAATTGAGAAAGGGGTTATTCCAGTCATAGCTGCAAGAGCGAATAGTGTTGGAAATATCTTGAAAACAGAAAAGGGGAACCACTTCAGAGCTCAATACGTCCCAAGAATTTATCATAAATTGCTTGGAAAATTGTACAATATAAGAACCACTGTTGAAAGGAAAAATTCAAACGATGTTGTTGGATACAATAGATCAAAAACACCAACCAGAGGAAGTGAATGGGCTAAAATCTATGTATCGATAAGCAATATTGCCGCATTACTTACGGCACTTACAGCTTTTAAAGTTGGAAGACATGATCTGATAAGAGCACCAGGAGCTTTTAGAAGGTTGAATATCTGAGCAAGTAAAAGCAATTTTTTTAAAAAAAAGGAAGTTTAGTGCTTTTAATTTGATTTTAAAGCATTAATAGTGAAATTGGCAAAGGCTCACTTAATTTGAGATTTTCCCAATCAAACCGAAGTCCGGACTTATATCTGCGTTCCACTGCAAAAATGACTTTTTGATATCCATTAACTGATTTTGACAGGCTTATAGTTACATTTTTCTTTGATCTTCACAAAAAGCTGCTTTAAGGTGTCTTCATTACTCTTTGTGAACTCAAAGGAAGAATCCATGAAGGGCTCGAAGTGAACAGCCACGTCATCGAGCCTGTAGAAGGTTCCATCGCATTCCATTGCATCAATAACAGCCGGAAGCACGACATCCGAGACAATTATGGTAGGACATGGAACAATGTCCAGGCAGATCAGGGGAATTTCTGAAAGGTAAGCTGCACAATCCGCAGGGACCTCGTTTAAAAGATCGGTGCCTATCACAAAGACAGCGTCCACATCCCTTTCCCGCAACAAATCCGCAGTGGTGAACTCCCCGGGGTTGTAACGGGGATACCCCTTCATGAAGTCAAGCCCGAAGGGATAGCCGTACATGCCGGATGCGATCTGGTTAAAGCCTGCAGCATTGCAGTGACTGCGGAGAACTCCAAGGGTAAACTTGGTATAATTGTTCAGTTCCTTTACGAGGTTCATGGCAATTTCGACGTTTCTGTGCTTCCCGATTGAAGAAGAAAGCCCAACTCCTACTGAGATTGAACCGAAGTTACAGTTTTTCATCATATAGAGCATCCGTTCCATCAAGAAGATGGGAATTCCTGTGACTTCTTCTATTGAGGGATGAGGAGTTTTTCCGTGGAGCAGGGTCAGCAGGCCACTTATCAGTTCGTAATCGGAGTTAGGTTTGAGCTGCACGTGCAGGTCGGAAGCCTCGGAAGTGAGAGTTTTTCTTGGATCCACCGTTATAACTGTCCGGTCAAAACGCCCGCGTCCGGTCCAGTAACCTCTCGGGAAAACTCCGTACCTGGACATCTGCCTGGGCATGGATTCGAGAGGATTGGTTCCCCAGTAGACTACAAGGTCGCCTCTGTTTTTCTTTTGTCCTTCTGTTGCAGCTGTTTTCCCTGACTCCTGAAGGCCCATGGCTGCTGGCCCGTTCCCCAGAGTAGTATTGGAATCCACAACCGCACCCAGATATTCTCCGATTCGAAGCCCGATTTCATGCGTTTCACAGGAAATATCACTTCCCATAAAAAGCAGAGGACGTTTTGCCGAAACAAGGATATCAGCAGCTTTTTCGAGGGCTTCGTCCCAGGAAACAGACTTTAATTTTCCCTCAAACTTTATAAGGGGCTGTTTGAGTCTCCGGGAACTGGTAAGCGCCTTGAACCTGGCATTCCCAACTTTGCATATATTTTTGGCTTCAATTGCTCCGTTCTTGAATTCAACCTGAATATCGTCGCAGGCAGCCCCACAGGCAGGACAAATTATGTTTTTGAAAAACATAATCACCAGCCTCCGACATTAATATCCAAAGCCGTCGATTCAGAGCTCATTCCAGGAAAATCGGATAATAGCTTATCATCTTGCATTTTGCTTACCTCTCAACATTGTTCCGTGAGCTGTACAGCAGTTCATTTTCATGCTGAAAGAACAGAGCACAGCAATTGCACAGCACTGTTTCATTTTTATGAACTAGTACTCCAATGTCAACAGGTATAGGAATACGCCTGTTCCCTGCAGTCAGGAAGACGGGTGGGGGAATCAAAGAAAGCCCAGGGCTTTCCGGGTCCCAATAGAAAAAAACCGTGTTCAAGTTTCTTTGCTGTCATTTACCAGTTAACGATTCCCATATCCAGGTTCGTCATCAGTAAACTGTTTTATCTCAAGTTATATATAAACAGCATAAAGAATTTACATTCGGAAGTAAATTTACGATTAGATATAAACATATCGACTCTTAACGTATTTGAGTAGAAAATCTACCTCATTCCCGGATATAAATCATGAGGACAGAAGCTGATCTAAAGTTCGCAAATTATATATAAAAGAAACTTTATATGTGAGATGGCGGAAATCGCCTTCCGTATTGAATGGAGGATTAAAAATGAAACTGAGTGCACGTAACGTTTTGAAAGGCAAGGTTAAAAGCATTGTCACCGGAATGGTTAATACTGAAATTGTAATCGAATTGCCAGAGGGAACGGAAATCACTTCCATCATCACAAAAACATCAGCTGAGAGTATGAATTTGAAAGTAGGAAGCGAAGTATGCGCAGCACTCAAGGCCTCAAATGTGATGATAGGCACAGATTAAAAGCTTTGATCTATCGTCACTAATGAGAGATGTGGCCAGAAATACTAATTCCGCATTCCAGAGAAGTGCCTTAAAGCCTGCTTGATTTATCAACAGTACCTTAAAAAAAAGCGGATGAATTATATACCTGTGTACAGCTACAAAATGTAGAATCTTAGCTCAATACAAAGTTTTTAGAAAGACCTTAAATCGAATTTATAGATAGGTTCAAATATAATCCAAGACCAGTAAAAATAGGGAATTGATTACCTATTGGTGGATAATTAATTGCCTGTAAGGAGGAGAAAAATATGAAACTGAGCGCACGCAATGTCTTTAAGGGGAAGGTAAAAAGTATCGTCATCGGGATGGTCAATGCGGAAATTGTAGTAGAATTGCCAAGTGGAACAGAAGTCACTTCCATCATTACGAAGACCTCAGCTGAAAATATGAAGTTGAAGGAAGGAAGCGAAGTATACGCAGCATTCAAGGCCTCAAGTGTGATGATAGCAACAGACTGAAAGCTTTATTTCCTTTTATCCTTAACGGAGAATAAATAGGCAAAACCTTATTCCGCTTTCCGTAGAAATGCACAAGAGTCACCTTGTATTAATCGGATTAGTTTAAAAAAGCAGATAAATCATACATATGTGTACATCTGCGGAATGTGGATCCTTATCTGGTCTTATTATTCTTGAGCAGTAGTTTTACTTACTTCACCATATTTGGATACTCAACTCGATAATGTAGAACGTTCCACGGAAAAATTTGCTCTTAAACATCATTATTAATTAATAAGCTTTTAAGAAAGTAATTACTCTCTTCAGGGTCCATACCTTATACGGACTTAGATGATTGAAGCTTTTTTTTGAAATTTATTTATATGGAAAAATAAAAATAGATGAAAACAAAAAGTTATTCGTACTTTCAGAGGTCCATTGCTTTCGATCCTTAGTTCAATTGAGTAAGTACGTAATTATAAAAAAATATTTTTAGTAGGCGAAATCATGAGGAAAGAACTGATCGTTCTGTTAGTGTTATTAGGTGTATTCCTTGCAATAGGATGTGCTGAAAACGGAAGCGAAGCTGTAAACGAAACGGGCACCCCCACAGCAGAAACAGCGGTACCCGGGCAGGAGTCCGAAACTATTTTAGTTTCTGCAGCTGCCAGCCTAACCGAAGTCTTTACGGATATGGAATCCCAGTTTGAAACCGAAAACCCTGGCGTAGACGTTAATTTCAACTTTGCAGGGTCCGGAAGCCTGCGTACGCAAATAGAGGGAGGAGCTCCGGTTGATGTTTTTGCTTCGGCTTCCCAGAGCCACATGGACATACTTGCCGGAGAGGGGTTAATTGAGAACAGCTCAAGGGAAGACTTCGCCCAGAACTCCCTCGTGCTCATAGTTCCATCAAGCAGTACCCTCAACATAAGCGGAATAGAAGACCTGACCTCCCTCGAAGTTGAGAGGATCGCAATCGGAAATCCCGAAACAGCTCCTGTAGGCAAATATACAACCCAGTCTCTGACCGAAGCAGGCATCTGGGACCAGCTGGAAGGAAAGACAGTACTTGCCGAAGATGTAAAACAGGTCCTTGTATATGTTGAAAGAGGAGAGGTTGATGCAGGTTTTGTGTACATGACCGACGCAAAGACCGCAGAGCCCGAAACCATCGAAATCGTTGCAACAGTGCCTGTAACTACCCCTATTAGCTACCCCATAGCTGTGGTTTCGGCGTCTGAAAACAAAGAAGAAGCACAGGAATTCATCGATTTCGTAACAGGACAGGAAGGCCAGGAAATACTTGAGGAATACGGGTTCACTCCCGAATCAGAATGAAAACGTAAGCTAGAAACAGAAGCTAAAAACAGAAGCTAAAAACAGAAGCTAAAGGCATAAGCTAAAAGCAGAAGCTAAAGCAGAAGCTAAAAACAGAAACTAGAAAACGTAAGACCAAAACGTAAGAAATGATACCTATGCTGGACAATATCTGGTTTCCTTTATCACTCACGCTCTGGATAGCAGCTATATCGTCTTTTTTCGTACTATCCAGTGGCGTAGCCATAGCTTATGTGTTTGCAAGGCGGGATTTCAGGGGGAAAGGACTTGCGGAACTACTACTAACTCTTCCCCTTGTCCTTCCCCCTACCGTAATTGGTTACCTTCTTGTTGTCCTGGTGGGAAGAAATGGATTTTTAGGGCAGATGATTCTCAATTTTCTGGGGACAGGGATCATGTTCACCTGGCAGGCAGCAGTTATTGCGGCATATACGGTTTCCCTTCCCCTGATGGTATATACCGCAAAAGCAGCCATTGAAGCAGTGGATAGGGAAATAGAATATGCTGCCTATATCCTTGGAAAAAGTGAACTTGAGACCGCTCTGCAAATAACCCTACCAATTGCAAAAAAAGGAATACTGGCAGGGCTGATACTCAGTTTTGCCAGGGCTATGGGAGAATTCGGAGCAACTCTTATGCTGGCAGGAAATATCCCGGGAAAAACGAACACAATGTCGATCTCGATATATAGCGCCTTTCAGGCGGGAAATAACGAACTTGCCCAGGTGCTGGTCTTAATCCTGGTCTTTATGTCCCTGCTGACCATTGCATTGACCGGAAGATTCGCAGGAAAATTAGAGGTATGAGATTGGGCGTTAAAGTTGATATTAAAAAACATTATACTGAAGCTGAAATCAATAGGAAAAGAAGCACTGGAAAAGCTTTTACGTTAGATGTCAGCTTTGAAATGGATAACGAACTTGTGGTGCTTTTCGGGCCTTCAGGGTCCGGAAAGACCACGTTGTTTAAATGCATTTCGGGAATCACACAGCCGGATAACGGAAAGATAACTGTAGGGAGTAAAATATACTACGACAAAGACAAAAAAATTAACCTGCCAATCCAGAAACGTAATCTTGGCTATGTTTTTCAGAACTATACCCTCTTTCCCCACATGAACGTGAGAAAAAACATAGAATGCGGCCTCAAAAAATGGGAAAAAGAGGACAGGGAAGTAAGGGTCATGGAAATGCTGAACCTGCTCCATATTGAGGAGCTGGAAACCCGCTACCCTTCACAGATATCAGGTGGACAGAAACAGAGAGTCGCCCTGGCAAGAGCCCTTGCCCCCAAACCGGGGATTTTACTTCTGGATGAACCGTTTTCCGCACTGGATATGGAAATAAGGACCGAACTTGCCGATAAAATAAAAAATTTGCAAAAAAAGATTGAGATACCTCTGTTATTCATCACACACAACCTTGAGGAAGCTTTCCTGCTGGCTGACAGGATTCTCATCTTACATGGAGGAAAGATCCAGCAGTTCGGGACTCCGGAAGAAATCTTTTATCAGCCTGCAAACCTTCAGGTGTCAGAACTTATTGGGATATCAAATATTTTTGACGATGCCTATGTTGAAGAGTACGATAAAGAGTCAAAAAGTACAGTATTAAGAAGTGGAGACATGAGAATAAAAATAGAATCTCCGAACTTCAAAGCAGGGGATAAAGTTACCTGGGGGATCTACCCGGAAAACATAACTCTTTTGCCGGTTTCCGGCTCTGAAGATCAGGATGAAAATATTTATTCTGCACATGTGAACAATATCATAAATAAAGGGCCTAAAAAAAGAATTACCCTTAAACTTGTAAGGTATAACAAAACTCTGATTGCAGAAGTACCTGCACAATTTGTTGATTCCCTGGAGCTGCATGCAGGCGGTTTCTGCCTGGTCAGACTGGAAATGAATAAAGTAGTAGCATTCCGTAATTTCTGACCCAACAAATAGAATATTTTATTGTAGATGGGATATTGATTATGGCAGTGTACTGACAGCTCACCATTGCATAATTGTTTTTTCAAGCTCAAATGGCAGTAACGAGCTAATATTTACTTAAGCTCTGTACTGGAATTATTTTGCCAGTGTATTTTACCTTCCGGACTCTCCTCGTTTTTGTAGAGAATATAAATAATACTGAAGATATAATTTGGCGGACCAATCAGAAAAATATGATACACGGGTTGGTTTTCAATAGTATTTTCAGTTTATATGTTATACTTTTCCAGGAAACAGATCAAATTACCTCTCGAAATACCGAAGAGCCCGGATTTACTTGTCATTCCAGTCTGAAATATAATACTTTTCTTATTACATTCGTGAAATCTTTTTCTGTGATTTCTTAGTTTGCTTTTGAACTTGTCTCCTGTCTTTTCATATATTCGCAGGCGAGTTGTTTATTTTATTCTTTCTAATCTCGTTCTTTAGCTCTTTAATCTCTGTATTTATTTTCTCGATTTCATCGTGTAGATTCTGGAATCTTGTTTCACATTCAGCACCCAAGTTCTAACCTCCTTAATCATGCAACTGAATCAAAATATCGACTTTGAGACTGTTGCAAATGATGCACTTCAATCTCCACTATTTAAATATCACAACCATGAATACGAACTCATTTAACCTGATAATGATAGTATCCTTAGTATTTTGCTGGGCAATGACTTTTCGATACCACTTTTTCCATGAAAAGACATTTTTCTTATTTACCTCCACTATATTTGTATAAGGAATAGGTTTATTCCATCGTAGCCAATTTTTATATATAGGAATACAGTAACCTATTTCCTATTTATCATATAAATAAATATTCATTTTACAGAGGATTTTTTATTTGGAGCCCCAAACTATAATCTTTCTATTTCTAAACAAAACGTTATGTCATGTTCAACATATCTATATCCAATCACGATTTCACAAATGCTCCTTTTTAGCTAACCAGGATCTCAGTTTTATACTCACAAAATGATTTTTCCGTTATTAGATCTTCTGTTATTGTTTCTTTGAGAAAACATTTATACAATTAGTATTTTATTAAATAGATATCTATTTATGCTATAAAGTAGGTAACTCCTTTCTGTATTTCATTATATAATAGTTGTTATGTTCAAATAAACATAATGGATATGTACATAGATCCGGTGTGGAAAGAACAATGAACAGGCGAATAAACAGGGAAACCATCCGAAATATCTCTTCAACAACTGTGCTGATAGCACTCCCGGTCATTTTATTTTTCGGGTCTTTTATGATTGGCCGATATCCAGTGTCTCCCCTGGACGTAATACTGGCCATTGTATCGGTTTTTGTGCCTATGGAAACAAATTTGGACCCCACTATTTATACAGTAGTCTGGGACATACGTTTGCCTCGCATAATAGCTGCGATGATCGTGGGTGCAGCGTTATCAATTTCAGGGGCTTCTTTTCAGGGGACTTTCCAGAATCCGCTGGTATCCCCGGATATCCTGGGAGTTTCTTCAGGCGCGGGTTTTGGGGCCGCAATAGCTATTTTATTCAGTTTTTCCATGGTGATGATTCAGACTACAGCTTTTTTATTCGGCCTCCTTGCGGTTTTCCTCACTTACTTTCTGAGTAAAAGATTTAAGGGCAATACCGTTTTAATGATGGTGCTGGGGGGGATAGCTATTGCAGCACTCTTTTCCGCTCTCATTTCATGCATCAAATATCTTGCAGATCCGGACAGCAAACTCCCTGAAATAGTATACTGGCTTATGGGCAGTCTCTCTGCGGTTGAAAGCAGCAGTATATTGATGATAGCAGGACCTGTTTTAGTTGGGTTTACAGCATTACTGCTTATCGGATGGAGAATTAATGTCCTTTCAATGAGTGACGATGAGGCACGTTCACTTGGTATAAACACGGAAAAAATGAGACTGTTGATAATTTTTTGTTGCACACTCCTAACAGCTGCTGCCGTAAGTATTAGTGGAATCATTGGCTGGGTGGGCCTTGTAATACCTCACGCGGCCCGGATGATTGTAGGTCCGGACCACAGGAAGCTTTTGCCTGCAAGTATTTCACTGGGAGCTGCTTTTCTCCTGCTGGTGGATGATGTGTGCAGAACAGCCACATCTATCGAAATTCCTCTGGGAATATTAACAGCCATTATAGGAGCACCTTTTTTTGTGTATCTACTCCAAAAAGGCTACGAGGGATGGTCGTGAAAAATATTATGGATATAAGGAATGCAGAATTTTCTTACAATGGAAAGAAAAGCATTTTCCGAAACGTGAACATCTCAATTGAGAGAGGAGATGTTCTGTGTATATTAGGACCAAATGGAACCGGAAAATCAACGTTAATCAAATGTATGAGCAGCCTGCTCAAACTAAAAAGTGGCAAGATATTATTGAAGGACAAAAATATATATTCAATGAATAATACCGAAATCGCCAAGGTCATGGGGTACATCCCCCAATCAAACAATTCAACCTTTGCATATTCAGTTCTCGATATCGTTTTAATGGGCAGGACTCCCTATTTAAGCATAACGTCGGTTCCCGGGAAAAATGATTATAAAATAGCTGAAGAGGCTCTGGAAAATCTTGGAATCCTGCACCTGAAGGATAAAATCTACACTGAGATCAGTGGGGGAGAAAGACAGCTAGTACTGATGGCCAGAGCAATAGCCCAAAGACCCGAAATTCTTCTTCTGGACGAGCCTACATCCCATCTGGATTTCGGGAACCAGATACGAACACTCAAAGTCATAAATAAATTGTCTAAAAGTGGGCTATCAGTTGTTATGACTTCTCATTTTCCAGACCATGCCTTTTTATCTTCCAACAAGGTCGCTATAATGAATCAGGGCACAATCATGGAGATGGGAGACCCGAGAACCGTAGTCACGGAAGAAAATATGAAACAAGCCTATGGCATAGACGTAAAAATACTGGATGTGGATGAACAAAGAAAAGCATGCATACCTATGCAGATACAATAACCACACAGGGCTATGAAAACAACGGGGCTATGAAAACAAATCGATCCGGACATATGATGGGAAATTAAGGTGATTGGATGGATAAAAAGGGTATGGTGGCTATCATTGCAGTTATTGCAATTTTATCCATTGCAGGTGTAGGTTACAGTAACACAAGGTCTGAGCTAGATAGTAATATCGGGATAAGAGCTGATCAGGGCGTTCAGATAACAGACCAGACGGGAAGAGTTGTAACTGTGCCGGCGAATGTGACTCATGTGGCTGCTCTTGCCGGTCAGTCATATGAAAAATTAATTTTGCTAAATCAGACCGACAAGATGGCAGTGACAATATCGGCATGGACCAATCTGCCCTGGTCATATAAGATAGCCCCACAGTTGAAAGATATCCCTATAGAAAACGATCCCAATGTGGAAGATCTTATCAGCAAAAAAGTGCAGGTCGTTTTTTGTTTGTCATACGACGGTAATAAGGAGAAACTGAATTCGAGCAATATAGCTGTTGTGATCACTCAGAAGAACTCGGGAAACCCCGAGAACGCAGACTCATTTGTTAAGTACGTGAAGCAGGAAATAGCGCTTTACGGCGAAGTGATGGGCCCGGATGCGGAGGAAATTGCTGATGAATGGGGTACGTACTTTGATCAGAAAGTGAATTATGTGACATCGAGAACTGCAAACCTTACAGATAGTCAGCGTCCCAAAGTGTATTATGCAAGGGGTCCGGATGCGATAACAACACAGGGTAAAAACTCTTATACGCAGTTTTATGTGGAAATGGCCGGTGGCGACTACGTTGCAAAAAATACCAATAAAGAAGGACTTCAAAGCGTCACAATGGAACAGTTACTGGCATGGAATCCTGATGTAATTTTTGTAGGCCGGGTTAACAGTACGGATATAATTACAAATGACACCCGGCTGAGTAACGTAAAAGCCGTACAGGATGACAGGGTGTATCTCTGTCCGCAGGGAGTGGCCTACTGGGATTACGGCGCTGAAGGGGTGTTACTTATGGAGTATTTTGCCAAAACCCTGCATCCTGAGCTATTTGAAGACCTGAACATGACCGGTGAAGTCAAAGATTACTACTCGAGATTCTACCACTATAACCTGACAGACGAGGAAGCAAACAGAATACTACAGCATCTACCGCCTACCAGTTATTAATGCTTTTGAAGAAATCGACAGCAACGAAGGCATAAAATTAATTGTACCTTAATCGGTCGAAGAAAAAATCAATACAAAATTAAAATGGAGTTCAAGGTGATTGAATGGATAAAAGGGGAATAGTGGCTGTTGTTGCGCTTATTGCAGTCCTTGCAATAGTATCCGTTGCTGCACATGTAGGTCATAGTAACACAAAATCTGATCAAGGTAGTGAGATAGGGTCTGATAAATACGTTCAGATTACAGACCAGGAAGGACGAATCGTAACTGTACCGGAGAATGTCACCCGTGTGGCTGCTGTTTCCGGTCAGGCGTATGAAAAATTGATATTGCTAAACCAAACGGACAAAATGGTAGTGACAATGCATGTGTCAAATGATTTTCCGTGGGCCTATAAAATAGCTCCGCAGTTGAAGGATATTCCAATGGAAGACGATCCTAATGTTGAAGATCTTATCAGCAAAAAAGTACAGGTAGTATTTTGCAGATCATACGATGGTACGAAAGAGAAACTGAAATCGACCAATATAGCTGCTGTGGTCACTCAGAAGAACTCAGGAAATCCTGATGATGCAGACTCATTCGTAAAATATGTGAAGCAGGAGGTAGCGCTTTACGGCGAAGTGATGGGGCCGGATTCAAAAGAGACCGCAGGGGAATGGGGTGCATACTTTGACCAGAAAGTGAATTATGTGACATCGAGAACTGAAAACCTTACAGATAGTGAGCGTCCCACGGTATACTATGCCAGAGACGCAACGACAAATCAGGGTAAAAACTCTTATCCGCAGTTTTATGTGGAGATGGCTGGCGGCAAGTATATTTCAGGAGATACAGAAGGGATTCAAACAATTACACCGGAGCAGCTACTCGTATGGAATCCTGATGTGATCTATGTTGGTCATGTTAACAGTACGGATATATTTACGAACGATTCCAAGTTCATTAATTTAGAGGCTGTACAGAATAACAGAGTATATCTCTGTCCGCAGGGAGTGGCCTGGTGGGATTATGGTGCAGAAGGGGTACTACTCATGGAATATTTTGCCAAGACCCTGCATCCTGAGCTATTTGAAGACCTGAACATGACCAGTGAGGTCAAAGACTACTACTCGAGGTTCTACCATTATAACCTGACAGACGAGGAAGCAAACAGGATACTGCAGCATCTCCCGCCTGCCAGTTATTAATGCTTTTGAAGAAATCGACAGCAACGAAGGCATAAAATTAATTGTACCTTCATCGGTCGAAGAAAAAAATCAATACAAAATTAAAATGGAGTTAAAGGTGTGATTGAATGGATAAAAGGGGTATAGTGGCTGTTGTTGCACTTATTGCAGTCCTTGCAATAGTATCCGTTGCTGCACATGTAGGTCATAGTAACACAAAATCTGATCAAAGTATTGAGATAGAGTCTGATAAATACGTTCAGATTACAGATCAAGAGGGACGAGTTGTAACTATACCAGCAAATGTGACTCATGTCGCTGCTCTTGCTGGTCAATCATATGAAAAATTAATTTTGCTAAACCAAACAGACAAAATGGCAGTGACAATACGTGTGTCCAATGATTTCCCATGGGCCTATAAGGTAGCTCCGCAGTTGAGAAATATCCCAATGAATGGAAATCAACAAAATCCTAATGTTGAAGATCTCATAAGCAAAAAAGTACAGGTAGTATTTTGCCTGGATTTTACAAGGGATAAATTAAATTCGAGTAATATTCCTGTTGTGGTTACTCAGAAAAACTCAGGAAATCCTGATAACGTAGACTCATTCGTTAAATATGTGAAGCAGGAAATCGCGCTTTATGGTGAAGTAATGGGCCCGGATGCAAAAAAGACTGCTGACGAATGGGGTGTATACTTTGATCGGAAGGCGAATTATGTGACATCGAGAACTGCAAACCTTACAGATAGTGAGCGTCCCACGGTATACTATGCCAATGATGCAATGACAAATCAGGGTAAAAACTCTTATCCGCAGTTTTATGTGGAGATGGCTGGCGGCAAATATATTTCCGGAGATATGGAAGGGATTGAAACAATTACACCGGAGCAGCTGCTTGTATGGAATCCTGATGTAATCTATGTAGGACATGTCAACAGTACAGATATATTTACGAATGACCCCAGGTTCAGTAACTTGAAGGCTGTGCAGAATAACAGGGTATATCTCTGCCCACAGGGAGTAGCCTGGTGGGACTATGGTGCTGAAGGGGTGTTGCTTATGGAGTATTTTGCCAAAACTCTACATCCGGAACTGTTTGAGGATCTGAACATGACCAGTGAGGTCAAAGATTACTACTCGAGATTCTACCACTATAACCTGACAGATGATGAAGCAAACAGGATACTGCAGCATCTGCCTCCTGCAAGCTCGACATGAAAACAGAGAAACAACAAAATGAGGGGGTGAAAACATTAAGGTAGAAAATAGAGATACTTTAGATTTACGTACAGAAGGAAATGACTACAATTCCGAAACCGAACTTTGCAGCGGTGACCTTCCACCCGGAGAATTTGACTTTATGGGACGAATTCCGGTCCCCTTAAAGTATACGTTCAAGGATGGTTTGGAAGCCATACTAAGGAATTATCGGATTGAAAAAGGAATCCGGCTCAAATGCTATTTTCCCATGGGTGGAGGAAGCGGCTATTCACCTTTTCAGCATATTCACGAGGTGGACAACATTGATGACTTTCCCAACATGGTGTTGTCTTCATCATTTGATAATGTATTTGAGAAAAATTTTTTCGAGAAATTTATCGATAAGGGTTATTTCCAGGCGTGCCAGCCCAAACCATTACCCCCCATATATGCTGATTGCGGGATCGAAGACCCTGAAAAGCGATTCACTATTTTTGCCGTAGTTCCCATTGTTTTTCTTGTAGACCATTGGAGGCTGGGCGGCCTGCCCGTCCCAGGGCGTTGGAGTGATATTCTTGACCCGATTTACCATGATAAGATAATTGTCGGAGGCTGGAGGAAAGATGAAAAAAGCCCGTATTCCGAGTTTAACACGTTTTTATTTTTAAATATATATAAAGACCATGGCATTCAGGGCCTAAAGCACCTCGCGTATAATACGAAAAACATGCTGCATTACGTCCACATGTCGAGAATTGCAGGTTCGGATAGCGAGCTTGGCGCAGCCATATATATCATTCCCTGGTTTCTGGCTGATATTTGTCCGAGACGCGGGAAGACTTCAGTTATATGGCCGGAAGACGGGGCTCTGGCGTTCCCGTTTTATATTTTAGCCAAGAAAGCAAAGCTGGAGGAACTGGATGTATTGATAAAGTACACTACCGGTAGAAAAATAGGGCAATATTTATCCGACAATTGTTATCCGCCATTAAATCCTGAAGTGGAGTACAGATATCCGGAGAATGCAAAATTGAAATGGCTGGGGTGGGATTACGTGCGTTCCAACGATACCATGGAATTAATCCGACTGGCATCAGAAGTATTTTTTGAAGCATGGCAGCCTCTCCTTTTTACCAAAATTGAGACTTAAGAGAGGCAAAATACCAAAACCGAAAGGAGATCCGCTAGATGAGATTAATTACAGTGGCAGGGCCGCCTTCAGTTGGAAAGACTTCAGTCATACTGAAAACGGTTGAACACTTAAAAGAAGAAGGGAAAAAAATAGGCATTATCAAGTTTGATGCGCTTTCCACAAAAGATGACCTTGCATATAAAAAAATGGAACTACCGGTTATTGTCGGACTCTCTGGGAATTTATGCCCTGACCATTTCTTTGTGAGTAACATTGACGAATGTCTGGCCTGGGGGTTAAAAAACGAACTGGATATGCTTATTACCGAGAGTGCAGGTTTGTGCAACAGATGCTCTCCTCACATAAAAGGAGTGATGGGGGTATGTGTTATTGATAATCTTGCAGGGGTTCATACACCAAAAAAAATCGGCCCGATGTTGAAATTAGCGGATATTGTTGTTATAACAAAGGGCGATATCGTATCGCAAGCAGAAAGGGAAGTTTTTGCCTTCAATGTAAGATTGGCAAATCCGAAGGCCGAAATTATGTTTGTCAATGGTATTACCGGGCAGGGAGCTTTTGATTTAAGTTATTATTTGCATAGCGCAGCTGAAGTGGACGCACTGGAAGGGAAAAAACTGCGTTTTTCCATGCCTTCAGCTGTATGCCCTTATTGTGTGGGAGAAACTGTAATCAGTAAAGACTACCAGCGCGGCAATGCAAAAAAAATGATATTTAAGGAGGTGTAAAAGTGGACGATCAACTGTTAACTTCATCGATTAACGATATATTGAATTCTCATCCCTTCATCATGGATTTTTTTGCATCAATCGGATTAAAAGAGCTACCCCGGTCCTTGACCTTACAGGATTGGCTTGCAGGATTGACCGATGAATTCCTGAGGGATTCGGGAATGGATCGGAAACAGATATTAAACCATATCGAAGAAATAATCCAGATAAATGCCATACCAGAGAAACAACATCGGGTGAGCTCCCTTACAGTAATTGGAGGAAAAGATAAGTCCGGTAATCCGGAGAATGCGAGTATTACATTGAAGCCCGGAGAGGTAGTTTGTATCGTTGGCCCTACCGGTTCTGGAAAAAGTCGATTGCTGGCGGATATTGAATGTATGGCCCAGAAAGATACGCCGACAGGGAGGCAGATCTTAATAAATGGCTGTGTACCTGAAGCGCAGAAACGCTTTTCGATGAACCAGAAGATAGTGGCACAATTGTCTCAAAACATGAATTTTGTTGTAGACCTTACAGTAAAAGAGTTCATTACAATGCATGCCGAGTGCCGCATGATTTCCAGGAAGGATGAAACAGTCAATGACATAATTTATATGGCAAATGAACTGACAGGAGAAAAATTCAGTGCCGATGTTTCAATTACCCAGCTTAGTGGGGGGCAGACACGTTCGTTAATGATTGCGGATACGGCTTTATTAAGTGCATCTCCTATCGTTTTGATTGATGAGATCGAGAATGCAGGAGTTAACAGGAAAAAAGCGCTGGAACTCCTGGTTGATAAAGAGAAAATAGTGCTCGTATCTACCCATGATCCACTGTTAGCTTTAATGGGCGATCGTCGGATTGTAATCAGGAACGGTGCAATATCCAATATTATTGAAACAAGTAAGCAGGAAAGAATGAATTTGGAATACATGGAGTTTCTGGATTGCAAAATGACGGAGCTGCGTGATATGTTGAGAAGAGGAGGGCGGATTGATACCGAACTCAACTGGTGTTCAGGATGACGAAAATTAAAAAAGGTCTTTCTAAACTTTGAATTATCGGCGGAGGAATTGAGTTGAAAGCAGACATTAAGGTTTCGATTGTGGACCAGACAATCAATGAGGTCGTACGCCTGGGGGTTAATAATCCTGCCGATGTAAGGTTTATGCTGTCAGTTCTGAAAAAGTACTCATTCGATGCGGCAGATGTCTCATTGAATAATTTAGAAAAAAATATGGTCGAATTTGAGGCTGATGAATTTTCGGAAAGTATGAGATGCAGAGTAAAGTGTTCCGGACAGGAGATATTCAGGGCGAAAAAGCTCGGTTTTTCCAAAATAGTAATAAACACTTCTCTCAACCCCCTCACCCCCATACAGGATATGCTTGAACCTGTATTGCAAATGGCCTGTAGCAACGACCAGGAAATTTATTTGAGCATTGATAATGCTCTGGAATTCTCAATAAGGGACGTAGAAACAATATATCCCCTTATTCCCAAATACGGGATAAAAAGGTTAATACTGGGCGATAGAAGCGGGAAAGCGGACCCTTTCACCACCTATGATAAACTTGGCTTTTTAGGGAATACAATTCAATGTCCTGTTGAATATGTGGGGTACAACGATTACGGGACTGCTACAGCCAACACGCTTTCAGCGTTAAGAGCAGGCATTGAATACGTCGCAACGGCTGTCAGCGGAATCGGAATTCCAGGAGTGGCGGCCATGGAAGAAGTTTTGATGGCAGCAAGGCATTTGTGGAAAAATGAACTGGTGCCCGATGGATATAGCATTGCAGCAGATTGTGAGAATATTTTATACAGGGCTGGTATTATGTTGCCCGGAGAAAAGGCCATCATAGGAAAAAATGTATTTGCGCATGAATCCGGGATTCACGTTGACGGTGTTCTTAAAAATCCTAATTTATACGAAGCGATTAAGCCGGAGGAGGTGGGCCTGCGGAGGCTTTTAGTAATTGGAAAACACTCGGGGACAGCATCGTTAGTGCAGAAGCTCCGGCATCTGGGTTTATCATTGAGTCCCGAGAAAGCGGCTGCATTGCTC
The DNA here is from genome assembly GCF_000007345.1 of Methanosarcina acetivorans C2A. Taxonomy (NCBI): domain Archaea; kingdom Methanobacteriati; phylum Methanobacteriota; class Methanomicrobia; order Methanosarcinales; family Methanosarcinaceae; genus Methanosarcina; species Methanosarcina acetivorans. The sequence continues at coordinate 1,458,850 of NC_003552.1, read as the reverse complement.
GAGAAAGTAAGAAATACTGCGATCCTGCAAAAAAAACCGTTAACGGATTTGCAGCTTAAAACTCTTTACGATTTGCAGATGGAATCGGTAAAAGACCCGAATATTCATTTATCAGGCAAAGGAGAAATGCCCTGTGACTGAAAACAAAAGCTTTGAAATCGTTGATACAACTTTGCGTGATGGGGAACAATCTGCAGGTGTTGTATTTTCGATTGAAGAAAGGGTGAATATCATTTCGGCTTTAGATAAAGCAAACGTGAAATGGATTGAAGCCGGTATCCCTGCTATGGGCAAACAGGAATGTGAAGCTCTGAGCCTTATGCTAGAACTCCCGATAAAATCGAATCTTATCGCGTGGAACAGGGCAAATTTAAAGGATTTAAAGGCTTCTATCGAATGCGGATTTAAATTTGTTCATGTTTCCCTGCCGGTATCCGACCTGCATATAGAATATAAGCTTCAAAAAAGCAGGGCCTGGGTGCTTGATCAATTGAAAACCTGCCTGGAATATCTCAAAAACAGCGGGATAACGATTATTGTAGGAGCGGAGGATGCATCCAGAGCAGACCCGGATTTCTTTCTTCAATATGCGGATGTTGCGGCTTCTTACGGTGCGATAAGGATACGATATTCGGATACGGTCGGATGCCTGGATCATTTTACGACTTATAATAAAATCGAAAGCATTGTAAATCGCAGCCCTCTTCCGGTTGAAATTCATGCACACAATGATTTTGGCCTGGCCCTGGCAAATACCCTGGCAGCATACAGAGCGGGAGCAAAGTTTGCCAGCGTGACAATAACAGGGATCGGTGAGCGTGCAGGAAATGCGTCAATGGAAGAAACAGCCGTGTCTTTAAAACACTTTTACAACTATGATTGCGGAATTGAGCTTAAAGCTTTACCGTCCCTGGTTGAGATGGTCGCAAAAGCAAGCGAAAGAACATTGTTTCCGTATAAGCCAGTAGTGGGACCCTTTACACAAAATGTTGTAGATAATTAATATAATTTAACTTTATTTTTATTCTTAATACGCAGCATTGCTTTTCAGAATATGAGTTAAAGCAAAAAATTTGATTCATTTTTAGTCAGGGTGATACGAATGTTCACTGTCGAAACAAGCAACATAAAAGGAATTACAAGCTTCACCACGTATGATAGTGGTGGACTGAAAGAGTGTAAGCTTAATGAGTACAATTTAATCCACACAAAATACGGGGATTTTGTTCCCCAGTATGGAAACCCCGGAATAAGGAGAAAGCAGTTAAATGCCCTTTCTTTTTATAAGAGTGGAAAAGTTAAAAACATTTCACTGGAGCAGCAGACAGAAATAAGCACTTCAATAGGCAACTTTCCGGCTGAACTGGTCACTTTTTTTGAAGACGGTTCGCTTAATAGTTTATTCCCGTTAAACGGGCAAATAAGCGGTTTCTGGTCGGAAGAAGAGGAAGGTGCCCTGGCGCAGAAATATGATTTCACATTTCCGTTCGGGAGCTTCAGTGCAAAAATAATCGGTCTGCGTTTTTATCCGGACGGAAAAGTCAGAAGTCTGATCCTGTGGCCGACAGAAAGAATCGCAGTTGACACCCCGGCAGGAAAAATTCCCATCCGGACAGGGGTCAAGCTTTTTGAAGACGGCAGCATGGAGTCCGTAGAACCGGCAAAACCGGTTCCTGTTGAAACCCCTATCGGTTTGATCAATGCGTATGATGCGGCTGCAGTGGGTATTGATGCTGATATAAATTCCCTGCGCTTTGATAGAAATGGAAGGTTAACTTCTCTTGCTACCTTTGATATCATTTCGGTCAAAAAAAGCAACGGTGAAATGAAAGTAACTTTCCCTAAGCTGAAACCCGGCCTGACGGAAGAGTATGAAAAAGTGCCAATAAAATTGAGCTTTGACGATGATGCCGTAACTATTGACGACGGGACTAAAGCAAACGAATACAGGATATCCGATTCCACGTTCAAAATCACAGGCGGGGACTATACGGAGTCTCCAACTTGCGGAGATTGTTCTAAATGTAAGGGCTGCATGTAACCCGATTTCAAGTACCCGATTTTGAGTACCCGATTTCGATTATCACTGAGATACGAATTAGTTATCGGATTCCGTTATTATTTATGCTCACCCTTAACTTTTTTTCTGTGAGCTACAAGTCCGCCGTCATTGAGTATATCGAGCAGGAAATCAGGCAGTTTGTTTCCTTTGAATATGCCCTTTTCCGGAACCAGAACTTCCCCCTTGAACAGGTCAACTTTAATCTCATCTCCTTCCTGACACTCGACATCTGCTTCCATGAGAGGCAGTCCTATATTGATTGCATTTCTAAAAAAGATCCTTGCAAAAGACTTTGCCACAATACAGGCTATTCCGGAGTGTTTCAAAGCGAGGGGAGCCTGCTCCCTTGAAGAACCGCACCCGAAATTAGTGCCTGCAACAATGATATCTCCGGGTTTTGCTTTTTTTGTGAACTCAGGGTCAATGCCTTCCATTGCATGAGTTCCGAATATCTGCATATCCCTTGTTCGCAGGTATTTCCCCGGGATAATCGCATCGGTATTAATGTCATCTCCGAATTTCCAGACTCTGCCTACAATAGGATTTGCCATCACCCTCACCTGAAAGTAAATTTTTTAATGCATTTATACCTTAAAAAGCACCAAAATTTTCCGCCAAACTGCCAGTTATAGATCAATTTGGCGCCTCTGCATTCAGAATTTTTTGAACTTCCTCATCCGTAAGTTCATACTCAAAGAAAGTTTTGTAGAACCACTTTGTTTCATTATTTATGTCAATGAACTGAAACTTATCCGGATTGATGGTTTTTGCAGCCCATTGAATCTGAAGCGCTTCTTCTGCTCCGGCCCGGCTCCAGATAAATGCCCCTTCCGGATTTAGAAACACCCTGTTATCCTGAATTGCTTTAACTTTTTTCCATTGGTCACTGTTCATAATTTGTTCTTTCTCCCGGGATTTGGCGTTCACACTAAGAATAATCACATCCGGATTCCACTTTAATATTTGTTCCATTGAAACTTCCTGCATGATACCCCCTTTTACCTCTTCGGCTGCATTAACCCCTCCTGCGGCCTCAATCCAATCGCTTATAATATTTCCACCGCCATCTACACACAAAGGTGAGAGTGAAACCACATGAAGAACTTTTGGCCTATTTTCGTCAGGTATCTGGGATGAAGTATTTCTTACCGATTCCAGTTTACTGTCCAGATATGTATTATATTGCTGTGCGCGTTCCAGGGCTTCTTCATCCCCCAACACATTGGCAGTATCTGAAATGCATTTTTTCATAGAATCGAAATCTGTAAAACTTACCTGTACTGCAGGAATTCCAAGATTGGATATCTTTTCGAGATTCTTATCGGATTTCGACATGAAAACAACATCAGGTTTTGTAGCAAGCAACTCTTCGATATCATACGTCGGGCTCAGTGTCACAGCATCGTTGAAGGTCGGACAAACTTTATACATCCACGGCCTACTTTGGGGACTGAACATTGTAGCAACAAGCCTGTCATCAGCTCCAAGCATAGCCAGCACCTCATTATGCCCCATCCAGGTATCTGCAACCCTTTCTACCATTAAAGGAACCTGAACTTGTCGACCTAACGAATCAGTAACAGTCCTATTCTCTGTGTTTTCATCGTTTGAAGAGGATATGCCTTTTGTGCTCCCATGTTCCTGCGAGCTGATTTTTTCTTCTATACAGCCAGTGAAAAATAATACCGATAAGAATGCGATGAAGAGAATAGTTATTATTTTTGTGTTCATTCAGGTACCTCTTTTTATTCTTAGAATTCAGCACCAATTTCCAGGAAATATCCATTGTAAAGATGCTTCCGGTTATACCCCCGGTTATCAGAAGTAAAATGCTTCCAAAAAACTTTGCATCAAAAGGAAAATAATGGTTGACGGCTTATTAAATTCCGGAATCGAGAAAAACTATCGATATTCGAAAATAATGCCGTATAATTCGGTTTGCCGTATAATTCAGTTTGCCGTATAATTCAGTTTGCCGTATAACTCGGTTAAATTTTATACCTGTCTCTCTGTTTCCCCACCATCTGCAAATACTTTAATCCACACTCTATAGTATAACAATATTCAACGCAATCAATCCCGTATTCTTGAAGCTTTTTTTGCGCTCCTGACCCGATTTTCATGGTAAGCACGGCATCACAATCCGAAATCGACTTTATTGTTTCGTTTTTCTCAAGGGGTTCCACACCGATTCCGCTTCCTCCGTTGCAGTATTTCTTTGTTGAACGCGTCTCAAGAAATTTGCAATCCTGACCTTCAATTTCAAAAATCATAAAAGTAGTTGCTTTCCCGAAATGCTGGTCAACAAGCTTTCCTCCTCTGGAAGTGACCGCTACCTTGAATTTCCCATTGTCCCTGTTTTCAACCTCTTTTTTTTGCTTATCCTGCACAAATGTATCGTCTGCAAGTTCTCTTGAATGACCGTCGGTAAACACTTCCTCTTCATTCAACAACCCCACATCTCCCTCTTTAAAACCTGTGGTATTTGCCAGCAAGATCCCACGCATCCGTACACTCTTTTTCAGGGCTGTGAATGCACAATCCATATTGCCACCTCAATTCCTCTTAGTTACAAATACTCTTCCCAGTTAATCTGCTTCGAACGCAGTGATCTTTCCCAATCATTTGCGACATTTTCTAAAAAGTTCAGCATCCCTTCATATCCGAAATAGGACTTATTCAGATAATTGACTCTATTTGTCGGGTTGAAAACGTCAAATGCAAACTTTATCCCCAGTTCTTCAGCCATGTAATATTCCCAGGAAGAACCAAATACGGCATCAACGTTGCTGTCCATTAAGGATTGCTTTACCTGATACCCATCTGCGGAAAAAACAACCCTGGGAGAAATCCCCATAGCTTTAAGTTCATTTTCCAACAACGACTGAGAGTCGGGCATAGAAGACCTGAAAAGCAACAGCTCCGGAATCATTTCCAGCTCTTCGAACAGCATCCTGGTCAAACCTATTCCCAGGGTTGCATCGGCTGAAACGGCTACTCTGCAGTTGCGATACCGTTGAATCATCATCAATCCCCTTCGTCTCAGCACGTCGATGGTCAGATCTTCTCCTTCTTTTATTATCGTCTCGACATTTTCTTCAATGCCGAAATACTTACCCAGCGCACGAAGCCACCTTGCCGTATTTTTCAGCCCGACCGGGAGAGGGATATCCGAAAGTATGAGAGGGATCCCATGAACCTCCTGCATTTTTAATCCGAATTCATACCCTGCATCATGACTGAGAAGTATATCTGCCGATGCCAGCCCCGCACTACCCAGCTCCTCCAGTGAAGTCTCATGAGGCAGCACAGCCAGCACTCGAATACCGATTTTTTCGAGGACTTCACGTATCCATTTCAAATCCGCCCACCATGTAGGATTCAGGTTTGCCTGAGGGGCTATTAAGTTCACAGTGTTTGGAATTTTTTCACTCTGCTTTTTGATGAAAGGGAATAAGACTTTCAGCCCCATGTCAATCCCGGCATAGCTGTCTCCTCGAAACCCTCCTGCCATCAGGGGGATAAGCTTCGCATTGATCTGCGGCTGGAGATTTCTGCATAAGCCCTCAAGATCCTCACCGATAATATCAGCTGCACATGTGCCAATTACGAAAATAGCCCGGGTTTTAAATTTCGAATCAACTTCCCTGATCAATTCCTTCAGCTTATCCGAAGCGCCCATAACTATATCCGTTTCAAAAAGCCGGGTGCATGCAACCTTTCGCTTTGTAAAGTCAATTTCGTGGGTATCATAAGCTACTGAAACCGTTGAAGAACAACCTTGAGGAGAATGTATGACAATGCTGATATCCTTAATACCGGCCAGTATGCCGGCAGCACCTTCAAGAGCGCATCCGACCATCGGGTCCTTGCTATGGTTGCAATTCTCGAATTTTAGCTCATCATACATTTGCCCCTCCCCTTCCCTGCATAGATTGTACAATCCGGCAGCTCCTGAGCAAGTTTCGGGGTAAGCGACTGAGCCGAAGAGAGCCCTGATTTTTCAGGAAACACCATTCTTTTTGTTACCCAGCTGCGTGGTCTGAAGGAATACTCAAGAGCAGTGCAAATACATTTTGCCACCTTTAAGGCCCCCCTGTAACCGAATCTCGGACGGTTCAATATGGCGTTTAAGTCGACTACCGGAATATTCGGGAAACTCATTGATGACCCGAAGTATACGGTTCTTTCCGGACTCATATCTCCCAGATATTCAAGCAGCTCATTTTCAGTTTGAAGCATTGCCTCATATTTTCCGAAAGCAAGCGTACCCTTTGTTATCAGTATTTCAGGGTCAAGCCCGGTCTCCAGAAGGTAATCGATACTTGTTTCTCTTGCTTCCGTGCTCCAGGGATGGAAATTGTATATGACCACACGCATATCGAAATCACGTTCGAGCATGTGAGCAATTGACAGAGCCTTTATCGCGTCATGTCCTTCAACAATTGCCAGCTTGCCGGCAAGATGTTTTTTTGCCTCTTCAAATTCGACACGTATTGCTTCATATTCTCTTTTGATCAGGGCTTCAGCCTCAGCTTCCATGTGTAAATGCTTAGCCGCTTCCCTCAGCCATCTTTCCGTTGCACTGATACCATAAGGAAGAATCGTCGAATTCAGAGGGGTGTCAAATTGGTCAAGCATTTCTCTTCCTATCGCATACCCGAGGTCCAGGCATAAAGTACAGTTTACAGCCACACTGGGAGCCCGCTGTATCTCCTCCAGCGAGCAGTTGCCTGCAATAATTGCATTTACGCTTGCGCCCATGTCTTCAATTAAGCGCCGCAATTCTTTAACATCAGTATCAATTTCCGTCCTCTCGGGACCCATCTTCCCCCCGACGATATTGACCGAACTGGCAAGCGCTACTCTGCTTTCCGAATCAGGCTTATCCATGAGCTGAACGATCTGCCTGAAAACGAGATCGAACCCACTCCTGTATTCTCCGGCAAAGCCCTCGCAGTGAACGGCCATGATTTTGGCGTTAATTTCAGGCCGGACTCTACTCACTACTGCGTCCACATAGTCTCCTATTATTCCGGTAGCGCAGCTTGTCGCTACAAAAATGATGTCCGGCTTATACTTGCTGTCGACCTCCTGTATGGCACCCTTCAGTTCCCTTTCGCCCCCGTACACAACAGCTTTCTCATCAATATTTGTGGTAATGACAGCTTCATAAGGCGAACCACTGTTTCTGCAATTTGTTAGCTTATAGGTCTGCTTTACTCCGAATGCACAGCCGCTGGGGCCGTGAGCAATCACGACAGCATTTTTAATCCCACTCAGTATTTTCATTGCAGTCCAGAATTTACAGGGTCGGGTATGGCTGCCCTGTAATTTCGTATCGATTTTCCCGTCTTTTGCCAGTTGATAAAGCTCGCTTAAATTTCCAAAAAATACTACACTCTCATTAGCGATGCCGACCATATTAAACCTCATTCCTTTTATGCAGTTGATTACAATCAAAAATAAAAAATTCTTGATTGCTTTAGCTACAACTTTATGCCACCTGAACGGGAATCAAGGCAATTGTTGCTCAGAAAGCTACCACAAAGGACAGCTCAACTATACTGAACCAGGGCCTTTTCCCGATTTCATATAATTCTTCCATTTTTTGCCTCCTTTCGGTTACCAGACATTGATAATCCATTCTCTGTCATGCTTGTTTTCCATGGACGCAAAAATCGTATTTGCAATGTTCTCAGCCAGCCACTCAGCTCCTTTGTATCCGATTACCGGATATTTCCAAAGCCCTGCCCGGTCAAATGTCGGGAAGCCTACCCTAACCATTGGGATATCATTATCTATTGCGATGTACCTGCCTTTTGAATGCCCTAAAATCAAATCAACATCTATTGTTTTATTTTTGATACGGCTTTCAAGTTCCCATAAATCAGCGTTCCAGATGATCTGCATATCACAATTTGTCTTTTCCTCAAGTTCCTTGAGCCTCGGGTCTTTTTTATATGAAGAGTTATCGTCGCCTAACAGCAAGAGTACCGGCTCAAGCTCACATTCCAGGCAAAACTGCGCAAGCCCGAATACAAGATCCGGATTACCGAAAATGGCTACCTTTTTATTTGCAAAAAACATGTGTGCCAGGTCTACAATAGAATCTATTGCTTTGCCGCGTTCGATAACAAGGGATTCAGGTATGGGTTTTCCGGTAAGTTCACTAATATTTTTAAGGAAGATGTCGGTATTGTTTATGCCTATGGGAGTTGGCGTAACAATTGAAGGCACATCGAATTTCTCTTTTAAAAAAGTTGCAGCATTTGCTCCTTCATATCGGCTTAATGCAATCGATCCGAGAGCGTTCGCAGAATCGGCTATATCCTCAATGGTCGTGTTTCCATATGCGAATGCCGATTTATCCGGCATAATAGGAGAATCAAAGGTTTCGGTATCCAGGAGTATGTTTCCATCAACCTGCATCTCAGATAGAATGTGTTTAATTTCGGAAACATCCCCCGGATTGACCCAGCCGGTGAATATGTTCAGCTTTTCGGAAGGTTCACCTTTTTTTGCAAGAGCTTTTACCATAGCACTGATTGCATTATCATATCCCGTCACCATGCTGCCGCTGTAGCTTGGGGTGTGAATGGCAACGAGCTTTACATCCCTGTCAGGATGATTTTCCTTGATTTTCTGATTTACTTTCCGGATTATACCTTCAATATCGTCCCCAATAGTTTCAGTTGAGCACGTCGTTATGATAGGTATAATCCTCAGGTGAGGATACCTGGCAATAAGCGTTTCAACGGCTTCTTCTACCCTTATTGCACCCCCGAAAACGGCAGCACTTTCATGCAGAGAAGAGGAAGCAATGTCAAAATTTTCTTTAAAGTGTTGAGCAAACAGCAAGCGGACAAACATGCTGCAGCCCTGCCCGCCGTGTACAAGCGGGATGCAATCCTTTACGCCAATTCCTGCATACTGGGCACCTGCCGGCTGACAGGTGTACATAGGGTTAATTATTCCTGTTCTTTCCTTCAACATCAATTCACATGACACACTTTAACCCCCTTTTGATTCAGCTGATATTTTTGTTCAGTTAATAATTTGGCAAGTTCAGTTCGCAGTTCCGGGACTTTTTTACAGTAATATGGAGCAGTCTTTTCTTGACGCCTTCAACTAACTCCAGTATTCCTGATTTGTCGAGTTCGGAGATCCAGGGCATTTTATTTTGTATATCTGCAGCCAGATTTTTTGCATCGGAATAAAATGCTTTATCTGCCGGAGTTACAAGATTTATTTTTTCGCCGTTGAGGATTTTGCCGGTCATTGTCATAATACCTTCAATGTTTTCCTCCCGGTCCCAGCTTCTTGAAAAGAACTGCCACAAACACCGTTCCTGGATAAGAGCCGTAATTTCCTCTATTTTTTCATTCATGACTCCTGCACCACACCAGAATCTTTTTCAGTTAAGCTCCACATAGGGGAATCTGTCTCTCTGGGATCTTTTCCGGCTAACTTCCACATCGGGGAATATATCGCGTTATACATGTCTCTCGCCATGTTTACCGCTCCTTCAAAACCCATGTAGGGACCATTGTGATACGCATGTCCGTTAATGTATGGAATATGCAGTTTTTTGACGAGGTCTCCAACCCTCGGACCGGTAAAAATCAGATCGGCATGGATATTATCTAGCACCTCGAAGAATTCAAGCTCGTTCCCATCATCGATATAGATGGTCCCTATCCTGCCTCTGGCAATAACTTTTTCAAAGTCCTCCTGATGCCCAAATTTAGACGACATGGCAACAACTTCCATACCCAGATCATCTTCAAGAGCCTTTGTCCAGTGCCAGAGTCTTGGACCACCGGTCCAGATACAGATCTGCTTTCCTTTGAGTCGTTCCTTATACCAGTCAAGCTTTCCTTCGTATTTTGCAACTTCTTCTGCAATTACCTCTTCAGCCTTATCTTCCAGTCCAAAGAAAGCCCCAATCTTTCTCAAGGCTACTTTGACGTATTCAAAACCCCAGGTATCAACATCCATTCTAGGGATATCATATACTCTCTTAAGTTCGTTAGCTATATATCCGGCAGAACGAGCACAGTTGACAACATTCAGCTTTGCTCTATGCATGCAGCGCAGCTGGTCATAGGTTACATTCCCGGTGAAGTGTGCGATAACTTGGATACCCATTTTGTCAAGATATTTTTGCAGGACGTAAGTATCTCCCTGAATATTGTAGTCGCCAATGACATTAATCGTGTATTCGCTTGTAATTTCAGGTTCAAGCGTGCCGATTTTATCCCTCATCCAGCCAATATTTAGCTCATGATGTCCTTTCGATTGGCTGACCCCGGCAAAGCCCGGACACTCGACAACGAATATATCGACATCTTCAAGCTCTTCCTGAACTTCACGGCATACAGCTTTAGGATTATCTCCTATGAGTGCGGTTGTGCAGGTTGTATAGACAAACATTCTCTTAATTGCTGGAAATTCTTGGAAAGCTTCCATTATTGCTTTTTTCAGCTGCTTTTCAGCGCCGAACACAATATGCTTTTCTTTCGTATCCGAAGACCAGATATATTTTAATTGAAAGTTGTCATTGTCACTGGGATACCGCTTCGTGTGCCAGGTATCATACGCACACCCTACCGGCCCGTGTATCATTTGAATACAGTCTTTTATTACTCCACCAATAACGAGTTTAGCTCCGCAATAGCTGCAACCTCTTTCCGACAACGATCCTGCTATTGTATCAATATTTGACAATGGGAGAAAATCAGTTGTGTCTTCCCCTTCTTCCTTGATGTAAACATGGTTTTTGCGCTCAGGTATGCATTCATCGCAACAGAATAGTTTTAACGGCATCTTATACTCCCTTATCTGTTTATTTCAAAGATAGTTCTCCTTTTTCGCCAGTCCTGATCCTGATGACATCATCAATCGGCTCAACGAAAATCCTTCCATCCCCTATCTGGGCAGTTTGATTGACTTCGATAATGGTTTTTACCACCAGATCCACATCTTCGTCATTTACGACTATGCTCAGAAGCCTTTTGGGTATGTATTTCATACCTGTACTGTACCTTTTTGCAAGCAGCCTTGGTTGTATGTAAAAGTTAAGTTCCCCAGAGATGCCTCTTTGCTTGCCTTTCCCTAATACCGGAATTGCTGTCATAGCAGGAAAGCCGATTTTATCCAGTGCATCTTTTGTGGTAGACATTTTATTGGGTCTGACAACTGCAGTAACTTCTTTCATATGGAAACCTCCCGGTTTTCAAAATTTCCTGCTTTTAGAATTATTTTCATAATCCTTTTGCACCCGAACTAATCGTGTATGCGTCATCGATCGGGCTCACAAAGATTTTTCCATCTCCCATACTGCCTGTATATGCTTTACCAGAAATGATTTTTATTACTTCTTCAACCGCTTCATCTTCCACAGCCATCATGATCATGGTTTTTGAGAGTTCGTCGTAGTGCATATCACCAACAGTAATCCCTTTTTGTTTACCTCTACCGAAAACGTTTATTTTTGTAAGAGAATAATATCCAGCTTCTGAAAGTCCATCGGTTACTTCTTCCGTCCACTCAGGTCTTAATATAGCACGAATCATCTTCATTTGCCAACTCACCCCCAGGTTAATCCATAAGACCGTATCTTGCCACCATTTTCTCCAGTTGATCCATACTTAACGGTTTGGGGATCACGAACATATCATTCTCAAGAATTTTCTTGGCAAGTTTTCCGTATTCTTTTGCCTGGTTGCATTCCGGGTCGAACTCCACAACTGTCTTTTTATTAAACTCCGCCTTTTGAACAATGTTATCTCTTGGCACAAAGTGTATCAGCTGTGTTCCAAGCGCGGAAACAAACTCCTCCATCATTTCCAGCTCATTATCGACCTTACGGCTGTTACAAATGATTCCACCCAATCTCACCCCGCTCTGTTCTGCATACTTCAGTAGACCTTTGCAGATATTATTTGCTGCATAAGTCGCCATCATTTCTCCCGAAGCGACTATGTATACTTCCTGAGCTTTACCCTCCCGAATTGGCATTGCAAATCCGCCGCAGACAACATCGCCAAGCACATCAAAGTGAACAAAATCCAGGTCATCGGAATAGGCTCCCAGCTCCTCCATGAGGTTAATAGCGGTGATTACACCCCTGCCAGCACACCCAACACCCGGTTCCGGACCTCCGGATTCAACACATCTGATTCCTTTGAAACCGGTGTTAACTACATTATCAACTGTTACGGCCTCCTCACCCAGCTCTCTGAGCGTATCCATTATTGTGGTCTGGGGTACGCCCCCGAGTGCCAGACGAGTACAGTCTGCTTTGGGATCACACCCGTGGATGAAAACATTTTTGCCATGATAATATGCCATAGCTGCAGCAGTATTTTGTTGAGTGGTGGATTTTCCAATACCACCTTTCCCGTAAAAAGCAATTTTTCTGGTCATTTTTACTCCTCCAACACTTTTAAAAAACATCATCTAAAAAATCACAATTCATTTCCTTGAGTAACATACTCTGAAAAATCAATCAATTTTCTAACCAAAGTAACAAGATTTCCCCTAATTGCCTACTCCATTTTCTGCCTCCTTTAATAGTTTAATCTGTATTATGTTTATTCAAACATAACAATGATTTAAGTTTCAGGAAAACAGTAACCTATTTCCTATATGAAACTATAAATAAGTATCTATCGCCAGTCCTTGAAAAAGAGATAAAAACAAAAATTTGAGATATGTATAGTTAGAAAAACGGTTACTAAAAAAAGATATCAGTATCCATTTATGTATAATTTATCGATAATTGTTTTATTCCAAAAGAAAGAGTTTGAATTATGTTTATGCATAATATAAAACTTACAAGATAGTGGTCAATTATCGATTGCATACGGCATCATTATGTAATAAGGAAAACATAGTACAGTATGCTTTTTACACAAACACTTAATTTCCAAATCGTGGGTGTGCATTGCTTTCAGTACAAAAGGGTGTGAATTGCATATTGTTATGTTTAAGTAAACATAACTATTTTATTTCAATAAATTTTGGTTTTTTATCTCGTGAAACTAAGTACCTCATCAGGTTATGCTTAACTGAACATAACAAACTCACATGAAAAACGAATGCACCTTAAGTTTTTCGCATAAAAGGTATTAAACGAGTACTTATTAAACGAGTACTTATTTAAGAAAATTAGTTAGTATATTTAGAGGGGACATGTAAACTCAAAAACATAGTCCATAACACTTCATGCCAGCAGAAGTGGAAGGCAGATAAGTTATACGGCATTTGTGAGGTATGAAAATTCAAAGAAGCCGGGTTTAACAGGTCTTCTTCTAACATCTAGCCACAGTATGTGACGAAGCATCTATGCCTAATTACGGCAATTCAATGTGTTATCTCACTCTCCGCATCAAAATTTCGCAGTTTCATAATTTTAATTTTGGCCAATTTTTAAATTAACGTGAACCTGATTAAACTCTTGTGCAGGAATTAAAGGCAGGTAAATGTGTATCTAGCGACTAAAAAACTAGCGACTAAAAAACAATAGCATTCGATTTTCAACTATTTTACTATGATTTTAGAATATATTGATTTATTTCAAAAACGATATCATGAGAAATAATTATCTCAATAAAAATAATGCAGAATTTTGGAATCATATAGGTAACAAATGGTGCCCAATTGAAATATAGCAATTCTATTAATGGATAAAAATCGATTCTGGGTATGATTTCTCAAACAAAAGGTGTTTAAGTATTAATCATATTTAAAAAGTGATTGGAATCCCCGCTCAAAATAGCGAAGCAACTAATTGATTTTATTAAAAAGTACATTTTTTGTATTATGAAACTTTTTGAAGTAATGGGGACTCTCCTCAATAACGGCCCAAATGCATATTTAGAATGTTTTCATATTTAGAATGTTTTTGAAGCATTTTGGCTATTTCCGACTCTGAACTTTTAATTCATGGTTATTATTCGTTATGTTTAGAATTACATAACCATATTTTGTTCCAGAGGGCTTTCGTCGACAAATAAGGATTAAATTTTCTTTTGTCAATAGAAAGCTATTTATAATATTAAATAGGAAATAGGTAACTGTTTTCCTTTGATATAAATATTTGTTATGTTTTATTAAACATATCTCAGTTAATAGCTACAAAGGAGGTTAGGAAAAATAAAGAGAAGTTAATTATGCACATTGGATGTTGAAGCGCAAAATTCCACTCTGTATGCATGCCTCATTGCCTGCATACAAGGCTTTGCCGTAGGATGAAATTCCATATTGGAAGCATGATGGAAAAAGGAGGATTAATGTGAAAATGATCAAAGCTATAATACGTCCTGAAGCCGCTGATGATGTTATCGACGGACTTGAAGGGGCTGGTTTTTTCTCACTGACAAAAATAGATGTATTTGGTCGTGGGAAACAAAAAGGAATTACAGTAGGAATAATACATTATGATGAACTTCCTAAAACAGTGATAATGCTAGTCGTTGAAGATAAGTCTGTTGAAGAAGTTGCTAAACTTATTAAATACAAAGCGTACACAGGCAATTGTGGGGATGGTAAAATTTTTATAACTCCTGTTGACGACGCGTACACGATACGTACTGGAGTTTCAGGGCTTTAAAAGAGGTGCCGCTTTGAAAGAAATAATTGCAATAATTCGTCCAAAAAAAGTTGAACCTACAAAGGAAGCTCTTGTGGAACTTGGAATCCCGAGTGTAACTGTAGTCCCGGTATTTGGACGAGGCAAGCAACGAGGTATTGCAGAAGAGCTCAACATTGATATTCGTCCCGGTCTTTTGGATCAGGGCTTGTTGGCTGGAATGAAATATATGGAATTTATTCCCAAACGTCTGCTGTATTTAATCGTCAGTGATGAAGATGTCGATACTGCTGTTGACACAATAATTAAAGTCAATCAAACAGCTCAGATTGGCGACGGGAGAGTTTTCATCTGTCCGGTGGATAATGCCATTCGAGTGAGAACAGACGACCAGGGAGATAGTGCCCTTCTATAAAAATAAGAAGAAAAAATAAGGAGAAACAAACCGATGCCATATCATACTTTTGAATGTAGCGAATGTATTCCCGAAAGGGCGATGCACGCTGTTATAAAAGGTCCAGGTGAAGATTTGACGTCCTGTCTTCCCCTTGGATACCTCAACACAATTCCTGGGACGATTTCAGAAAGAGGATGCGCTTACTGTGGTGCAAAACATGTTATAGGCGCACCCATGAAGGATGTCATTCATGTAAGCCATGGTCCGGTTGGATGCACCTACGATACCTGGCATACTAAGCGTTACATCAGCGATAACGACAATTTTCAGCTTAAATATACCTTTGCAACTGATATGAAGGAAAAACACGTCGTATTCGGCGCTGAAAAAATGCTTAAACAGAATATTATTGATTGTTTCAAGGCTTTTCCCCACATCAAAAGAATGACTATCTACCAAACTTGCGCTTCTGCACTTATTGGAGACGATATCGCTGCAGTTGCTAAAAAAGTGATGGCCGAAATGCCAGATGTAGACATTTTTGTCTGTAATGCCCCAGGTTTTGGAGGGCCCAGCCAATCTGGAGGACATCACAAAATCAATATTGCCTGGATAGATCAAAAAGTTGGAACATATGAACCTGAGATAAAAAGTAAATATGTTATCAATTACGTTGGTGACTATAATATTCAGGGTGATGCGGAAATCATGGTGGATTATTTCCAGAGAATGGGGATTCAGGTTCTTTCCACCTTTACCGGGAACGGATCCTACGACGATCTGAGGGGTATGCATCTGGCCCACCTCAATGTGCTTGAATGTGCACGTTCTGCTGAGTACATCTGTAACGAGCTCAGAAAAAGATATGGGACCCCACGCCTTGATATCGATGGATATGGTTTTGAACCGCTGTCGGCATCACTTATGAAAGTAGCCATGTTTTTCGGACTTGAAAAAGAAGCACAGGCTATAATAGACGAAGAAACCGCCAGATGGAGACCGGAACTCAACTGGTATGCTAAACGTCTGAAAGGAAAAAAGATCTGTCTCTGGCCTGGTGGTTCTAAGCTCTGGCATTGGGCACATGTAATTGAAGAGGAAATGGGAGTTAAGGTTGTCTCAGTGTATTCAAAATTCGGCCATCAGGGAGACTTTGAAAAGGGTGTTGCTCGGTGCAGTGAAGGAGCACTTGCAATTGACGATCCTAATGAACTTGAAGGGCTGGAAGCTATGGAGATGTTACAACCCGATTGTGTCCTTACAGGTGTTCGTCCGGGAGAGGTCTCCAAAAAGATGAGGATCCCATATCTCAATATTCACGGATATCACAATGGCCCATATAAAGGGTATGAAGGATGGGTCAGGCTTGCCAGGGATCTTTACAATGCAATATATTCGCCAATTCACCAGCTTTCTGGCATGGACATAAGTAAGGATGAGATTCCCACTGATAAAGGATTCTTGACCAGACAAATGATTTCTGATGTAAATATTGTTGATGACAGAACAACTCCATCTGAGGAGAGACCGTATACTGGCGACTGGGATATTGTTACAAGATTGCGTGGAAAAACGTATCCGAAGCTTGAATCACAACAGCTTGGTACGGCATAATAGAAAGAGGGTGAGGTCATAAATGGACGACGTTATGAAAGATAGAATAGAGCAGCTTGTAGATTTTATTATGAAATGGTGCCTGTGGCAGTTTCATTCACGTTCCTGGGACAGAGAGAGACAAAATGAAGGGATCCTTACGAAAACCATGCAATTACTGTGTGACGAACCTGTTGATCTCAGCACGCCTTCAGATAGATGCTATTGGGTAGATGCTGTGTATCTGGCTAATGGTTTCAAAAAGACGTACCCCTGGCTGGGCACGATGGAAAAAAAAGATATCAAGCTGCTTATGCAGGGGCTAAAAGACCGTATCGACTACTTAACTATTAACGGGTCACTTAATCAAGAACTCACTAACCCGCTCTATTGAGGAAAAGGAAATATTATGTCTTGTGAACTAAAAGAACGAGAACGTCCGGGAATTATCAACCCTATATTCACATGCCAGCCCTGCGGAGCACAGTATGCCAGTATAGGAATAAAGGACTGTATCGCAATCGTTCATGGAGGGCAGGGATGCGTAATGTTCGTCCGTATGCTACTCGCACAGCATTTCAAGGATAGCTTCGAGATCGCATCCTCATCTCTACATGAGGACGGTGCAGTATTTGGAGCTCTCAATAGAGTTGAAGAGGCTGTCGATGTGCTCTTGACGAGGTACCCACGTGTGAAGGTTGTACCAATCATCACGACGTGCTCGACTGAAGTTATTGGAGATGATATTGACGGTCTTATTCGGAAACTAAACAAAAAGCTTCTGAAAGAGAAATATGCAGATCGGGAGGTACACCTTATTCCTATCCATACTCCAAGTTTTAAAGGAAGTATGGTAACTGGCTATGATGTGGCGGTCCATGATATAGTAAAGGAATTTGCCAAAAAAGATAAACCTAATGGAAAAATCAACCTGATCACCGGATGGGTCAATCCTGGAGATGTTACTGCACTCAAGCATCTTTTGTCAGCAATGGACATCGATGCAACAGTCCTTTTCGAAATCGAAAGCTTTGATTCTCCTTTGATGCCGGATAAAAGTGGAGTTGCCCATGGCAGTACAACGATAGAAGATCTGACCGGAACTGCAAATGCAACAGGAACAATTGCACTGAACAGATATGAAGGTGCAAAAGCCGCCAAATATCTTGAAAGCGAATTTGATGTTCCTGCAATCATAGGACCGACTCCGATCGGAATCCGTAATACGGATACTTTCCTGCAAAATTTGAAGAAAATGACAGGAAAACCAATTCCAGAATCACTTGTTTGCGAAAGAGGAATTGCAATCGATGCAATTACTGACCTTACTCACATGTTTTTCGCAGACAAGAAGGTTGCTATATACGGAAATCCAGACCTTGTCATTGGTCTTGCTGAATTCTGCCTCGATATGGAGATGAAACCTATGGTTCTTCTTCTTGGAGATGACAACAAAACTTATCCGGATGATCCACGCATCAAAGAATTGCAGGAAAAAGTCGATTTCGATATGGAGATTATTATGAATGCAGATATGTGGGAACTTGAAAGGAGGATCAAGGATAAGGAAATTGAACTTGATTTGATTATGGGGCATTCCAAGGGTCGATGGACTGCTATCGACAACAATATCCCTATGGTACGTGTGGGTTTCCCCACTTTTGATCGTGCAGGGATGTACCGCCATCCAGTTGTTGGATATGAAGGCGCTATATGGCTTGCTGAACAGATGGCAAACACGCTCTTCGCAGATATGGAATATAAGAAAGACAGGGAATGGATATTGAATGTATGGTAAGGCTTATTCGTTGAATAAAACCTTTGAACTCTCAAGCATGTGAGAGTCACTTGAGATTTTTTTGGGGTCTGCCAGTTCACAGTGTTACTGATTTCTGGCAGGATCAATTAACAGTAAACATAAACTCAAATGTGATGATGCATCCGATTGCAAAAGATAAGCTTTCGCCCTCTTGCTCCTTTGCGAAACAAAAAATGCAGGGGTGCATCTACACTGCTTTTATCAGCTGCCTGTTTTTATGTTATCTTACCTTTATGTTAAATTGTTGTAAAGTTAGAATCATTTTACTTAAGAAATACAACCCTTCGGAACTTATGTGAAGGAGCAGAACGTTTCAGAGGAAAATAACTATTTTAGTTTTAATATAAATATACTCTAATTTCCAATCTGAAAGGAGGAAATATCTTGAAAATTGCAGTTGTGGAAGACAATAACCAAAAAACGAGTTCAATATTTGAACCTGGATTTATTTCAGTATATGAGGAAGACGGAGGAGAATGGAAAATTCTTAAACGTTTTGAAAACAAAGTTTGTGATGCGAAGGGTATTTCTGCTGTACGGGTAGCTGTGGGAGATGCCGTAAAGCAGCTTGACGATGTAAGGATATTGGTTGCAAGTGACATTCCAGGGATAGCTTTCGGAGCTTTTCAAGCAGCAAGCCTTAATATATTCCTTGTGGAAGATCGCGTACTGGATATTCTTGGTTCCGTCAAAAAAGGGATGCTTGAGATCGCTAAAAAGAGGCAGGAAGAACCCTCCAGATTCGATATTATGCAATTTTTGAAACCTGGTGTGAATAAAGGTGATTTTTCCCTTAATCTGGAAGAAGTCATGTTAATAAATCCTGATTTGAGTTCAAAGAAAATTTTAATTCCTTATCTAAAAGATAAAGGGTTTAACAAACTGGACATACTTTTCAGTCATATTCCGAAGTGGTTTGACACGGAATTAGCAGGTTTTGGGTTAAAGTATGAAATCATGAGTGAATTGCAAAATAAGGTGACTCTCAGAATAATGAATGAGAGTAATGAATGCACAAAATCTTTAACCAGCAAATCCATGACTCTCAGAATAATGAATGCACAAAATCTCTGACTAGCAAATCCATAGTGGACTCCACTATCTGATTTATTGCTGATAACGGCAGTATCAAGAGGCGTTTTTGGAGCTTTACCCCAAAGCGCCTTCTCTTTATGGAACCTGGCATATAATTATTTTATTTCCAAATTAAACAGGTTTTCGGACTCCACTGAGTTTTCTTTGGCTGTCATCCACTGCGGAGTTATTCGATAAACAGAAACAGGATTTTCGTCAAGTGATGACCGATACTTCTCAACAAAAGTACCGGTTAAAGGGTTATTGTAATACCCTGGCATATATTTATTAACCAGCTTCCAGAGGGCTTCAGCAGCTTCTTCCTGGTCACTCACCTTTTCAGCCTTTCCGAAAATCATTACGCTCATGTATGCAGTATCAGCATGGCAGGGAACCGGGTCGGTCACTGTACCATGTTCCTTATATATCGTGAAACAAACAGGCGGACTCCGGGAAAGAATCTCTTCCTTTTTGCCTGATCCCATTCCATGTAAATAAACAGAACCTTTGTGCCATACATAATTCATCGGGACAGCATAAGGGAAAATACCGTTTACCATCCCCAGTACACCGGTTCTTTCCTGCAAAAGAAATGATTCTATTTTCTCCTTATCTGTACAGTTTCTCTGGGTATAACGAACCTGATCCATTAAAGAACACCCTATGCATATTTGTTCTAGTTGAGTAAGAAAGATATTAGCGACTTAGTCCTGCTGGCATATTAAAGGCAAATAAGCAATTTTCCGGTATATTCAGCGGATAAAAGATTTTTTGGAAAATATTTATTAAGGAATAATGACTTCTGCCAGGTATTTTTCCAACTTCTACTTTCTATAAGAAGTTTTTAAAGCGATAATACCCGGCTTCTGCCAGTAGTCAGTTATTTTATTCTCTCGGCCAGACAATACATGGAGTAACTATTTATATGGAGTAACTATTTTTTCGACCTTCCCTGGAAAAATTAATCCATAAGACCGTATCTTGCCACCATTTTCTCCAGTTGATCCATACTTAACGGTTTGGGGATCACGAACATATCATTCTCAAGAATTTTCTTGGCAAGTTTTCCGTATTCTTTTGCCTGGTTGCATTCCGGGTCGAACTCCACAACTGTCTTTTTATTAAACTCCGCCTTTTGAACAATGTTATCTCTTGGCACAAAGTGTATCAGCTGTGTTCCAAGCGCGGAAACAAACTCCTCCATCATTTCCAGCTCATTATCGACCTTACGGCTGTTACAAATGATTCCACCCAATCTCACCCCGCTCTGTTCTGCATACTTCAGCAGACCTTTGCAGATATTATTTGCTGCATAAGTCGCCATCATTTCTCCCGAAGCGACTATGTATACTTCCTGAGCTTTACCCTCCCGAATTGGCATTGCAAATCCGCCGCAGACAACGTCGCCAAGCACGTCAAAGTGAACAAAATCCAGGTCATCGGAATAGGCTCCCAACTCCTCCATAAGGTTAATAGCAGTGATTACACCCCTGCCAGCACACCCAACACCCGGTTCCGGACCTCCGGATTCAACACATCTGATTCCTTTGAAACCGGTGTTAACTACATTATCAACTGTTACGGCTTCTTCTCCCAGTTCCCTGAGCGTATCCATTATTGTGGTCTGGGGTACGCCTCCAAGGGCCAAACGAGTACAGTCTGCTTTGGGATCACACCCGTGGATGAAAACATTTTTGCCATGATAATATGCCATAGCCGCTGCAGTATTTTGTTGAGTGGTGGATTTTCCAATACCACCTTTCCCGTAAAAAGCAATTTTTCTTGTCAATTACAACTCTCCAATACTTTTTGCAAATCGAATCTCAAAACTCAGAACTTACTTATTTGAATATCGAATTCGGAACAACTGATCGCCATATCCGACAGAATGAAAATACTTTTTCTGTAGACCTACTCCAGTTACACACCTCCACATATAGACCATAAAGTGTTATGTTTAATCAAACATAACTAAGCTTTATATTAAGGAATACAGTTTCCTATTTCCTATTTAATACTATAAATAAATATCTATTAACAAATTAGAAACACCCACAAATTAGAAAGAGAAAATGTCCGGGAGGTAAAAAGAAAGTCCAGAAGGAATAAACAGCATCAATAGACGTTTCCACTAAAAAAGAATACTGCAAAATTTGAATTCAAGGTAGAAAAGTAGATATGTTTATATAAACATAACGAAGTACCTGAAGAGAAAAAATAACATATTTGGGAAGCCAGATGAGTTATGAGACAGATGATACCGTTATGTTTAAATACATAACGCTCAAACACACAAATCGCGAACATGCAGCTGTTTTGGTAAAAAACATACCAAACAGTACATCACCATGTTTACGAAAACAGAACTTTCCTCCCCAAAAAGTGTAATATTTTTACTCATATCCGAGCAGATGCACGTGGTTATGTACAGTTATACATAATAAATTAACCAAAAAACGGTAGGTAGATTGCTTTTCTGGGAAAAAAGACCTGGAGCACAGAACTAATAGAAAATTGATACTGTATGTTAAAAAAAAGCCTATCAATAAAAATTCATCCCGGAAAAACTTGAGGCCATTAAGAAAACTTGAAGGTAGACAGCCATCCCCTGCCGTGCGGTTCAGGAGGAATCCGGCCGGTGCGGAACCGGACAGTGTTAAGCAACGGAGACTAAAAAATGCAATGCAATATATGTGAAGTCAGGTGCGAAATCGGAGGATGTAGCATGGGCAGATGTGGAGCTTATGTGTGTACAGGCGACAATATTGCCCAGTGTCCTGGGATGGGATACCTTGGGGCATATCCAATTTCAATAGAAGCAGTTCCTTTGCTTCATTATTATCCTTCAGGTAAATTCCTTCAGGTTTTTAGTACGGGCTGCAATTTCCAATGTCCCGGCTGCATGGCCAGGGTGCTGGCTTCAAGCAGACCCCTTAACCAGCTGGCCCTCAAACCCTCTCAAATAGTGGAAAAAGCCCTGCAGCAGAATTGCCTTGGTGTGGTTTCCACAATGAATGAGCCTGCTGCAAATTATTATCTCTTCAGGAACCTTGCGGTGAAGGCAAAAGAACAGGGTTTGCTTGCAGGCTGTTCAACCAATTGTTATTTCACAGAAGAGACTTTAGAAGAGCTTGGACAGCTTGTAGATTTCATGAACGTGGGAATTAAAGGATACTCTGACAGGAGCTACATGAATTGCGGAGTTCCTTCGTCAGCCCCGGTTTTCCGCAACCTTTCAAAGCTCTTCGACATGGGAGTACACGTCGAAACTTCAATCGTTTATTCCAGAGGAAATGAGGAAGAGATGATAAAAGTTGCAGAAGCAGTGGCTGAAATCTCCCCCACAATTCCCTTGCAGGTCATGAGATTTCTTCCTTTCGGCTATGCTCCGATGGAACTTGAACCTTCAATAGGAGAAGCGGAAAAATTGTGTTCTTCCCTGCGTAAGCATGTGGACTATGTTTACCTCTTTAATTCCCCGGGAACGGAATTATTGGGCACCTATTGTTCCGAATGTGGCAGCCCGTTAATAGAGAGGGAATTCCAGGAATTCATGGGTTCCAGGTTTGTAAAGGTGAGTTATAAGTGTGGTTGTGGCAACAGCATTCCGGTTAAAGGGACAACTGCCAATGAAAGTTTCAGTGAAACTGGCTTTATGGACGGTCACAGAGTAGTCCAGGCTTTCCGTATGGTCCACGCAGTGCTTACGTGCCTGGATATACGGGACGATAAGTTAGTGGATTTCTGGATGGATGATAAATTAATGGATGTCTGGAGAGAAGTTTCCGATACCAGAACCCTTATACACATACATAAAATGACACAGCAACCACATTCTTATCTGGATTTCATAGAACTTGTCGCTAAAAAAGCCAACGTACCTAAAAAAGGAGGAAAGCTTGTCTCTTTCATTCGCAGTCGCCTTGAAATTGTCCAGAATATTGCAGCAGAAGATGAAGGTTGTAAAAAAGCTTATTATTGCATGGGCTCTCCCCTCTTTGCCCTGAACGCCGAGAGAATGGAAAACAACCTGGTGACGCTTTCCGGAGGCATTAGTATCAATAAACAGCTTCAAAAAAAAGGAAAACCGGGAGTGAATGTATCTCCTGCATTTATCAATGAGCACAATCCGGAAGCCATTTTCATTTCCAGTTTCCTTTCGCGGCCCCTTAATGAGTTCTATGAGCTGTGCCAGAAATATGGAATACATGCAGATGCTGTAAAAAAAAGGCAGGTTTATGCGGTTCCGGCTGCATGGGATTTTGGAAACCCCCGCTGGATACTGGGCCTTTTATATATAACAGACAAACTACATCCCGGAAAACTTGGAATCGACCTGAAAGAGGAAGCTGATGACTTTTACATGCAGTTTTATGGTATGCGGTTTAAGGAAGCCATGCCTAACAGATCTTTTCATAGACCTTCTTCAGGTATCTGGCCACGGCATGCGATGAGATGTACTCATGCCTAATTACATCCAGATTATTACAGTAAAATCAAAGTTGTGCTAGCGCACCCCATAGCAACTGGGTATGTTCACGTTGTCGCAAACGTATATTCCTTTGATTGCAGAATTAATTCCACAGGATTGTAGGCGAATAGAGCAGATCGTTGCAACGGCGATCAATTGTTTTGATGATACCTGAACCTATCATGAATTTCAACATGCAAGGAGGACATGTCTTGAAAATTGCAGTTGTGGAAAACGATAACCAACAAACCAGTTCAATATTTGAACCGGAATTCATTGCAACATATGAGGAAGACGGGGGAAATGGAAAGTCCTGAGCCGTTTTGAAAATAAAGTTTGCAACGCGAAAGGCATGGCTGCGGTACGCATGGCTGTGGCGGATACCATAAAGCAACTTGGTGATGTAAAAATAGTGGTTGCAAGTGAAATTCCGGGGATAGCGTCCGGCGCCTTTCAAGCAGCAGGTTTTGACATATTCCTTGTGGAAAGTGACGTGCTTGATGTCCTTGATCCAATCAAAAAAGAAATGCTTGAGGCAATTGAGGAGCGACAGAAAGAACCCCGTAAGTTCGATATCATGGAATTTTTGAAACCTGGTATGAATAAAGGGGATTTTTCTATTAATATGGAAGAAATCATGTTAAAGAATCCGGGGTTGAGTTCAAGGAAAATTCTGATCCCCCATCTGAAAAATGAAAAATTCAACAGGCCGGATGTCGTTTGTAGTCATATTCCAAAGTAGTTTGTCACAGATTTAAGATCCATGGGGTTTGAATATGGAACTGTGAACTAATCGCAGAATAGGAAGACAGTCAGGATAGTGCGTGCGCAGACTCCGTGAAAGGCGGGAATTTTCCGGAAACAGCAAGTTCAAACTTGATTCTTTGAGGCTCGTTCAGCCTAATGTGGACTGCCATCTGGACTTGATAGACAAGTATAATCCAAAGCACTGATTTTAATACATGGGACTCACGATAGGTGGTAAAAAGGGTGCTGGAAAGTCACTTTACAGGACCTCTTCGATGAAGGCAGAGGGTAGAAAACTGCTATTAAAAATGATAGGAATACGGTTGAACTGAAAAATCATATGTATTAAACCTTCAACAGTCTAAGAGCCTATCCGAAAAGTCAATAACTGCATGTTGTAAAACTTGTAAGGTCTATAGGATTAGGGCATCCGTTCCGGTTTTGCATATTGCAGATTGTAAAAGTTATAGCAGGCAACCACTTTTTGGATAAGCTCTAAATCACGTTTTTGACATCAATATCTGTCGTTCATGATTTAGTCTCTCAAGTACGTAAGTCCGGACTAATTTATTTTTCGTGCAATTATTTGATGGATTTTCTATATTGATGGGTTTCATATATTTAATAAAAATTTTCCTTTCTAATCCATGTTTCTTTATATATTATATCACTTGAATTCTAATAGTTAAGTGTGGGGTTTTAAAGTTATTTCTGGGATTTAATAGTCAGATTTGAGTATAATATCGTCGTACTCGGTTTGTTTCTGACTGAACTATTTGACTAAAAAAATGTAAAATTATAACTTAAGTTATATTAACTAAATTTGATACGGGGGTAAAAAGTATGAGTAAATATAAAGGAACAAAAGCACTATCCCTATTTGTAGGGATGTTAATTTGTACAGCATTAACAGGGAATGCACTTGCTGCATGGAATATACCAGAGGATATGCAGCGGAATTGGGAAAACATAGATTGGGACGAAATTAGAGGAAACGCAACTGATGGGAATACGACAGGGAATTCAACAAATAGTTCTGTTTCTCCTTCAGATCTTGAGAATATTTCTGAGGTAATCAATCTCATGAATAATACGTTAAATTCAACAAATGGTCCTGTTTCTCCTTCAAATTTTGTGGATTTTTCTAAGTTGACCGATCTCATAAATAATTCAATACCTGAAAATGCAACTGTAACTAATGAAACTAATGGAACCTGATGTAATTAAAAAAATAATAACTAGTTTGTAAAATTACAAGATGGGCTACGGATCAAATCCGGCAAAAATACACAGGACTTACGTACTTGAGAAACTAAATCAAACTCGAAAAGCACTGAGATTAAAAGCTGTCTCCAGATGTTTCAGTTAAAATTTATTGGTTTTTCATTCAACTGCGTAAGTCCCATACTTTTAAACTGAAACAAATAAAGGGCAAGACCCTCTGGTTAATCCCCAACAACTCGCACAGAGCTTTCATATCTGATTGAAGGTAGCTTCCTTTATCCCTTATGAAAAAGTGCAAACTTCACGAGCATGTGGGATTAACCAGTTCGGCTTTATTAAAATTTGTTTTCTTGATTGTGAATCCAACAGACTAATTCTTCATGAATTTCTCCCAAAGTACCTTTGTTTCGTGTGACTACAGCGCGTAGTTACTGCGCTTCCAGGTTAAACAATTTGCCAGATTCTACCGAGTTTTCTTTGGCTGTCATCCACTGCGGAGTTATTCGATAAACCGAAACTGCATTCCCATCAAGTGAAGATCTATACTTCTCAATAAAGGTGCTGGTCAAGGGGTTACTGTAGTACTTCGGCATATATTTGTCAACCAGTTTCTGGAGAGCCTCAGCAGCTTCTTCCTGGTCAATCACTTTTTCACTTTCCAAAAAGCATTACGCTCATATATGCCGTATCAGCGTGACAGGGCACCGGGTCAGTCACGATACCCTGTTCCCTATATATTGTAAAACAAACAGGTGGATTTTGGGAAAGAAGATCTTCTTTCTTACCTGAACCCGTTCCACGAAAATAAACAGAACCGTTGTGCCATACATAGCTCATCGGAACAGCATCCTCAAAACAGGGAAATAGACTGTTTTTTTGCCACAAAGGAATCGAAAGAAATAATTTATTGAAAAATTAGTACAGTCAGCCGGAAATGAATATCCATCCAAGAGAAAGTCTCAGTTCTGAAGGCCTTCTTGGGATCAACTCGTTTATTGATCCAGTTTGTCGAGAGTTACAACTCCTTACTTTGTTGTTTTCAAGATTAAGAGCTATTTTTTTGCGACCTAAACTCAGAGGCCTCAGACCTTTCCTCTTATGATAAATTCTGATATGGAAGAGATACGCGCATATTTTGTGATAATGTTTGCAGAGTATTCGAGTTCCACACGAATAAAAAAATATTTATATGATTACTAGGAAATAGGTAACCGTTTTCCTATAATATATGAAGCGTGAAAATTCGAAAAACGCTACAAAAACGCAGGAATTATTAAATAACCATGTTCGACAGCGTTTTTCAATTTCTCATAAGATAGGACATCGACTTGCATTATGTTTATTCGAACATAACAACTATATACTCAAAAGTTTGTCAGGTATCTCTATGGGTGGAAAAATAGGTACAACATTGATACTTTATCTTCTGGTTCTAGTTGTTGCTTTCAGTGGATGTGCAGGAAATGCAGATCAACAGGTTGTTCCGAACTCAAGCACTGTGCATATCACCGACATGCTGGGCAGGCAATTAACCGTGCCTGCGGAAATATCCTCGACTATAGGTACTTCTTCGCCTTCCACCATCCTTGTGTATATGCTCGCCCCGGAGAAACTTGCGGGCTGGAACTCCAAACAAAATCTCACCCAACCCTTCATGGATGAGAATTACTCAAACCTGCCTGTAATAGGAAACTGGTTAGGATCCAAAACCGGAAATTATGAAACCATTATCGAAATGCATCCTGATATTGTTATTGAAAGTACCTCCACGGAAGGACAAATCAATGAAGCCATAGAACGCAGGCAGGAAAGTCTTGGCAGAATCCCGGTGGTGGTTATTGATGATTCTATTCTCCTTGTGACACAATCCGATCCCACTATCGAATATACGGGTAAGCTGCTCGATTGTGAAGCCAGGGCCGAAAAACTGATCGAGTTCCGCAGTTCAATCCTCAACGAGATCAACAGCACTGTAAAAGACATTCCCGAAGATGAAAAAGTACGGGTTTACTATGCCGAAGGCCCGAAAGGCCTGATGACCGACCCTTCGGGTTCTCCACACTCCCAGCTCATTGATATCTGCGGGGGCATCAATGTTGCCGACTGCCCCCTCAAGTCCGGAACCGGCATGACCCAGGTTTCAATAGAACAGGTCATGGACTGGAACCCTGAGATAATTATCACTTCCAATCCGCAGTTTTACGCATCCGTATATTCTGACTCTCTATGGACAAGTGTGGATGCTGTCCGGAACAAACGGGTATACCTTGCCCCTCAGAATCCTTTCTGCTGGATCGATAGGCCCCAGGGTCCTCACCTCATAATAGGGACTGCCTGGACTGCAAAAATGCTGTATCCGGATCTTTTTGCAGATACGGACCTCTCCGGGCTGACCCGTGAGTTCTACTCGGAATTCTTCCACTATGAGCTCACGGATGAAGAACTGGATATGCTCCTTAACCCTCAGGCAGGGACCTGAACATGAGCGAGAAGGGAAAATTTCCGGTTTTGATCCCGGAAACCGGGTTCTTTGGATCCTTATATACCGGAGCTCATGTAGAAACCGACGCTATCGGAAATATCCATTGCGGCAGCAGATTCCATAATACCATGTCCGACAAACGAGGTCTTCAGGTCAGGAGGTTGCATAGTAATGGAATTTTTTTTGCGAAATAAAAAAGAATTTGAGCTGCCTGTATTGACACTTCTGGCGATTGTACTTATCTTAACATTTTTCATTTCTGTATATATAGGAAGATACACGATTACCCCGGGTCAGCTAATAATGGCAGTGGCAGGCAAAATTGCAAATGTTGATTACACTTTGCCTGATACGGCTGACACGATTCTGTTTAAGGTAAGACTGCCAAGGATAATTGCCGCGATACTTATCGGTGCCAACCTGGCTACTGCAGGAGCCGCGTATCAGGGAATGTTTAAAAATCCAATGGTATCTCCGGACATCCTGGGAGCGTCACATGGAGCCGGATTTGGAGCAGCAGTAGCAATATTACTTTCATTTGGAACTGCCGGCATACAGATGTCTTCATTATTATTCGGACTCGGAGCCGTTCTACTCAGTTACACCATAAGTAAAATTGTAGGGCATGGAGATAATGCGACACTGACAATGGTTTTGACCGGAATGGTTGTTTCGACAATGTTCGCGGCATTTACCTCAATGACGAAATATGTTGCCGATACGGACGAAAAGCTGCCTGCCATAACATTCTGGCTAATGGGAAGTCTGGCATCGATAACAAGAAAAGATGTCCTCATTTTGTTGATCCCGACCGTATTGGGTATGATCCCCTTATTATTTTTAAGATGGAAACTGAATGTTTTGGCCTTTGGGGATGAAGAGGCACAGGCGATGGGAGTGGATACAAAAAAAGTGAGGTCAATAATTATTTTTTCTTCCACGCTACTTGTCGCATCATCCGTTTCGATAAGCGGAATGATTGGCTGGATAGGGCTTATTGTTCCTCATATCGCAAGACAGTTTGTCGGACCCAATTACAAACACCTTCTTTTTGCATCCATGTTTGTGGGCGGTTCGTTTCTGTTGATTGTTGATGACGTTGCAAGAAACGCTTTCTCAGCAGAAATACCACTGGGGATATTAACAGCACTTCTAGGAGCGCCGTTTTTCCTGTATCTTTTACTAAAAGAAAGGAGGAAAGCAAAATGGAACTGAAAGTTGTCAATGCCAATTGCGGTTATGGGAAAAAAACAATTGTCAGCAATATTTCGATGAAAATCAAATCCGGGGAAATTATGTGCCTTTTGGGTCCAAACGGTGTGGGGAAAACAACCCTGTTCAAAACTATTTTAGGCCTTCTGGCACTGCAAAGTGGAGAAATTCTCCTGGACGGGGAGAACGTGAAGAAATGGTCAAAAAAAGACTTTGCAAAGGTAATAGGGTATGTCCCGCAGGCCCATACCCCTCCATTTCCGTTTACCGTTTTAGAGGTTGTGCTTATGGGACGAACCCCATACTTAGGGGCCTGTGCCTCTCCGACAAAAAAAGATACCGTAATTGCGGAAGAGAACCTGGATTTGCTCGGAATTACATACCTGAAGGATAAAGTGTATACGGATATCAGCGGGGGGGAAAGGCAGATGGTCCTTATTGCAAGAGCCCTTGCCCAACAGCCAAAAATTTTATTTATGGATGAGCCCACTTCAAACCTCGATTACGGCAATCAGGTAAGGGTTCTGGAAAGAATAGTTACTCTGGCAAAGACGGGCCTGGGTGTGATAATGACATCACATTCACCGGATCACGCTTTTCTCTGCTCGACGAAAGTAGCACTTTTACAAAGAAACGGGATCTTTGAAATTGGGGCTGCCCACGAAATAGTAACCGAAAACAACCTGCGCTCCGCATATGGAGTTGACATAATGGTTGCAAGTGTTACTGGCAAAAATGGCGATTCAATTAAAACCTGTATTCCGATGCTGAGCTGATGTTCAATTTATACCACAAAAAGGGAGCTGCAACTACGAAGCTGCAACTACGATTATCAATAATCATCATGGAGAAATTTAATATGAAAACAATAAAAATAACGCTAGTTCTGCTTATTTTGCTGCCCTGCCTGCTGATAAGCGGATGTTTACAGCAAACAAATGATGTGGTAGAAACATCAGCCGAAACACCCACAGTAAAAGGCACAGGGCAGGAAACTGACGCGGAGGCGGAAACCAGAACCATAACGGATATGGACGGAGTGGTGTGGACAATTCCGAAGGAAGTAAAAAGCGTAGTAGCAAACGGAGCGGGAAATCAGATCGTGTTTATGGTCGGAGGCGCTGACAAGCTGGTCGGAACAGCTTCTGTCGTTCAACAGAACGAAATGTTCGTAAAGATATATCCCCGAATTACTGAAGTAGAAACCATCTTTGTTACAGGCCAGGATGTCAACTTTGAAGAATTGGTCAAATTAGATCCGGATGTTATCATTGGAAATCTTGATGACGCCGAAGAATACGGACTTGTTGATCTGGACATAAGAAACCAGAGTCCGGAAGACATTAAAAAAGAGGTTTTGCTTGTAGGCGACCTGTTTGGAGAAGAAGAATATAAAAAAGCTGAGGAGTTCTGCAATTATTATGACGGGAATTTAAATTATGTTACGGAAAGAACAAAAAACCTTACTGATGAAGAAAAAGTAAAAGTATTCGTTGCCGGAGCGGATATTCTTTCCACCGAGGGGATCGGTTCGATCACTACCTCATGGATTGAAAATGCCGGAGGAATAAATGTTGCGGCCGAAGCCGGAGTCAAAGAACGCGGCACTATCTCAATGGAAGATCTGATTACGCAGAATCCCGATATCATAGTAACAAGGGATAGCAAGACAAAGGAGGAACTGCTGACAAACGATCAGTATCATGATATCTCCGCGGTTAAAACCGGAAAGATCTATGTCAACCCAAAAGGCGTTTACCTGTGGGGAGTAAGAAGCGCAGAGACGGCGATGCAAACACTGTGGTCGGCAAAAATTACCCATCCCGAACTTTTCGAAGACCTGGATATGAATGCTGAGACAAGAAAGTTTTATTCTACATTTTACAATTATGAATTAAGTGAAGAGGAGCTGGACTTAATATTAAACCCCCAATGAAGGAATTAATTTATGTACCCTGCCTTCTGCAGATGTTTTCGAAAAAACGACACCTCCAATCGTGAATAATCTCATATGAGGTTATCAAATTAATCGGTAAAAAGAATACGAAAATCAAAACTACCAGCACCGAACGGAGGAAACTAATTAAGAAGGTATGAACCCTCTTAATTAATTTCTCAAAAATTTTTCATCCGGTTGGAACCCTGGACATTTTCAGTATATTGAATCAGGAGTTCACTAGCTTTGGAAACTCAATATCTGTATTCCACTGTGAAAGTGACTTTTTTCGAACCATCCGATGGCACGGTCACTTCCCATTCGACAGTATAAGCATCCGTCTTTTCAGAACTATCGGAACTTGTGATAATTTCCCAGTCACCATAGAAATGTTCCACAATCCTGACTGTCTGGGCTTCGGATTTATGGTTCTTTAATTCAACCTCATAACTTTGCCGCCGGACATCATTGCTTACCTTGTCGTAGTCGGTTTGAGTCCTTGTGGCAGTAACATCAAAGGAATCTCCGACAACAACTTCGACATCCTCGTCTTTAGGGGTGTGGTCTATACTGTCTTCTCCGAGGAACTGGAGCTGCCCATCGGAATCGCTTTTATAGACCCTCACAACTCCGGCAGGGAGAGGCATTCCAAGACCCTTTTCCTCGGAATTCTCGAGGTTCAGGACTGCCTGGACATTCTCGCTTTTTGAAACGTCAAAGATAAGTTCCTTTTCCACGGGCACGGAATCCGCAGAGAGCAGGGAAATCTGCTTTACCTGATTATTTTTCAGGGTAGCCGTCCTTTCAAGAGTATAAAGGTGGTACTCAAAGAGGGACTCTTCAACAAAACTACCCTTTCCCCCATCATACGCTACTTCTTCTTCTGTCTCAACCACATAATCATAGTACATAGGCTGAGGTACAGTTACGCGGTGGACTTCTCCTGCAACAAGCTTCAACCTGGCATCCTCATAGGTGGTCCCTGCCTCATTGTCAATACTGACCCAGCCCTGGATGTCAGCCTTTGTATCATCCGCATTCGTCTTCACGATGTAATCCGCATTCCAGCTCATGCCGCCCGTAAGATAGGAAGTAAGGACATCCCGGCTGCCTGCAACAGGGGAATAAACCTGCCAGACCAGGGTTGGCTTTGTAAGCAGCCCTGCAGAGTCAGGAAACTCGAATTTTGAGACTTCGGAAAGGCTTACTACCTTTCCGTCGCTTAACTGGAGCACAACCCCGCCGTCATGGCTGAGAAGCGTGCCTGTATAGGTCTCTCCTTCCTTTTCAGTTGCAGTGATCTCCTTTCCAAGGAATTTGTCCAGCAGCTTGTAACTGCTTACCAGGTCATACTCATAGTTCTGTTCAAGCACTGCAGTATTTTTGTTTTTTGTATCCTCAAACATAACCGAGGTAGGGTCAATGAGGGCGGCAACGTCCATATACTCAACGCTGTTGACCCCGGTCTTCAAATCGAGAGACCTGCGTTCTTTCACAAGAGCCAGGTTATCGTTGTAGACCGTAACTTCGGTGCTGGAATCAGTAACTGCGGCTCCGGCAGTAAGGAACTCCAGAGGATTTGAAGGTTCTACCTTTGTGATTACACTGGAAGAGGACTCAATCCCGTTCACAGCGATTTCCTGCTCATCAGCCTGAACCGTTTCCCTGGTAGAGCCGGGATAGGCAAACGCTGCGGTTGTGGCTATAATCCCTACAAAAAACAGAGCAAGCCATGGATAACTTTTTTTCGTTCTCATAACAGAAAATAGAACACTGTTTTATTTATATGTGACTTTAACTGCGGATTCACTCGCAGTTATCCCTCATCGGCTCAGATTTTTCGAAGCCAGAAGATACTGAAAAATAAATAGTCCTCAAAAATTAAAGAAATATCCGGTGGTTCACAGTTATAATAATATAGACCAAGACAGAATATAGAAATTAAGATAGATAAGAAGAAGACAGATGTTAAGATAGTTGCTAAAATGTTGCTAAAACAGCTGTTAAAATGGTTGCTAAAATAGCTGTTAAAATGATACCAGAATATATGCCAGTTACTCCCCACAAAACTAAAGGACTCGTTTTCATGAAAACTATTGAAACTTTTAAAGTAAAAAACCGGATCAAAAGCTCAAGTCTTACCTCCGGTTTTATATTTCTTCTATTTTTTGCTGTCACAGTACTGCCGGTTTCAGCCTCCGGAATCGAGGCGAGCAGGGAGCTTTCTGCAGGAACGGTTTATGCAGGCGAAACCTTTACAGTAACCGTGAATATAAAAGCAGCCCAGTACATTGAAGCCCCTACGCTTGATGAAAACCTTCCCGCCGGATGGGATGTAACCGTAATTGAAAATAACGGGGCTACATTCCAGAATTCCGAAACTTTCAAAGCGTCTACCCTGGAATGGATCTGGGTAGAGAACCTCCAGGCGGGAGGGAAAAAAACCGTAGAGTATAGGGTTACAGTGCCATCAAATACTGAACCCGGAAATTTCACAATCTCAGGTAATGTTTCGGCATATTCAATCTCCGCGGTGCCTGTTACGGGAGCTTCGGAAATAATAGTCACATACCCTTCTCCTGAAGCCGAATTTTCCGCAACCCCCCTCTCAGGCAATGTGTCTCTTGCAGTCCAGTTCACGGATCTGAGTACGAATAACCCGGATTCCTGGCAATGGGACCTTAACGGAAACGGAAGCATCGACTCTACAGATAAAAATCCGACATGGATCTATGAAACGCCGGGAACCTATACTGTCACCCTCACAGCAAGCAACAGTACCTACGGAAACGATACCGAGACAAAAACAGGCTTTATTACAGTCACTGAAGAAGCCTCGTCTTCCGAAGGAAGTAGCAGTAGAAGCAGCGGAAGCAGCGGAGGGGGAGGAGGAGGAGGGGGAGGCTCTCCGGAATCAAGCCGAAACGTAGAGCTTAAAGAGGTTGCAAATGAACAGGTCTTCAAAGGAATCCACACCTGCTACACCTTCCAAGGGGAAACAAACGAGATCGTTAGTATTGAGTTTGATCCGAAAAAGAACTTCGGGAAAACAACCACAATTGTGGAAATGCTGAAGAACACATCCTCAATAGTGGAAGAACCTGCCCCCGGAACCGTCTACAAGAACCTGAATATCTGGGTCGGAAACAGTGGCTTTTCAAGTTCCGATAACCTTGAAAATGCCCGGATAAACTTCAGGGTAAACGGGACCTGGCTTTCCGAAAACCGCATAAGTGAAACCACAATGACCCTGTACAGGTACAGTGATGACACCTGGAACGCCCTCCCCACTAACCTGACTGGAGAGGATCAGAATTACTTCTACTTTAGTTCAGAAACCCCAGGATTTTCTCCATTTGCGATTGCAGGGCCTGAAAAAGATACTCAGGTAATAGAGATAACTCCAATTAGAAATAAAGAAAATAATATAATGAGTACAGGAGAAACATCTAAAGAAGATGAAGAAAACCTGGCCTCAGATAACGAAAAAACCGATGAGGATTCCCCGGGAGCCGGTATTTCTTTTGCAGCAGCCGGACTTCTGGCATCGTATGCAGCCCTGAAGAAAAAGAAGATAAAATAAATCTCTAAAGACCTGGGGAGGTTCGGAGAAACCTTCCTTTCGATCTACTATTTTTTTCTTCTCCATTCTTAATTTCGAGTAATTTCGATTTAGTATTTAGGAAAGCCTTTCCGGTCCTCCTTTTACAAAAAAAGACCTGAACCAATTAAGCGGCACACTGGACTGGTATGGAATAACGGAAAACAACCTTAAATCGCGATGCCCCACTGATTGCAATCCGCCTGAATAACGGGTTGGTTGTTTCCTTTTCGTTGTTGGCTAAGCACGATCTGTTCGAATATCACAGGAACTCAGCCCACCAACAACCAGATCGAGAAAATGGTCGACGTCCTCTTTCTTTGTGGCAGACTCGTAATAGCCTGCCGTAAGAGTCAGTACCTCATTATATGTTGAAGCCCCTAGCATAAAGGCAGGAGCATGGAAGGCTGGAGTGACCACGTAAGCGTCTTCAGCTTCTACTTCTCCAAAAAAAAGCGGAGTTGGGCTGATTACTCCTAAATTGGTGAGCATAGGGGAAGATTTTCCGCTTACCAGAGATGTTTGCCACTCTTTTTTAACCGTTTCCAGGACTTCCTGAGAATTCATTCCGCGCATTAATTCGCAGGCAAGAGCACTTTGCATACCTGGAAAGTGAATTTTAATTCTTTTCATGGCGAGTACAACCCTTTCCAGTGTGGAAGTAAAGGATTCGCATTTTATCCCGGGAAGTCTCAAACTCTCGATCCCGGATAAGTTGGAGATGGATATATTTTCTTCTTCTGGCAAATAACGGCGTAAGTCCACGGTAAACTGGATTTCCATTGGAGCATAAAGTTTAGGTTCTATCATGTCAAATAGCGCTCGAAAATAAGCTGTCAGGATAATATCGTTTATTGTTGCTCCGTGGGCCCTTGCATAGGCCGCAATGTTCCGAAAATTTCCGGAAGGGATTCGAGTTACAGAGAATTGCATCGATTCCTGCTCTGCAGATCGCTGCCAGGGAAAAGCCCATGTAGGCTCCGTTTCCTCAGGAATGAGAGAAGATTTGAGTTCAGTTATTCCCTGGGCTTCAAGCACAGCACTCTGGTCTCTTTTTCCCTGCACATTCGGTTCGGGTTCAAAAGAAGGATCTCTGCAAAGCTTAGTATATAAGCCAGCCAGCAGTTTAAGGTATTCTCTGGCGCTCCTGCCATCGCAACAGGCATGGTTGAGCTTGATGCACAGGGTGTCTTCCTGACAGTAGCGCAGCAGGAGCGCCAGTATCTGCGGGTCAAGGTCCATATTCAAAGGTTCAAGCAGAAACTTCATAACCGAATCTTCCCTGTCCTTAGTCTCTTCCAGCCTGCACCAGGAAATTTTTTCCGGATCAAAAAGGCGCTGCCAGAATGGGCTGTTTTCCCTTTCTACAAAAAAGCAGCCCAGAACAGGCTCGGCATCAATAGAGAGTCTTACAGCCCGGGCCAGTTTCGCCTCATCCAGCTTATCTTTAAAATGTATTACAGCCTGAAGAGTATGATTTGAAATCCCATAACGAGCCGCATAATTAAACATATCCTGCGATGTGACGGGCATCGTTTGGGGAATATTTTGAGACTTCATTTCCAAACATACCTTTTTACCTATACCCGCATTTTTCAAGCCAGGTAAGGGATCGGATCCATTCCCCTTTTGGCTCCCTTGAGGTGCCAACGACCAGCCGCTTTATGTCTCCGACTTCTTCGACCACCCCGCGGGCTTCTATTGTCTCTCCGGGGAGAGCCTGGCCTGCATAGGTATGGGTGTAGGAGAGTACATGGTCGATCTCGTCGTGTTCCACTTTGTAGTAAGCAGGGCTGTCAAAGGCAAAGTCAGCGTTTGTGACCTCGGCTTCTATTTTCATTTTGACCGTATCTTTTCCCCGCAGGAGAGGCTCTTTAATCTGGTCCCATTCCCGCACGAAGAGGAGGTCAAAATAAGTGCCTTCGACCATGCCGCGGTTGCCTTTCCTGGACTCATGAAGCATGAATTCGTCAAAAGAAATCTCAGGGATTCTTTTCCTGTAGATCCTCTGCCACATCGCCTCATCGATTTCTTCAATGGGGCCCTCCTGCTGTTTTGCAATGGTTATGGCATCCCTTGCCCTGAACCACATGGGACCGTAGACAACAAAATCAATATCAGAACTCTCATTCTGCAGACCTGCAAGCATAGAACCCGTAACGCCCATGCTTGTCCAGGGAATTCCGGCCAGGTCAAGCACCTTTACGATCGCCCTTACCCGGCTGTCGGAATTTACGAGTTCGGGGATTACATCCGAGGGGCGCAGCACCTTTTTTACTTCGGACTCAGGGACAACATGCACGTCCCGGACCCACTCAGGCCTGTTTTGTTTCATAAATTCGAAAGCAGGGCCGAAATCGTATTTTTTGTATCTTTTCCCGTTTAACTCCCTCTCCCCGGTTTCATCCAGAACGTAGCGGAGTGTAGCTCTTATTCCATCGCTACGGAAGTAGTCCGAAACCGCAAAAAGCCAGTCGTCTTTTGTAAGAAGAAAATCTCTCAGGCGTGTTTTGAGCATTTGTACCATCCCTGTAAATATGAAGAGTATTCGGGTCTACTGAAACTTATTAACTGCCGCAGATTATCGTTCAGTTAAGAACATTTAAGAACATTTTTAGTTGCAATTAAGAGCACTGTTTTTAAGTTAGAACACTTTTGATTTCAATCAAAAACAACATTAATTGCAGCCAGAATAATTTTGATTTCAATCAAAAACACTATTAATGTAGCTAAGAGCACTTTATAATAACATTAAAGTGACTTCATAATGACAGTAATAACGTACTTAAAAAGACAGGTTAATAACCCTTCAACTGCCAATCCTTTAACTGCCGTTATTCAAAATTAACAGCAGGATAAAATGTATTGTGCCATTAATGTATTTAACTGTCAGTGTCTTAATTCCTGATTAATGGGGAAGAAAATGGAGTAATGCATACCTGGACTAATATATACATGGATCAATATATATTGAAGAAGTAAAAAAATATCGAATATATCGAAAATAAATGGAAGAAACTGCATATGCAGAAAATCCGAGGTAATACGTTTGAGAGAGGACCCGAGCGCAGAAACGTTTGAAGCCTGGATTATCCGGCTGAGGCGAGAATTTCACCGATATCCCGAACTCAGTTTCGAAGAATATGAAACCCAGAAACGAATCCTGAAAATCCTTGAAGAACTGGGAATAGAAGCCAGGAAAATTGCGGACACCGGCGTGCTTGCAAGTATAAAGGGCACGATGCCCGGACCCTGCATTGCCCTGAGGACGGATACCGACGGCCTGCAGGTGCAGGAAGAATTCACAGAAAGAAACGAAGGCTATATTTCCAGAAACGACGGGGTAATGCATGCCTGCGGGCATGATGGGCATATGGCAATGCTTTTTGGGGCTGCCCGGCTTTTTGTAGAAAATCGGGACTTTCCGGGGGAAGTCCGCCTGATCTTCCAGCCTGCAGAGGAGATCCCTCCGGGTGGTTCGGAGAGAGTTATTGCCGAAGGAGGGCTAAAAGGCGTGGATGCGGTTATGGGCATGCACATCTTTACCAACCACGAATCCGGAAGCGTGGGTTTTCGCCCGGGGCCTTTTATGGCAAGCACAAACCGTTTTGAAATCGTCTTTAAAGGAAAGGGAGGCCATATCTCAAAACCCGAAAGCTGCATCGACCCCGTCCGGATGGCAACGGACTTCATAAGCAGCATCTACCCAGCCCTTGAAAAACAGCTTGAACCTGATAAGTATGTCCTGGGAGTAGGCAGGATTCAGGGAGGAGCCCAGTTCAACAGGACCCCTGACAGAGTGGAGGCTCTCGGGAGCTACCGGACATTTGACAGCAGGA
The DNA here is from genome assembly GCF_000007345.1 of Methanosarcina acetivorans C2A. Taxonomy (NCBI): domain Archaea; kingdom Methanobacteriati; phylum Methanobacteriota; class Methanomicrobia; order Methanosarcinales; family Methanosarcinaceae; genus Methanosarcina; species Methanosarcina acetivorans. The sequence continues at coordinate 1,419,795 of NC_003552.1, read as the reverse complement.
CTACAGAAATCATCGACCTGACAATAAAAGAGTGCCTTGAAAGGATAAAGGAAAGATACGTAAAACCCGGAGAGGAGTTTGCAGGGCTTCCGGATTACGAACTTGATGTCCTTCACGGGTACCCGGTCCTGGTAAATGACCCGGTTTTCACAGATGCGGTTAACTTAAAACTGCAGGAAAGCTTCCCTGAGCTCACAATCTATCCGGAACTTGAAAAGACCTTTGCTGCCGAAGACTTTGCAAGCTATCTGCGGGTAGTGCCCGGCATCTTTATTTCCCTTGGCACTCTGAACCAGAAAGAAAGAATTGTGGAGATCAACCACTCGTCTACTTTCGATATTGATGAAAAAATCCTGCGCACAGGCACTGAAATTTTCTACACCATTTCCCTGGATTTCCTGAAGCACCCCGAAAAATACCTCGACCCTCAATCAAAGGAGAAAACAAATGATAATCCAGAGCTACGATGAATCCAGAAAGGAAGAAGTCCGTGACGTCGTCCTGGAAGTTCTGCTGGAACACGGCTTTGCGTACGACAGGCTTAAAGATTCTGACCTGAATGACATCAACGGCTACTATTTTGCAAAAGGAGGAACCTTTTTTGTAGGCCTGGCCGACGGCAGGGTGGTGGGCACGGCAGGAGTGCGCAAACTTGAAGGAAAACGCTGCGAAATCAGGCGCATCTACCTCAAAGAGAACTTCAGGGGCAAAGGGAACGGAAAAAAGCTTTTTCTGGCAGCCCTGGATTTCGCCGAAAAAAATTGTTCAGGTGTCGTGCTCAAAACCGATTCGACCCTTAAAAAAGCGATAGGCATGTATCTCAAGCACGGCTTTACTTTTTTAAAAGAAGAAAAAGGGTACCTGTACTATGAGAAAGAGTTTTAAAAAAACTTTCCAGATAAAGCAGGTATGAAATAACTGTTTTATTCTCCCGGTAAGGCACAGATACCGCCCTCGCTTTTCTCAAGGGCTTGCAGATATTCAAGCACAGCAAGCACAAAAGCTGAATGGGACCAGGCAAGCGGAAGTACAGAAAGGGGCCTGCCCCTATCATCCACCTGTTCTGACATAAGGCCTGTTGGATGGGCGTGATCAGCACACCACTCCAGAAGCTCGAGGGCTCTTTCCAGGTTTCCTATTGCAGAGTGCCACTGGGAAAGCCAGAGAGTACAGATTATCCAGCTGTTCATGTAGCCATAGTAACTGTCATGGAGATATCTGGCAATTCCGCCTGAGGGGCGCAGTAATTCACGCTCAATTGCTTCCATTGTCCGGACTACCCGGAGATCATCGGGGGGAAGGACCCCAAAGTACCAGACTGCAAATAAGGAGGAATCAAGGGTTGCTTCTTCCAGGGAACGCCGGAAACGTTTGAGTTTATTGTCATAAAGCCTCTTAATAATTTCCTCCTTTACCCGATCCGCAGCCCCTTTCCAGATGTCTGCATTGCCGTAATCTCCAAGGGAACGAGCGAGTTCACAGGCTCCCCTGAGCCCTGCATAGACCGTGCAGGCACTGTAGGTATGTACACCTTTTCGCTCTTCCCAGAGATCAAAACTCGGGATAGGAAGACCTGTCTCCTTTTCAATTGCTTTTGTCAGGTAATTAGCTGCAGGAATTACAAGACACCTATAATACCTGCCTGTAGTCCATACACTCCTTGCAATCTCCCAGTTGTTGTAAAGGGCATAGAGGGGAAGACCTGTCTCATCAATCTGGACCATGGGCACAGGATGCCAGGTGCTCCCGAAATCTCCTGCAGGCGTATATTTGTGAAGGAAGTTGCCCCTGGGAGTGAGGGTTTTTGAAAAGAATTCAAATGTCTCGGCACTCAGATGGTGATACCGTGCCCGATCGAGAGCAAGGCAGACCCAGGCGGCATCTCTGGGCCAGCAGTATGTATAGAGATCTGCTCCAAACTGTTTAATATCCGAATCGCAGGATGCGATTACTGAACCCTTGATATCCATATGTGCTACAGCCGTGAGGAGACTTCTATAGAAGCATTTTATGACCTTTTCCGGAAGCTGCGGCATCCAGGCATATTCGGGAAGCACGGATACCCGTTCGATAAATGAGCGCCAGAAGTTGAAATTGTAGTGGAAAATGTCCCTTTTTCCGAATTCTGTTACCCTCTTATGGATTTTAAGTACACTGCAGTAATTTTTCCCGAGAACGATCCAGTAATGAACCCTTGTTGTCTCCCCAGGTTTTAGTTCGGGCAGGGTCCAGCCCAGAGTGGAATCCACAGAGCCGTGCGCCACAGGGTTTCCACTCAGATTCGCATCTATTTCCATGTCTTTCCAGGTACCTTCAAGCCCCTTCCACTCAGCTGTTCCTACAGCATGCTGGTCAAAAGCAGGTTCACTTGCATGCAGGAAATAGCGGTCGCGTTTGTAATGGATAAGGGTATGCTTATCAATTACAGCAGTTTCTCCGATCTTATGCTCGAGGATCCTGTAATTCTGGTTGGAAAAAAGGCGGAGGCGCCTTGAGGAGTTGGAGATATTCCTGACTTCGAATGTTCTGTAGAAAATATTCACAGATGGGTGGACCGTCTCCCATACAGTAATTCTGAGCCCAAGCTCAGAATTTTCAAAAACAGTTTCCCCGATATTGGAGACTACTCCTTTGCAGACTTCAGGCACTCCTTCACCGCTTTTTTCCTTTTCATTCCCTTCCCCGACTTTGTCTTCTTCATGTTTTCCTGAGCTTTCAAGAATCCTGCGACAAAACTCCACCCCGAACTCTGGCTTATACCGCTGCCGGATCTTCCAGTTTTCAAGCCAGCTGCAGTAAAGGGAATCAAGGTCACATACACCGACCTTTATCGAGTTCCCGTGGTTCTCAAGCCCTACATATGGGAAATAGACGTCCCTTATAGTCCCTTTCTCATCTTCACAAATCAGGATTTTTCCATTCCCGAATATCAGCGGCCTAATTCCGGACACCTCCGACTCTTTATTATATCATTTTTCATTTTAGTTTATAAGTTCGAATGTATTCTGTGACTTATAGCTCAATTCCGTGATTTCGCATTCTATTCTGTAATTTTGAGTCATATTCTGTAATTTTGAGTCATATTCTGCACTTCAAATTATATTCAATAATTTCAAGTCAGATTCCATGATTTCAAATTATATTCTGAACTTTTCTTTGATTAAGTTATATCATAAGTAAGCAATGCAAACGTGATATGGTTATCAACGGAAACATGATATGGGTTACGGTTTACCCGGATTATTAGCCCTCACATGTAGAGCTTAATATTCTTTTTTGACTGTTTGTCCTGAACTATAAATAAACCTGTACCAGTCCCTGGAATTCATTAAAATTGAACCCCTCCCTTTACGGCTGCTTATGTAAAGGTTAAACCGTTTTAAAGGACGAAACCTCTTTTAAATTTTACTGTGGGCTGAACATGCTCAGGGTTTAAGTTTGAAAAATACATTTTTTTGCCTAAGTTGACCAGTAAAATCAGATAGATTTTCAAACTTAAGTTTCTATAATAGGACTTACACACTTGAGTACAAAATCAAGCACATTCGGCGTTGCAACCTGGTTATTGTCTTATACCGTTGAAGGTTTAATGCCATTGATTACTCGGTTCAACCGCGTAAGTCCTATATAAGAATTGAATATATTGTTGAAACATTTAAGGGGAAAGAAAGGTCCGGAAAAATAATTACTTTATACATAAAAACTGTTTTCTTCGGGGATTACATTGTGAAAAAAATGATGTTGACAACTGAAGGGCAGAAGAAATATAAAGTTACTGTTCACGATTGTGTTAAGTATTATTGGACCCACCCGTCAAAAAGAATTTAATTTCTTGTTAAAGATATATATAAATTTCATACGAAAGTTTATATCTAGTTGAGTTGTTGTTAGTATTGCATATAAAACTAAGTCTTTAAAGGAAGTATCCACATACGAAAATGTGCGTGTCTACTATGGTTTACGTAAAAAAAATATGCCCCGTTTGCGGGAAAGAATTCTTTGTCCTCAAGAGTGCTGAGGAAAAGGCAATATACTGCACTCTGGCATGCCTGGCAACAGCTCAGGAAAGATTTGAGCGCAGAGGCAGAGCCTTACCAAGCTTTAGCTGAGCATCCTAATTTAAGGCAAAAGAACTCTAAAAACTGAAAGGGAAAACACCCCGCAGAAGGGAACGTTTTTCCATACTTTTTTATTATTAAAGGTTTTTACTTTCCAGCGATTTTCTTTGCAATCAGAGTTACGTGCCTTCCCTGGTAACGAGCCATTGCAAGTTCGTTTTCTGACGGCTGGCGGCTCCCGTCTCCTCCGGCAATCGTGGAAACCCCATATGGGCTGCCTCCTGTGATTTCGTCCATCCTTGTCTGCCGCTTTTCCGAATACGGAAGACCCACGAGGATCATTCCGAGGTGAAGCAGGGTAACATGAAACGTGAGGATAGTGGATTCCTGCCCCCCATGCTGGGTTCCGCTAGAGGTAAAGACACTGCCTACCTTCCCTACAAAGGCATCCCTGTTCCACAGCCCTCCGAGACCGTCAAGGACTGCACGCATCTGGGCAGTCATATTTCCGTAACGGGTGGGGGTTCCGAAAATAAGCGCATCGGCCCCTGCAAGTACTTCCTCATTCATCTCCCTTGTCAGCACAGGGATGTGGGCAAAAAGTTTTTTTGTTTCTATTGCTCCCATCTTTTCCAGGACTTCTTCAGGAAGGGTTTCAGGCACCTGATATATCCCCACCTCAGCGCCTTCAACTTCCCTTGCCCCGGCAGCGACAGCTTCTGCCATCCTGTAGACATGGCCGTACATACTGTAGAATATAATGTTCACTTTAACCATTCGATCCCTCTGTCAAAAACCAGTTAAGAGTATATTCACTTTAACCATTCGATCCCTCTGTCAAAAACCAGTTAAGAGTATAATCAGGCTGTTTGAATTCCAACTCCATGCTGTTTGAATCCCAAATATCAAGCAATTTATTTCCCCAAATTTGTTTAAATGACCTGTGAGTTCCGGAAAACTCCAAAACCCTTCATAAAAAGAGTTTTCTGATACAATATATAGATTGCTAACAGAAACTGAAGCTTGTTAATAGAAGTCTGGATCTTTTTCTTCACTTTGTGTTTCAGCTCCTCCAATCCCCTGGCTTCAAACAGTACTGCAGGAAATATCCGGGAAGAATTAACTCCTGCTGCATGAGAAGTATCAAAATAGTTATTAGGAAATATGCTGTATAAGCAGGACATGCCCTCCCTTTCTGTCGTAATGCCTTCTATGAACGAGGAAGAAACTATCCGTATTTGCATACAGAAAGCTCAGACAATATTCAAAAACTATGGCATAGAAGGGGAAATAATCGTTGCTGACAATTCATCGGATAGAACCGCTGAGATTGCAGCGTCCATGGGTGCAAAGGTAATAGGCCCGATAAAGGGTTACGGGAATGCTTACCTCAAAGGGCTTGCCGAAGCAAAGGGAGATTATATTGCTATTGCAGATGCGGACAATACATACGACCTCCTTGAGCTTGATAAATTTCTGGATCCCCTTATGGCGGGAGAAGCAGATTTCATAATGGGCACAAGGCTTAAAGGAGAAATAAAAAAAGGAGCTATGCCCTGGCTGCACCAGTATATTGGGAACCCTATCCTGACTGCAATGCTCAATTTCCTTTTCAAAACAAAAATATCGGATGCACACTGCGGAATGAGGGCTTTTACGAAAGAATCCCTGGAAAAAATGAACCTTAAAACTCACGGCATGGAACTTGCATCCGAGATGATAATCGAAGCTGCAAGATGCGGGTTGAGGATTAAAGAAGTCCCCATTACCTATTACTCACGCAAAGCCCCCTCCAAGCTGCGCTCGTTTCAGGACGGCTGGCGGCATGTAAGGTTCATGATGCTATACAGGCCAGGCCCTTTCCTTTATATTCCCGGCGCTTTTGTGTTTGTCCTGGGTTTTCTCATAACTGCTTCCCTTTTGCTCACGGAAAATGCTGCATATAACCGGCTGCATTCATTTATTTTGGGCAGTATGCTCTTAATCATTGGCGGGCAAATACTGGCAACTGGCGGATATATGAAAACTTATGGCCTGATCCACGGCATGTATCGGGATGAAAAGGCAGGCAAGAAGCTACTCAGCTACCATTCCCTTGAAAGAGAACTGCTCGGAGGCTCCCTTATTCTGGCTTTAGGGCTCGTTATCGGGCTGAAAGTCGCCTATACATGGGTCATTTCCGGATACGGCTCCCTTAAAGAAGTAGAATCTGCAGTTATTTCAATGGTTCTGGCAGCAGTCGGGCTCCAGCTGATTTTCTCTGCAGTCTTTGTAAGCGTAATGCTTCTCGAAGTTGATACTGACTGGTAAAGTGATGCAATGAAAATTGCCTTCGTATATGATGCTGTATATCCCTGGGTCAAAGGGGGCGCAGAAATACGCATCTATGAACTGGGGAAGAGGCTTTCTTCACAGGGGCACGATGTGCACCTATTCGGAATTAAATGGTGGGAAGGCGAAGATGTTATTCGGCACGAAGGCATGACCCTTCACGGCGTCTGTCAAGCCCGGGAACTGTATGTAGACGGCAGGCGCTCAATTCCCGAAGCGCTCGTGTTTGCTGCAAAGCTGTTTCCACCCCTTATGAAAGAGAAATTTGACCTTATTGACGTAAGCGTATTTCCCTATTTTTCCTGTTTTACCGTAAAAGCCGTTTCAGTCCTGAAAAAGACTCCTGCAGTGTTCACCTGGCATGAGGCATGGGGAGATTACTGGTATGAATACCTTGGAAAAACAAAGGGTCTCCTCGGACTTTTAATCGAAAAAGCGGTTGCAAGAATCTCTAAGAATGATATTGCGGTTTCGGACTGGACAAAGGACAGGCTTGAAGCCCTAAAGGGAACGAACAGCAAGATAGCCGTCCTGCCTAACGGAGTTGACCTGAAGTTAATATCTGAGATCAAGCCTGCAGGGAAGGGGTCGTCGGACGCGCAGGGAGGCAAAATTTACGATGTTATCTTCGCAGGCAGGCTCATAAAAGAAAAAAATGTTGACGTTCTGATAAAAGCCATTTCCCTGTTAAAAAAAGATTTTCCCGAAATCTGCTGCTGTATTGTTGGAGACGGACCAGAAAGGAAAGCTCTGGAGAAACTCACCCGTGAGCTTGGGGTGCGAGAAAATGTGATATTTGAAGGGTTTCAGGAGTACAGGGCATTAATCGGAAAAATCAAGGCTTCAAAGGTGCTTGTGCTGCCTTCTTCAAGGGAGGGTTTCGGAATGGTCGTAATCGAAGCTTTTGCCTGCGGAGTGCCTGTAGTGACGGTTAGAGAAAAATATAACGCAGCACAGGGGCTTGTTGAAGATGGGGTTGAGGGGTTTGTTGTGAGGCTGGAGGGGAAGGAAATTGCAAAAGCCGTTGAAAAAATCCTTCAAATTGAGAATAATTATACGGAAATAGCATCCCACACTATCAAAAAAGCTGAAAATTTTGACTGGGATATACTATCTACAGAACTCCTTTTGAGTTACAAGAAATTATTATAACTAGTTTCCATTATTAATAGAACATTTCACTATTACAATAGAACAGCGACATGAGAAAAAGTTGGTTCCGGCCCTTACCAGGAGAGATTGATACAGATGTAATTGCTGCATATGTGGAGACATACGAAGTCAAAAATAAAGTTATTTTATATGTAAAAATGACTTAGTCCTCGATAAACGCTAAAAACGCTGCAATTGGAACAAATTGACGGGAAAAAATCTGAAAATAATTAAATGAGTTCATCCTGAAACTTAGAATTTGCTCCTGAACCGTACATGCTGAATAATCGTTCAATTTCTGTTCATGAAAACAGTTATAGAAATTATTAACTGGTAAAAGTGAAATGGTTTTTGGGATAGGCTCGATAAGAAAAAAGCTTTATATGGCATTTGACCTTCAACAAGTAGAAAAAACCTGTAAAAAGAACTTTCCTGTAGAATTATTCATTAAAAAATCTCAGATTTTGGATATGAACACGAATGTGGTATTTAAACTCTAAAAAGAAAAAAATATCTAAATAGGGGTATCAATCATAAATATCTTAGTAACTGGCGGAGCAGGCTTTATTGGTTCCCATTTGATAGAGAAATTGCTTGGTGAAGGCAACGAAGTCATATGTTTGGATAATTTTGATAATTATTACGATCCTCAAATAAAAAGAAATAATGTGGAACTTTTTCTGGAGAATGAAAACTTTCAGCTCATCGAAGGAGATATTAGAGATAAAGTTCTTTTGGAAGAAATTGTCCAGACAGTTGATTACGTTTTTCATGAGGCTGCCCAGGCAGGCATCAGAATATCAGTTAAAGAACCCATGAGACCTCATGAAATTAACGCGACAGGTACTCTAAATTTACTGGAAGCTACCCTTAATTCCAATGTTAAGAAAATTATTAATGCCTCTTCATCTTCAGTTTACGGAAAAGTGGAATATCTCCCTTTTGATGAAAACCATCCCAACCATCCAGTATCACCTTATGGAGTTTCAAAACTGCTGGCCGAACATTACTGTAGGGTTTTTGAGGAACTCTATGGCTTAAAAAGTGTATCTCTGCGCTATTTTACGGTTTACGGACCAAGGATGAGACCGGACCTTGCAATCAACATTTTTACTAAAGCCGCCCTGAAGAATGAAACAGTCGCCATTTTCGGAGATGGAAAAAAAACCAGGGATTTCACCTATATTGATGACATCGTGAGGGCAAACCTGATCTGCATGAAAAAAGGCAGCGATGTTTACAATATTGGTAGCGGGCATTCTATCACCATCAATGAACTTGCCTCGAAAATTATTGAGATCAACGAAAGCGAATCGGAAATTGTTTACACGGATTCTATGAAAGGAGACGCAGAACACACTCTGTCAAATTCTAAAAAAGCATGGAAGGAGATCGGGTGGAAACCTGAAGTAACGATAGAAGATGGTCTTGAGAGGTATGCAAAATGGATCTCGAACTCTCAGTTGTGATTCCCGCTTATAATGAAGAAGAAAATATCGAACCCTGCTACAGGGAAATCACATCTGCCCTTGAGCCTCTCGGGATTAATTACGAAATAATTTTTGTGGATGACGGTTCAAAAGATTCTACTTTTAAGGAGCTTCAGAACCTTAGCAAAAATGATAATAAGTTGAAAGTTATTAAGTTTAGGAAAAACTTCGGGCAGAGCGCAGCCTTAAGAGCCGGGCTTGATCACGCCGCAGGCAGAATAATTGTTACAATGGATGCGGACCTCCAAAACGACCCGAAAGATATCCCGAAATTGCTGGAAAAACTCGAAAAAGAAGATCTTGATGTTGTCTGTGGATGGAGATTTGATCGAAAGGACCCCCTTTCAAAAAAGTTTGTTTCAAAGTTTGCAAATCGGCTAAGAACGAGATTTACAGGAGAAACTATTCATGATTCCGGTTGCACTCTACGAGCTTATGTGAAAGAAAGCACCGAAGACCTGGAACTATACGGAGAACTGCACAGATACATCCCCGCCATGCTTTCCTGGAAAGGATATCGAATAGGAGAAATAAAAACGAATCACAGGGAGAGAAAATATGGGAAAACAAAATATGACTGGAAAAGAATTGTTAAAGGTTTCCTTGACCTTCTGGTTGTAACTTTCTGGCAGAAATATTCCCTGAGGCCAATCCATATTTTCGGAAGCATGGGAATTGTTTTGAGCTTTTTTGGTGGAATCGTTTCCTTGTATATAGTTATTTTAAGATTATTTTATGGAATCGGGATTACCGACAGGCCGTTATTTACAGTTAGTGTTATGTCCCTGGTTATAGGCATACAATTTTTTACTATTGGTATTCTTGCAGATATTTTGGTAAAGATATACTATGGCCAGAATGGACGGAAGAATTACCTTGTCGAGAGGATCATTGAATGAGGATTTTAATGTTAAATTACGAGTTCCCTCCGCTGGGGGGTGGAGGAGGGGTTGCTGCCAAAAAACTTGCAGAAGGTTTTATTAAACTTGGTTATCAGGTTGATTATGTTACAACCGGATTCAATGGCTTAAAAAATTATGAAAATGTTGATGGAATTAATGTTTATAGAGTTAATGTCATCGGGCGAAAAGAACTATCTACTGCTACACTTCCTTCTATGGTCAGTTTCCCTTTTTTAGCTTACACAAAAACTTGCAAACTGTGCAAAATAAATCAGTATTCGTTTATTAACACTCATTTTGCTGTTCCGAGCGGACCCCTGGGAATCTGGATATCTCGTAAATTTAACCTGCAGAATATTCTATCCATATATGGAGGAGATATCTACGACCCTTCCAAAAGTTATTCTCCTCACAAAAAATGGTACTTAAAGAAAATTGTAGAATGGGTATTAAGTAATTCAAGATATGTTGTCGCTGAATCATCGGATATTAAAGATAATGCATTAAAATACTATAATATTGAAAAAGACATAAACATTATTCCTTTAGCTTACGAGCCTATTATGTTTGAAAAAATCAACCGCAAGGGATTGGGATTGGATGAGAATTTATTTTATACTATAAGTGTGGGGAGATTGGTGAAAAGAAAAGGCTTTGATTTTTTGATTAAAGCTATAAAAAACACTCCTGATAATGTTCATGCGTTGATTATTGGAGAAGGCCCCGAAAAAGAGAATCTGGCTAATTTAGCTGAAGAATTGAATATTTCAGACAGAATTCATTTTTTAGGATTTGTTTCAGAAATCGAGAAGTTTCAATACCTTCAAAACTCTGATATTTACGTGCTTTCTTCAGTACATGAAGGGTTCGGGATCGTTTTGCAAGAGGCTATGCAGGTTGGTCTTCCAATAATTTCAACTGATAACGGTGGTCAGGTTGATTTTATAAAAGAAGGAAAGAATGGATATCTTGTTCGTTATGGAGACGTTGAAACTTTGGCTGGGATGATAAATAAATTCGAGCAAGACAATCAACTTAAAATTAATTTTACAGAGTACAATAAGAAGGAAATTAAAAAATTTGAAGACGAAAGAATATGTAAAGAATATCTTGGAATGTTGGATAGGAGTTAATTTAATTACAAACTATCTCTTGGGATGTTGGTATAAGAGATAATAAAATTACAAACCAATTTAAGCAACAAATTACTCCTTTTAAAACACTCTGAGATATATGAAACTTATATCTGGCAAAGCATCTACAATAAAGTAATTAAATACGGGATGGTTGGGATATTATTTTTTACATAAATATTGATATCCATACAATCCTAATAACACATAGTAAAAAACTCCGATAATATGAACAACTATACCTGAGTTGATTGCAAGCTCCTTAGACAATCCTATTCCAACAAAGCCAATTGTCCACCCAACTTCATAAGTTCCGAACCCTCCCAGTCCCTGGACAGGAAGAACGGACATAAAAACTACAAAAGTAGAAGCTAATAAAACTTCAAAAAAACCAATATTGATGTCTAAAGATTTAATTAAAGTATAATTCATAAAATATAAAGTAAACCAGATGATAAAAGAGATTATACACAATTCCATCATTTTACCGCTATTCTTTATATTTTGGAAGCTGTCAACTATCTCTTTTGATTTTCCTAAAAAGAGGTTAACTAAACCGTTTTTATCCAGTTTGAGAGTTATGAAAACTGCATCAGTAAACCTCAAAAAAATTTCACCTGCATAAAGCAAGACTATCAAAAAAATAGCCAGCAAAACCGTAAATGAAACGACTAACCAGATAATGCTAGAAAACGTTTCGGGAAAATCATGTACAAAAAGCGAAGAGATAAAAAACAGTAGTGAGATTGTAATAAAATCAAGTACCCTTGCAACCAATAATGTTGCAACTCCTTCTCCGGTAGATTTATTGTGATATCTTTTCAACATGTATATGTAGGAAAGTTCACCAGACCTTGCCGGAAGAATACTATTTACCATATTATGGACGCACACGACATGAAAAAGATCGTTGATAGATATTTTTTTGTCTAAAAGGAGATGGAATCTTAATCCTCGAAGAAGATAACTTAAGATATACAAAAAAAAACCCAGGATCAAATAAGTTATATCAATATTTTTAATTGTTGAGATAAGGTCCTCTATTCTGATCTGAGATAATATAATTCCAAGAAGCAAAAAAGTTACAAGCACAGATATAAGCTTTTTTCTAGTAATATATTTCATAAGTAATTACCCATTTTAGCCAAGACCAGATAGATTGCTGAGATAGTAAAATATTGTTAGCAACGGTCATAATATATCTATTTTACGCCTGTTCTATTTAGAGCCTATCCGAAAAGTGGTTACTTGCTGTAACTTTCACAATATGCAATATGCAAAACCGGAACGGATACTCTGATATTATAGACCTATTGTGACTTCTCAACATGCATTACTGACTTTTCGGATAGGCTCTTAGGCCTATTAGAACTTTCATATTCCTCAATGTTTAATATTAAATTCTGATGTTAAACTGAGAACAATACCTTACTTCAATTGAACGCTTGAATACGCTTTTCGTTGAATCGATTCTTTGTCCCCACTTTTAAGATATGAACCGCCATATTTGAAATGTTAAAAGAAGCATTAGTGATATTGCTGTTAGCGGAATTACTTTAGAACTATAAAAATATTTCTATTCATTATTTTGTGTATAGAGTTGAAGAAGAGTCCATCACCCATACCAATATAAAATTGGAATCATGAATTTAGAATCATATCTGTATGAAACCGATGATGTTCTACAGATAATAAAATATTATCTCCCATCATAGAATTTAGACATGGGGAAACTTTGTTCCGACTTAAGGAATTTAACGAATGGAGTTTTGTGCTTTGTTATGGATTTATACTTGGAAAAATGTTTCCGTAACCAAGGTTTAAGTCAACACTCATTAATTATAGTAACTGGAAGAAAGTAACAGGAGTAAAATTGAATATTTTAATTGTCTTGTTTATTTGGAGAGTTTGTCTTCCCTATCAGTGTTGTTCCTGCAAATAAGAGCAACTTAACTCTTTATATGATTATTTACAAATTAGTGCAGGGATCTAAAGGAAGGCTTATTCGCAGATCTTCTACATGACAGCTGATTCAATACACCAGTAAACATAAGAAATCTAAAGTAAAAGGAGAAGGAGATTCGGAAGGAAAATTGGGAAGAATTTAAAGAGAAAAATGCAATAGAAAGGTTTTTAGCCGAATAGAGTCGTGCAAGAAAGTATTAACAGGACATGAAATCAAAGAAATATCATACCCGAAAAATGTAGTTCAGGAATCACATAAGATAAATAGAGTTTGAAATAGGCTTTAAGAAACTTCCAGCTTAGCGGTTTTATATGGAAATAGTTCTGGGAAAAATATCGATAAAAAAATTATTTTTACATAAACCCAAAAGTGATAAAACCTTTTTAAGTTTGAACTTTCTGAATAAAAGTATATGGTATACATAATTTTATAATAACATATTTCTATTTAGAAGAGGATACAATGGTATTTAGCATCCCAGATAGAGAAAAATTAAAAAAACATATACATGTCCCAATTTGGTATTTTCAGAGAAATAAATTAAATGAAAATATCAAAATTTTAACATTGTATACCTTATTTACTTTTATACTCACTTATCCTGTAATTTTTAAAATACGCACACATATTCCGGGAATGACAGATGCATTTCAATGGATAAGATCACTTTGGTACACGCCAACAGCTTTATTCAATCCCGACCTCACAAAATTAACACATGATTACTTAATATTTTATCCTTATGGAGTGCCAGTAACACCATTACATTCTGCATTTAATCAAGTTGTCTCGTATGTATTATCTAGAGTAATGGAGATCCATATAGCATACAATATACTATTTTTATTCTCGTTTATTTTTGGAGCATATGGCACATATTTACTTATAACCTACCTCTCCGGGGACAAACTGGCTTCATTTATAGCTGGACTGGTGTTTGCATTCTCGCCGTACCACTTTGCACATTCTCTTGGTCATTTGGGGGCTGTCAGCATCGAGTGGTTACCCTTTTGTGCTTTATACTTAATGAAAATGTTTAGAGAAGGGGGAGTTCGAAACAGTTTTTTTGCAGGAGTATTCTTTATTTTTGTAGCCATGAGCGATCTTCAATACATGGTATTCATGGGAATTTTTGTAATGTTATTATTTTTATATGAAATCTATATTTTTTTAAGAGAAGAAAAAAAAGACTACAGAGAAATATTCGAAAAAATCTTTTATAAGTACGCTTTATTTGGAGTGGTCTCATTCTCAGGTTTGATACCTCTCACAATAGACAACCTCCTAATAGCTATATCTAATGAAAATTTTTTGAAATTAAACCCATTTGAAGCTGTTACGTTCTCGACTGATTTACTAAGTTTTTTCCTTCCATCTGTTTTTCACCCAGTATTCGGAGATTTTACTAAGGACATTTACAGCAATTTCTCAGGAAATGTCAGTGAGAATACAACCTATATCGGATATACTGTCATTTTACTCTCTTCGTTCGCAACCATTAGACTTAAAGGAGATAAATGTGTAAAATTTTGGTCAATAGCTGCATTGTTTTTTTCGTTAATAAGCCTTGGTCCACTTCTTCACATAAATGGTAACACAACGTTTACAGTGTTCAATACTACTGTCCCTCTTCCCCATTTAGTTTTATATTATTTGATCCCATTTCTGGACAACTGCAGGACAGTTGGGAGATTTTTTGTAATCGCTTCCCTCTCATTCGCAGTTTTGACTGGTTATGGAATTTCAGAATTACTAAAATCTAATAAAAATAATAAAAAGATAATTGCAATTATAATAAGCAGTTTGATAATTTTTGAATATTTAGCAATTCCTTTTCCGGTATCAGCTGTGAGCCGGCCATCATTTTATGAAGAAATCTCACAGGATAAAGACAATTACGCACTGCTCGAAATACCTGCAACTCTAAATTATAATGCAGGTGTAAGTATTATTTATTATCAAACAATACATGGAAAACCTGTCGTAGGTAACTGGGCTGCCAGATTACCATCCAATGCAAGAAATTTTGAATTAAATACACCTGTGGTAAGAGAATTAACCTATTTACAGCCTTTTACTGTCGATATTCTGAACCAGGATATAAATAGAGTCGGAACATCCATTTTGAATAATTATAACATATCGTATATTATATTACATACAGATTATATGGATAACAAAGAGGTTAATCTAGCCAAGAGATTGATACAGGAATCGCTCCATACGGAACAAAAAACATACGAAAAAGATTCTCTGATCGTATATCGTGTAAAAAAAGAGCCTGTAAAACCATTTATGATTTTAAAGGATAATTGGTATGCTCTGGAGGAATGGGACGGAGTCCCAACTAGATGGATGTCGAACAATGCTACACTAATAATATGCTCAAACGAAAAAATAAATAAAACCCTTAGTTTCCGAATACTCAGCCATCATAGTCCAAAAAACATAGAAATCTATGCTGGAGATGACTGTTTCGAGGAAACCATACCAACAGATTTCACTTATATGAAAATACCATTAACTCTTGAAAAAGGAGAGAATATTATAGAATTTTCTACCTGGGAGAAATCCATTTCTCCTGCACAAATTAGCGATAGTCCGGATACGAGAGAACTTAGTTTTGCAATGCAAAACATTACAGTATCTTAAAGAGTTTCTTATTTTCTTATGAAAGAAACTTCAGGTTGGTAAAGATGGAGAGTAACTCCCCATTTTCGGTGGATTAGAACTCTCCAGTTTTCAAAGATTGAGAACAGAAGACCCTGCCCTGTTTTTCTCGCCTCTGTCGGAAATTAAAAGACGGGTTTTGAGGGAGAAAATCAATGGTTAAAGGCTTTGTGAGAGAGGTTTGACCCTACTTTCGGCAGGTAACTTGATTTTTTCCAAGTATTTTTACTGATAGCGTTTTTGTGGGAAAACACATTTTCTTCCACATTAAACATTACTGCAAAAATGGTTCGTTACTTATATAGGGCGTAAGATTTGAGTCATATGTTAACCAGCTCCAAGTATATTACAAATTTGCAGAATGTTTAAAAAACAATATCAGCAAAAATATTTAATTCATAATGTCGACCTGCCGAATATAAGTTTGACATAATAAGGGATTCCTATGGTATTGATATGGATAAAACCGGTGTACAGGAGCAGGCAGGTTAGGCAAGATAGTAACAGTTAAAGTTGATAAAAAGGTAGTAGGACCACCTATTTTTTTACCAACTCCCCCAGTAAATGTAAATACTTCATTTCCACTTTTTCCCATGTATAAATTTTTTCAATAAATTTTCTTCCATTATCTCCCATTTTATTCAGAATATCTCTGTTTGAGCATAAGAAATTCAGACATTCACGAAATTCATCGTAACTCTGATACCAGAGACCTGCATTACTCCTTATGCAGTGACCTTTTAAGACATCACATTCCCCGTTTACAAGTACAGGAGTCCCGCATCCCATCGACTCAAGTGTAACTAATGATAAGCTTTCATAGGGGGATGGCATAATCAAAAACTGAGCATTTTTAAGAAGAGAGTATTTTTCAGCCTCGGAAACAAAACCAAGATATTTTATCTTATCATGTTTTGGAACACCTATGGCATCATATCCTGCCAGAACAAGAGAAGGAATTTCTGGAAACTCCTTTAACAATTTAAGATAATATTCGAACAACTTGTAACAGCCTTTAGAACCTTCAATCCTGCCGAGGTAGAAAATATAATCCTTATCTTCCAGACCCTTGTATTCCGTGATAATTTCAGGAATTTCGATTCCACACCCAACAATATCAAAGATTTTTCCTTCTTCTTTCAGGTCCGTTTTTGCTTTAATTAAGTTTTGTTCTTCAGGAGTGCTGTATATGATACCCCTGACATTCATAAATAGTTCTTTCGTAGTAGACAGGTCAAGAGCAGGGTCATTTTCTGCGAAAGGGGCAACCAAAGATTTGTTTCCTACCTCTTTGATCCCATAATAACTGGGGTAATACCTGAATGTAAAAAATACAAAGGCATCGTAGTTGTCTTTGTTTTTGGAGATATATTCTATCAATTCAGGGCAGTAAGGCCCCTGTTCATTTATCCATAAAATTTCGTCTTCCCTGTTGTGAGTGGTAAAAAAAGCCTTTTCCTGAATCTTGCTGTGCTTATTTAGATCTCGTTTTTTTGAATTTGCAAATCTTCGAACCAGGACACCATTTATGGTTTCAGTTCCTTTTTTGTAATCATTTTTCCATGTATGGTAATCTTTTGCACAGGTGGAGAGGACTTCTATTTCATGATATTTTATCATATGTTCAGCAATAAGTCTGGTTAGATATTCCGCACCTCCAATTATATCCTCGCCGTATCTCTGGACGACAAATGCGACCTTCATAAATCAACTCCCTCCTTTAATTTATCAACAATTGATTGGGCTATTATTTCCCAGGAGTACTTTCTTTCTACCAGATTTCTTGCACTTATTTTCAGTCTTTGTTGCAATTCCTCGTTCACCAGTAACACAGAAATTTTTTCCTGGAACTCTTCAGCAGGACAGATGAGAGCATGCACTTCATTTTCTGTATCCAAACCTCTTGCCCCTACAGAGGTACTGACTACGGGGATTCCTGCACTCATATAATCCAGCATTTTGAGGTTTGTACCTGATCCGCTAAACATGGGGTTTATGGCAATATCTGCCAGCTTATAGATCTCATACTTTTCGTCCTCGTCAACAGTTCCAAAAGACAGAACGCTTCGAGGCAGTTTCCCGTATTCGTCTAAATAATAATCTTTGACGCTCCCAACCACTAAAAATTTATATTTCGTATTTATTCTGCACAGTTTGTCTGTTATAAACTTTAAAGCTTCAAGATTTGGAGGGTGCCAGCTCCCAACAAAAATAATAGTGGTAAAGTCTGATAATCCTGTAAGTTCCTTTTGTTTTTTTCTTTCTTCATTTTTTATAAAATGTATTTTGGTGGTATCAACTCCATTTGGAGTAACCAGAATTTTTTCAGGATTAGCCCCATAAACTTCAATTAAATTCTGTTTATCCTCTTCAGATGTACAGAGTATTAGATCTGATTTTAAGGATGCCTCTTTTTCGGTATCATATATTTTAGTTATATACCCGGAATCCTTAACGTAATCTTTTTTAAGTAAATATTCAAGGTTGTGAGCTTCATAGATTACTTTTTTATTTTTGTTTATAAATTTATTTAAAGGCCACAAATATGGATGTGAAAAAACTACAATATCCGAATCTACTGCTAGTTCTTTTATTTTTCCTACATATTCTTTTGAATAATCAACGAAATCTATCATAGCTACATCATAAAGGTTTGCCCCAACTTTTTTCTCGGCTTCCCATTGATACCTCGCATGTTCTGTACTCTGAGGAATACAGATTTGCTTTAATCCATTGTCCAGAACAAGATTCTGATATTGCTTATTTGCTTCAATTATTGAACAGATTGTTACATCAAACTCTTTTGCCAGTAGAGAATATATATTATATAATCGGTGTTGACCTCCCCCTCTCGGGGGATAACATGAGTAAGTGGCCAACACAAGAATTTTCTCTCTATTAGACGTTATAATGTTCTTTTTAGCAGGACTAAAAATATCCTTCTTAACAGGAGCAGAAACACCCTTTTTAGCAACAAGTTGAGATGAAAAATTCTTCCATGTTATGCCCTTCACGCTCTGGTATGCAGCAAACCCCATTTTTCTGGCGATTTCCGGATTTTCAATAAGATAATTAATTTTTTCAGCAATTTTTTGAGGTTCCGATTCTACAATATACCCGGTTTCGGAATCTTTAACAAATTCCAGAGGTCCTCCACTGTCTATTGTAGTGATAACCGGTTTTTTGCTCATCATTCCCTCAATTGTAATTAAGCCGTAGTCTTCGTCAAAAGGAACAAATAGAACGGCAAGAGAATCAGAATATAATTTTATAAGTTCATCTTCGCTCACAAAATCAAGGAATTCTATTCTGAGATCGTTTTCTGCCATTTTTTTTAGTTTATCTTCATCTGGACCGGTTCCCGCAATTTTCAATTTCACATTATGGGGGACATGTTTCATTGCCTTAATTAGAAGATCGATCCGCTTTGGACCATCAAGGCGGCTTGCAGTAAAAAGGTAACTATATGAATTACACTCAAAATTCTCTATTTTTGAAGGAGGATAATTTACATCTACCTGCACATTGAGAGGAAAGTAATTTGCTCGCTTTTTTACATTATTCGACATTGTGAGGTATCTATCGACTCTTTCAGGAGCAAGTGCATATTCATCAAAAAAATGGATAATCTGCCTGATAAAGGGTCCCGGAAATCTGAAAGTTTCGTTATCATATTTTTTTTGCTCTTTTTTCAACTCAAAAAGCCTTTCAAACACTCTATCAACATTCTGTTCGGATTTATAAGTATGAACAAGATCCAGAACCTCTTTGACAAGGCCTGTTCTGAGTTTAGGTGCAACCTCGTAAGCCTCGTTGCAGAAGTGATAAGTATCAAACAATCCTCGCAAGTGATGCACCATATAGACAGTATGATTATCATGTTTAAGCATCCAAGAAGGATACTTGGTAGAAATCACCATATCAAAATGAGAAAGGTCTAGCTGATAAAACTTATAATAGGACTCGATTAGATCCCAGAAACTGTTTTCTTTAATTGGAACTTTTATAAGTTCACATTGGTGGGATGTATGTTTATTTATTGAACTTTGCATTCCAAGAAAAAGTAGTTCTGCTCCCCCAAGAGTGAAAGGTACAGGACTCGGTGCAACAATTGCAATTTTCATTACTTTCACCGTCATTTTTTACCTATTACAGCATAATCCTGTGCCCCATACAGGATACCATTCAGCTTCTCCAGATTATGGTTATAAATATCAAGATAGTTCTTTACCCATTCTTCCATATCGTTATTAATTGGAACTTTTTGCAGTCTTGCCTTCTCGGACACAGGAGAAAAAAACATAGTATCTACATCTCTAAATCCGGCTGAAGTTAGCAGGAACTTGAGGGTTTCCGGATGTATCGGTTTTTTATGAGTCATGTCTATGTAAAAATTAGCAAATGATACAAAAGATAGCGGATTTACAGTTTCCGCAAAAATATAATATCCATATTTAAGTTTCTGGAAGCAAAGCTTGAGCAACTTGATCAAGTAGTCAGGTTCAAGATGCTCGACCACCTGATCTATGAAAATTCCATCAAGACTTTTATCATCAACACTTTCTAGATACGAAATCGCTTCTTGCTTCACTACATTTAATCCCTTAGAAAGGCAGAAATCCACCATGGTATCATCAATATCAACACCTTTTGCACCGATACCATGCTCACTTGCTAATTCCAGAAATTCGCCTCTTCCACATCCAATATCCAGGACATTAGAGCATCCGAGGAAATAATTCATGAAACAAGACTGTCGCTGCTTTATATCTTCTCTTGAACCCCTGAACTGTTCCTCAAATCTGAAATAATTAATGTCTAAATCACCGGGATCAGGAGTTCCAGTCTTTTTGTTTTTATACCCTTTTTCAATTTTGCCGTCAAGTACACTGGCCAACCATGCCTTATTTTCAATGTCCAGATTCATTAAAGAAATTATGGAGTTAACTTCTGCTTTTATACTATCATCTATTTCAGACTTAAGCTGTTCAATCTGATTCTCAAATTCGGATCTGAGTCGCTCTATCTTATTCCCTAATTCCGGCCTGAGATGTTCTATCTTTGAATCCATTTCGGATTGGAGCTGCTCTATCTTTGAATCCATTTCGGATTGGAGCTGCTCTATCTTGTTGTTGTAATAGATAAACTTACCTGCAGTATCATTAAGAAGACGAACCGTACTCCCATTAAACTCTGTTTGCTTCCAGAAAACCGGATCTACATACCGCCTGATCTCTCCATGAACCAGGTCTCTGCCTCTAACCAGGAATTTTCCTACAAACGGACGATGAGAACTGATGAAATAACTATTGTTCTGGATATCCCAATTTGAATTTATATAATCAAGATCTCTCTGGATATTACTTTCACCTGGAGTTACCTCAAGCAAAGAACCTTGTTGAAGATCCCCATGAATTTTTTCTGGAAAAATCCCTGCTCCTTTCTGCTTACGGATGTTTTCTCTTATTTTTTCCATTATTTTCTCAACGTTGATTTCGTCTTCATTAATTTCAGTATTAATGTCAAAAGTATCCACAATTTCACATCCTGAACTCAGATCTTCCATTTGCAAGGGACTTCGAAAAGCCCAACATTTCTACAGGTCGGGATTACATCAAAAAAATACTGTTTATCATGCCAGTCGTAAGGTTTTTGGTCACGAGTATGTACCGCTACCGTAAGTAAAAACCTTCCTGCTATCATAGGGATTTTCTCTATCATGAGGTCAACATGTCCTTTGCCCTCGATAGTATAAAGCTCGACATTTTTTAATTCCGTATTTGTTCCAAAAAGGTTTTCCCTTTTTTCGGAATACAGAGAAATGCCAAATACCGGGTCGGAGACTTTTTTATGTGCATGGTAAAAGATTCTGATTGTCATAGGATCCAGAGAGTTGAACCTGGAACCTCTATTGCCAAATTTATCGTAAAACTCCACATCGGTAATCTCAACAATTCGATCTCCCCAGCGGGAAGCCTTATCCTCAATCGTTTCCTCTATTTCGGAGGGTTCGGATTCATTTTCTGATACAGTATTATCCGGACTGGAGGCCTCTTTTCCACCCCCGTATACATAACGGTCAATTACTTCTCCAGTGTCTCCTAAAACGACCTGTTCTCCTTTATTAAGAAGTAAAGTCCTATCACAAAACCTCCTTACTGCCCCAAGGTCATGTGAAACAAAAACGATAGTAACCCCTTCCTTTCGATACTGACTCAGGGTATCAAGGCACTTTTGCTGAAATTCCATATCTCCTACGGCGAGCACTTCATCCATCAAAAGGATCTCAGGGTCAGTTTGAATTGCCGTTGAGAAGGCAAGCCTTACCTGCATGCCCGAAGAAAAATTTTTAAGCTTCGTGTCCCTGAATTTTTCAAGTCCCGCAAACTCAATTATATCGTCCAGCTTATCATTAATTTCCCTTCTTTGCATACCCATGATGGTTGCATAGATTTTTATGTTCTCTGCAGCCGTAAGATCGGGCTGGAAACCAACTCCCAGTTCCAGAAAAGGAGTGATTTTCTTATTAATATTTACATTTCCTCCCGTAGGAGGCAGAATATTAGCTATAATCTTTAATAAAGTGCTCTTTCCACTCCCGTTTACTCCAATGATTCCAAGTGCCTCCTCGTCTTCAACTGTAAAATTGATATCTTTGAGTGCATGGAAAGTTTCATAGGTTGGAGGCTTGAAGACTCCGGTCAAAGCCTCAAATATGGTGGTTCTTTTTTCATGGGGTATGCGGAAAGTTTTGTTCAGGTGCTTAACTTCAATTGCAGGCATCAGATTTCCTCCGCAAATCGGGGTTCCAGTCTGGAAAAAATAATGTATCCTACAAGAAGGAAGATTATTGCTGAAAAGCAAATAAATAAAAGATCCTCTGTTTTCGCTGGAGAAGAATAGATAATAGTATCCCTCGCTGAAGTAAGAATCCGGGCAATTGGATTCAATAAGATGAATTTCTGCAGATTTTCAGGAAATATGTCGATGGTATAGATTACAGGGGTTGCAAAGAATCCTATTTGTAAAAGAACCTGCCAGATAAATTGCACGTCTCTGTAATATACATTCAACGCGGAAAGTACCAGAGAAAGCCCAAGTGAGAGAATAAAAAGGAACAACAGAATAAACGGGGCATAAACCAGGTTGATGGAAATTGGTACCCTGAAAAATGCCATAAACATTATGAAGATAAAGGACTCGAAAATGCTCATGAGCAGAGCTGTAATGCATGAGGAAACTACAAAAATATCCCGTGGAAAGTAAATTTTCTTTACCATACTTGGTTTTCCTACTATGGAAAACATTCCGATGGTAGTTGCTCTGCTAAAAAAATTCCATAGAATGATTCCGAGAAGTAAAAACAACTGGAAGTATTCAACCTGAACTCTCATCAAATTCGAAAAAACCACATATAGAACTACGAGCATAAGCATGGGCTCAAGTAGTGACCAGAAATAACCCAGTATAGAATTTTTATATCTTAATTTAAATTCACTCCATGCCAGCTGCCAGATAAGGTTCCTGTATCCATAGAGCTCTTTCAGATGCCTAACGATCATCATTTACCACATTTTTTATCTTTTCACTAAAAATCGAAAGATCAAAGCATTTTGCCTGCTTAAGACAGGCATCCCTGTAACTTTCGGGTTCACGAGATACGAATTTGACAGCTTCTATGACGCTGTGAATATCCGCATTTATAAGAAAACCCGTTTTTTCAGTAACGGTCTCTTTAAACCCTCCTTCGTTTGCCGCAACAACAGGTTTTCCGCTTGCCATTGCTTCTACAGGGGTCAGGCCAAAGTCTTCGTCAAGTGCCGTGCAGATAAAACCTCTGCATCTGGAGTAAAGGTCGATTAATTCCGTTTCCGAAACTTCTCCAAGTATGTTCACGTTGTCAGGTAGTTTATTACTTATATGTTTTGCATATTTTTCAGCATGGTCCCCCTTTGCATAGCCACCCACGATAATGAGTTTCTCATCAGGCATTTTTCTGAACGCTTCAATTTGCAATTCGACTCTTTTTTCAGGATAAAGCCTGTTCACCGAGAGCCAGAAATCCCCGTATTCCTTACATTCAAACTTAGAAACATCAACAGGGGGATAAATTATATCAGCGTTTCTGTGGTGATACTTCTCTATTCTTTTCTGGGAATTTTTTGAAATCGTGACAATCTGATCGATATTCCTAATGGATTTTTGATCCAGCCACCTGTGGCCGTATACCCAGATACGAAAAGCCTGCCTTGTAATAAAATCCTGCCTCTGTAAGAAAGTATCGTAGAGATCGTAAAAAGCTCTTACAGGCGTGTAGCAGTACCACATGTTAGGATGATGCCTGTGAGCTGCATAATGGCTCCAGTTCCCTGTGAAGATGAAAAAATCATAATCATTTGAAAAATTACAGGAATAAAATTTTTCTGTTGCAGAAATCTGTTTTAGCGGGGGGATTTTCTGTGTATGCCCTAGAGATATCACATTTACTTCGGTGTCCAGTTTATCAACTGCATCCATGTCTGTAGTGATAATATCAGCATTCAATAAATTTGCTAGAGTGATGACAACTTTTTCTCCACCACCAATAGCTCCGAAGTAATCATGAAAGATTGCTGTTTTCATGTTTGTTCTCATTTTTTAATTATTTCACGTTAAATTTAAATTGGGATTTATATGTGTTTCGAACCGAATTCTAACTTGGATAAAAACTTCGCCGCTTTATACTAAATATCGCCCTGTTTAATATCCAGATCTACTTAGCTGGACTTTACTTATCCCACAGGAGTCTCCAGTCACAACCTGAACAAAGGATTTAACAGGAATAACCTGGAGGCATCCATTCAAATCATATAGAGTAATAACAATTTAACAGTACGTTAACAAAAATATTGTGTATCAATTAGTTTATATAGATTAAGAAGATATGCTTTTTGCAAAGGGAGCTACGTTTTTAAGATAATAAATATCCGATCTCCTGCAGGAGAAGAATTGGGAGCAAACCAGGTGATTCCTTGACAAAGGTCGCACTGATAACAGGCATAACAGGCCAGGATGGAACATACATTTCAAAGCTTTTATTAGATAAGGGGTACGTAGTACATGGAATAAAAAGAGAATCTTCTACCAGAACCGAAGATAAGGATAAAGAGCAAAAAAACACAAATCTTCATTTTCACTTCTGTGACATGACCGATTATTCGAAGCTTCTAAGAATTATTCAAGAGATACGTCCGGATGAGATCTATAATCTGGCGGCCCAAAGCAATGTGCAAACCTCTTTTGACCGACCGGAATATACAGCAGAAATTAATGCACTTGGCACCCTGCGCCTCCTCGAAGCTATCCGTACTCTTGGGCTGAAAAAGAAAACAAAATTTTTCCAGGCTTCTACCGGGGATTTATTCGGGAACTCCCTGGAAATCCCGCAAAATGAAAATACCCCCTTTCACCCTAGGAACCCTTATGCAGTGTCCAAGTTGTACGCCTACTGGATTGCCATAAACTATCGTGAAGCTTATGATATGTTTGTTTGCAATGGTATCCTTTTTAATCATGAATCCCCGATAAGACCCGAAAATTTTGTTACGAGAAAAATTACCAGGGCTGCGGTCAGAATAAAAAAAGGATTTCAAGAAAAACTTTACCTTGGGAATCTGAATGCAAAAAGAGACTGGGGATTTGCAGGAGACTACGTTGAAGCTATGTGGCTGATGTTGCAACAGGATAAACCGGATGATTATGTGATTGCAACAGGTGAAACCCGTTCGGTACAGGAACTGGTGGAATTCGCATTCAGAGAGGTCAGTATTGAACTCGAATGGGAAGGAGAAGGGCTTGAGAAAAAAGGGAGAAATGCTGTAACAGGTGAGATTCTGGTCGAGGTAGACCCCAGGTTTTACAGGCCCCTTGAGTCAAGCTTATTAGTTGGAAACCCTTCAAAAGCCAGAGAAAAACTTGGATGGATTCCGGAAGTAAATTTTGAAGAGCTGGTTAAAATGATGGTCAAAGATGACCTGGAATTCGTAAAATGTTAAAATAGATTTGAAATTGCGTGGTAAAAATGTCTAAAGTTGCATTACTTACAGGAGTGACCGGGCAGGATGGAGCATACCTTGCCGAACTCCTGTTGAATAAAGGATATACTGTGCATGGGATGCACAGAAGATCGTCTCTGAGCAATACCGGACGTATAGATCATCTCCTGCAAGATCCCCATCAAGAAAACTCCAAATTTATTTTGCACCACGGAGACCTGACCGATTCGGCAAACGTTTTCAGACTTATTAAGGACATCGAACCTGATGAAATTTACAACCTCGGCGCCCAAAGTCATGTCCAGGTTTCTTTTGAGACTCCCGAATACACTGCGAACTCGGATGGACTTGGAGCCCTTCGTATTCTGGAAGCAATAAGAATTCTCGGGCTTGAAGACAAATCTAAGTTTTATCAGGCATCAACCAGTGAATTATTCGGGAAAGTACGTGAAGTCCCACAAAAAGAAAGTACTCCTTTCTATCCCCGAAGTCCCTATTCGGTAGCTAAACTGTATGCTTACTGGATTACCGTAAACTACCGTGAAGCTTATGATATGTTTGCCTGCAACGGCATCCTTTTTAATCACGAATCTCCTTTGAGAGGAGAAACTTTCGTTACCAGGAAGATTACAATAGCTGTATCAAAGATTAAAAAAGGGCTTCAGGATAAACTCTATCTTGGAAATCTCAATGCCAAACGTGACTGGGGATTTTCAGGGGATTATGTGGAAGCCATGTGGCTCATTTTACAGCAGGATAAACCCGAAGATTACGTCGTCGCAACAGGAGAAACCCATTCCGTTAGAGAATTCACCGAACTTGCATTCAGAGAGGCAGGCATTGACATCGAATGGGAAGGTGAAGGAGTTAACGAGATTGGCAGGGATGCTAACAGCGGAAAAATACTCGTGGAAGTTGATCCGATGTTTTACAGACCGACTGAAGTGGATATTTTGATAGGAGACCCTTCAAAAGCCAGAGAAAAACTTGGCTGGAAAACAAAGGTCAGCTTTGAAGAATTGGTCGGAATGATGGTAAAAGGCGATATGAGATAAGTACCTCTGGGATGAGGTAGAAATCCTTTTTATTGAAAAAGTTTGATTTCTTAAATAGAACTAAAATATATAAGTAGTCAAAAAATAAACGTGAGTGATATGGAGAAGCCAGAAAAAATCAACCAAAACAGAAATGCACGAAACGGATTTTCAAAAAATCTTCTCGTGCTTGGAGCTGTGCTCTTAGCCGGCTTCATTATCCGCATGCTCACCTATGCTCCACTCACTGCAGACGGGGGCATAACCTTCACGGGGTATGATGACTATTATCATATGCGGCGCATTCTGTATACGGTCTCCAGTTTCCCTCATTCCCTTAACTTTGATACCTATCTTAACTACCCTTATGGTTTTGAGATCGGGTGGCCGCCATTCTTTGACCTCTTAGGCGCCTTCCTCGCAATAATTATAGGAGGAGGACAGCCTGACACGCATACTGTAGAATTTGCGGTGGCTCTTTTGCCAGTACTGCTCGGAGTCCTGACAGTAATTCCTGTTTATGTGGTGGCAGCCTCAGTCTTTGACAAAAAAACAGGGCTTCTTGGAGCTCTCATTTTTGCCGTTCTCCCTGCCCATCTATACATATCCCGCTTTGGGGCAGCCGACCATCACGTAGCTGAAGTGCTCCTCTCAACGGCAGCCTATGCACTATTCATACTTGCCATAAAACTGGCAGGGGAAAGAAACCTTACATTAAGTTCGCTCAAAAACATATCTTCCGATAAAAACCTCATAAATCCCGTGGGACTTGCAGCAGCCTCAGGGATCTTTTTTTCGCTCCTAATCTTTACCTGGGTGGGGGCTCCGGTCTTTATCAGCTTTATTGGCCTGTACGCACTGGTTCAGAGAACAATAGACCTTAAAGCAGGAAAAGAATCAGATTATCTCTTCATCTGCTCGGCTATAACTCTATTTGCCACGCTCTTGTTCACAATTCCTCTCGCCGCAGGAGAAGTCCGGTCCGGGCTCGAAATGAGTGCAATATATCTTTCCTGGTTCCAGGTTGTATATGTACTGATCATGCTCGCAGGTTTATTCCTTTTATGGGGCTTTTCAACATATATCTCAAAGAAAGAAATGGACTGGAAATACTACCCCGGCGTTTTAATACTCGTTTTAGTCTCAGGGCTTCTTCTCGTCCGGATATTTTCCGTCGAATACTATGGTTTCATTGTTGAGGGCCTGAGGTTTTTTTCGGGGAAAGGAGAATACATAGGCACAATTTCCGAAGCAATGCCTCTGTTTCTGACCTTACAGGGAAAGCTTACCTTCTCATCGGTACTGGGAAGTTTCGGGCTTACTTTCCTGACGGCACTGGCAGGACTTTTCCTGTTCAGTCTTGAGTTAAAAGGAGAAAAGGCAAAACCTGAAGGGGTATTTTTCCTCTTATGGACACTTTTCTATACATACCTTGCTCTTTCCCAGAGACGTTTTACCTACCTTTTTGCAGTAAATGTCTCAATCCTTTCAGCATATATCCTCTGGGTGTTGCTGGAATCCCTTGATTTCGAAAGAGAAGTTAAAAAACTGATAAAACCCGAAAATAAAAAGGAGAAGGTACCGGATTCCTCACTTAAAAAAGGAAAAAAAGCAAGCTCAAAAACGAAATTTAAAAACAGACACGCAACAGAATCAAAGAACACGTCAGCCGAGCCTGATTACTTCAAACTGGTTTCAGGAGTGGCTTTGATAGGACTTATCTTCGTGCCCTCCATATGGTATGGGGTTTCTTTTGCTAAGGATCCGGCTTCAATCGATCCTGAATGGAAAGACGCTCTCAACTGGCTTGAAGCCTCGACCCCTGCAACTTCCTATTATCTTGAACCCACAGAAACCCCCGAGTACGGGGTCCTTAGCTGGTGGGACTACGGGAACTGGATTGTATACATAGGAAAACGGCCCGCAGTCTCCAATAACTTCCAGACAGGAGTAGAAGATTCTGCAAATTTCTTTATTTCCAATTCCGAAGAAGAAGCTAAAACAATAATAGACAAGCTCAATGTAAAATATGTAATAACCGACACACAAATGGCAAAAGGTAAGTTCGGATCTATTGTTGAACTCGCAGGAAAAGAGATCGAAGACTATTACAACGTCTCAACTGTTCAGGAAAAAACAGGTTTCAGAACCGTTGCAACTGCCAAACAGGCCTATATGGATACAGAGATATACAAACTCTATGAAATTGACGGGATCGGGCTTGGAAACCTCAGGTTGGTCCATGAAAGCACGCCGAATACCACAGAGGATAAAAACAGTAGCGGAAACACTGTAAAGGTATTCGAATATGTTAAGGGAGCCACACTTTCAGGCACCACAGCTCCTAACGCGACCGTGATTGCAAAACTTGAGGTCAGCTCGAACACTGGGAGGGAATTCTTATACCAGAACGGGGACGTGGCAGACGAAAAAGGTTCATTTGAAATAACTGTGCCCTATTCTACCGAAAATGCCGGAAACGGGGTTCATGCAACCTCTGCTTATTCCCTGACCGCTGGAGAGAATTCAACTATTGAAGGGATTCAGGTAACTGAAAACGATATTCAAAAAGGGACCATAATAGAGGCAAACATTCCCCAAAGTGAAGCCGAAAACGAATAATAAAGCTTGAAAGTGAGAAAACATAGGAATGAAAAATATTAGGAAGTAAAAGAAATCAAGAGAATAAAAAAATCAAGAGAATAAAAAAATCAAGAGAATAGAGGGAAAGAGAAAATCTTTCCTCCATTTCTACTTTTGAAAGATAAAGGATGGCTTTTCGGCTGAAAACACTACTTTTCCGAGTACTAATTTTTCCGAGTACTAATTTTTTCCGAGTACTAATTTTTTCCGGCTTATTCTGCCGTACTTTCAACTCCAACGGCATTCAGGAATCTCTTGACGACTGCTTCGTTAACGAGCCTCAAGAGGGTCTGTCGATCTTTTGTGGCGCTGAAAACTCCGAGGGGGATCTGGGCACCTGCTGCATTTGCATGCCCTCCTGCGTCTTCTCCGAAAGCCTGGCGCATAATTTCTCCCAGGTTGACTCTGATATCCGTGCTGCGGCCCGAGATATAGATGCGGTCTTCGGTGACTCCGAAGACAACGGTTGTTGAGATCCCTTCAAGGCTAAGGAGATAATCCGCAGCTTGAGGGAGAGTATCCCTATCACGGATGTTCCCCACATTTGAGAGGAGGTAACTCCCGATTACCTGTCGGTTCCGGATGGCTTCCCCGAGCACTTCGAGGGTTTCGGTAGCCATTGAGGGCTGCTCTAGCTGGTCCAGAATCCCGTGATTTGAGAGGGGATAGAGATACGAAGCAGCTGAGAGGTCTGCAGGATCGGTTTTCCGCTTGAAGTCCTGCGTGTCCGTCCTGATCCCGTAAAGCAGAGCCGTTGCAAGGGTCTTTGAGATGTTGATGTTGAGCTGCTGCAGGTACTTTGTCATTATAGTGGCTGTTGCCCCGAAGTTGGGCCGGATGTCTATGTAATCAGCCTTTATCTCAGTCTCTCCGGGAGGGTGGTGGTCTATAACGATCCCCACATAAGAGTTGGGGGGTACCATATTATTAACGCCAGGGATAGAGCAATCTATCAGGGCAATTTCATCAAAGTCCTTCGGGTCATGCTCTTCCATCTTGCTGAGGTCGATCCCGAGAAGGTTTACAAAAGCCTTGTTTTCCTGATGC
Source organism: Methanosarcina acetivorans C2A (assembly GCF_000007345.1). Lineage (NCBI taxonomy): Archaea > Methanobacteriati > Methanobacteriota > Methanomicrobia > Methanosarcinales > Methanosarcinaceae > Methanosarcina > Methanosarcina acetivorans. The sequence goes on along the minus strand of NC_003552.1, from coordinate 1,389,335 downwards.
CCGATCTTGCCGTGGTAAAGAATATTGGCTTCGACCCCCAGGCTTTTTGAAATTTCCTTTAACGCAAGCCCGCTTGAGATCGCATCGGGGTCGGGGTTGTCATGGATTACTATAGCAAGTTTTTTGTCTCTTATCCCTTTCAGCCACCTGGCAAGTCTGTTACCCCTGTGAACTGACTCGGCTCTCTCAAGGGAACGGGAAAGGGAGCTTGCAACAAGCTTAGAGGGCATAAAAACGTAATCTGCCCCCAGGTCTTCCATCTTTTCTTTGTTGATTATATCCGAAGAACGAGAAAAGATCTGGATATCAGGGTTTAATACTTTCTTGAAGTTTTCAATTCCTTTCCTGTTAGCCTCATTGTTAGAACTAAGGAAGAGTATTGCAACGACATTTTTAAGGTCAATATTATTAATAAGCTCGGGGTCAGAGATATCGCCGAGAATGGTTTCAAAGCCTTCTTCTCTGAGAGTCTCAACCTTGGCTTCATCCTTATCTACAATAATTACAAGTTTATTACTTTCCCTAAGCTCTTTTGCAAGCGCAAAACCAATACTGCCGCTCCCCAGGATAAGATACCTGGGTTTAACCGCGCTCTTAAGGCTGCTATCCGCATCTTTTAAAGAATTAGACAAAAGTTGTCCTCCTGCTCTCCTGTAAGTCCAGACATGTGAAAAGGAAAGCAAACATTTAGTATATACCTGCCTGGCTACAATTTTTCACATTTTTCTCTATTTGAATCACGATTAAGGAATGAAGTAAAAACATTAATTGTTAGGCATAAGGCTATTTAAGATTATTTCAATACCGAACATACTATATGAAATAATTTTAAGACTCAACTTCATTTTCGGTTTTAGAATTTAAATACTGAACATTAATCCGTTTTTAGATAATGAAGAAGCTACTTCCTCAAATCTGCTAACTTTAGTTTTTAGTTCCTCCTACTATACATCTGTTACCGTTAATGAAGCTACTTATTCCGAGTAAGTATGAAATCAAGACTCAAAAGAATACTCCGGCTCAAATCTCCGTACAGACTTCTTTCCTGCAGCATAGCCCGGTTTCCTGAGGTTTTCAACAGGGCTCTACACGGTGTGGATCTACACGGTATGACTCTACACGGTATGACTCTACACGGTGTGGATCTACCGGTATGACTCTACACGGTATACATGTTATATTGGAATGTAGCGTATATACTTAATGACACCAGATGAATTTTATTCAGCTAAAAATATCTCAGTATAAAAGCAGTCAGGAAATTCAGGTAATATAGAAAATTCGGATTATTAATATAAAGAATTCAGATTTCATAAAAAGATAACAGATTAAAAGACCTGCAGGCAACCAGCATGAAATATATAAGTTCTTTACGGATGAAGGCGATCGATACCAACTGTTCATATCTGGGACTGTCTCCACTTCAGTTAATGGAAAATGCAGGTGCAGCTATTGCACAGAGTGTAAAGGAAAAACTTGGCAGCGGAAAGGTACTGTTTGTGGCAGGCAGAGGAAATAACGGTGGTGACGCTTTTGTTGCTGCAAGACACCTTGCAGGCATTCCCGGATACATTGTAAGGGTGATTCTGCTCGGAAAAGACCGGGATATAGGAACTGAAGAAGCGTATCACAATTATTCCCTGTTAAAGTTCAGCAGAGTACAGACCCTTGAAATCAGAGATTCAGGCCAGCTTGCAGTTTCCGAGTTGTTTTCGGAAGCCGACCTGCTTGTTGATGCCATCTTCGGCACAGGGGTTAAGGGAAACATAAAGGAGCCCGAGTCAACTGCAATAGACCTTATAAATAACGAAGGGAAAGCAGGAAAAATCATAATTGCCGTCGACGTCCCTTCCGGGCTTGACCCTGACAGAGGAAACTTTGAAAAAGCCGTATATGCCGACCTTACCGTAACTTTTCACCGCATGAAAGCCGGACTCCTAGATGAGCAGGCAAAAGAGTATACAGGCACGATAAAGGTTGCAGAGATCGGAGTCTGCGCAGATGCAGAACACTATACAGGCCCCGGTGACCTGCAGATGCTTAAGAAGAGAAAGCTTGAAGCACACAAAGGAAATGCCGGGAGGATCCTGGTCATAGGGGGAGGCCCTTACTCCGGAGCGCCGGCGCTTGCAGCCCTTGCAGCCCTCAGGGCAGGAGCGGATCTGGTAACAGTAGCAGTGCCCGAATCCGTAGCCGGAATTGTAGCTTCTTACTCTCCGGACCTTATTGTCCGGAAACTCTTTTCCAGCGTACTCTGCCCCGAAGACCTGTCCATCCTCCCTGACCTTATCAACTCCCATGATGTGGTTGTAATGGGAATGGGGCTTGGGAGAGCAACAGAGACTCTTGAAACCGTTCGAAAGCTCCTGCCCTTCTGCCGAAAAGCAGTCCTGGATGCCGATGCCCTTGCAGCCCTCTCAGGCACTCTCTTTGAAACCCTTGCAGGGAACTGTGAAATAATAGTGACCCCGCACGCAGGAGAATTTGCGCGCCTGAGAGACATGGAAACTCCGGATTCCCCTGAAACCCGCGAAAAAGCTGTCAGGGAATTTGCGGCGGAAAAAGGCGTGGTGACTCTCCTGAAGGGAAAGGTGGACATTATTTCTGACGGAAAACAGACCCTTCTGAACAGGACAGGAAACCCGGGCATGACCGTAGGAGGGACCGGAGACGTACTGGCAGGCATTACAGGATCGCTATTTTCCAGAAACCCGGCATTCCTTGCCGCAGCCTGTGCAGCTTACATTAATGGGGCAGCCGGAGACCTGGCTTTCGAAAAAGCGGGAAATGCACTGCTTGCAACTGACGTGATTGGGAAGATTTCTGAAATAATCAAAGAAGCAGGAATCGGATGAAAGACTTGCAGCTAAAATAGCTCTGAAAATGGTACGGAAGCAATAGAAGCAATATATAGATAAAAATCAGGCAACACTCAGATCAAAGTAAATCATATAAAAAAAGCTCAGATAAAAATGGTTCGGATAAAAATGGTTCGGATAAAAATGGTTCGGATAAAAATGGTTCGGATAAAAATGGTTCGGATAATACTCAAATAGTAGCTGAAAAAACTGAAGTAATGCAAAAGTGATTGAAGTAATGCAAAAGTAATATTTCTGTATTGCAACATAAATTCTATACCATGAAGGGGGAACAGAGTATGACACACGATTTTGAGAGAAAAATAGATGTGGAAATCGAAAGGACAAGAATAAGGCTTACGATTTTCCATGGGGAAGATGAAGAAGTTGTAAAGCTTAACCTTGAAGAAGCCGAGGAACTGGTAGAAAAAATGGGACAGGCAATTGAGGACTATTCGCAGCGGAAACAAATTCGGATTGACTGAACAGAAAGTCTGCTTAACAGAAAATATGCTGAAAAGAAAATTCACTAATAAATTTGCTTAACAGAAATTACTGAACAGAAATTTGCCTAACAGAAAATAAAACAACCCGGGACTGCGGAGAAAATATACTTCTAGCAAAGAGATCCCGGGTAAAAGTTCAGAAATTACAAAAAGATTAAAAGTTCTATAGCCTTCCAGATAGATACGTAGAGTTCCGGAGCTAAGAAAAACGCGGTGATTTTTGTGGAAAAATCATTTACTCATATTGAAGCCGACAGGGCGCGAATGGTTGATATAAGCGAAAAAAACAATGTTCTCAGGATGGCAAGGGCTGCAGGAGAAATCGTACTTTCCGCAGAAACCATGGAAAAAATAAGGACAGGAACCGTGGAAAAAGGAAATGTGTTTGCAACTGCAAGGGTCGCAGCCGTGCTTGCAGTTAAAAAAACTCCCGAGACCATTCCTATGTGCCATCAGATCCCGATAACCGGGATAGATGTAGACCTGGAGATAGGGAAAGATTCGGTTTCTGCGGTTGTGGAGGTCCGGACCGTCGGGAAAACAGGAGTTGAAATGGAAGCTCTGACAGGAGTTTCGGTTGCGCTGCTTACCGTCTGGGACATGGTAAAATCTGCCGAGAAGGATGAAACCGGGAACTATCCGCATACCCTGATAAGAAATATCAGGGTGCTTGAAAAGCTCAAGGGGTAAAGGTCCGAGGGATAAAAACCGGAAAAATGGGGGTCCATTTAAAATAAGATTTTTAAAGGATGGAATATATCAAGACGGCAAACTGAGGTATGAATCTTGAAGATCATAGGTGGACCAGCATCACAGTTACTTGCCAGCCGCACGGCCAGGGCTCTCGGAACAGAGCCTGTACTCTGCGAGTTTAACCGTTTCCCTGACGGAGAACTTTACCTTAGAATCGCAGACGAAATAGAAAACGAAAAAGTGACCATTATCCAGAGCACGCCCACGGATTCCGATTTTGTTGCCCTGCTCCAGCTTATCGATGCCTGTGAGGGCGCAGCCGAAATAAATGTTGTGATCCCCTACATGGGATATGCCAGGCAGGACAAGAAGTTCAAGCCGGGCGAGTCCATAAGTGCCCGCGCTATTGCTCGCTGCATTAACGCCAGCCGGATCTTTACGATAAACATTCACGAAAGAAGTATACTTGATCACTTCCCCTGCCCTGCCGTAAATCTTGATGCGGCAAGCCTTGTGGGGGAATACATTGCAGGTTCGGGCCTCGAAAACCCAATGCTGGTCGCCCCCGACGAAGGAGCTCAGGGACTTGTAAAGAATGTGGCTGCAGGGCATGGTTTTGACCACGACCACCTTCAGAAAACAAGGCTCAGCGGAGATACCGTTGTGATCAAGACAAAAAACCTTGATGTAACCGGCAGGCACGTTGTCCTTGTAGACGACATGATTGCAACCGGAGGGACGATGGCAGAGTCGGTCAGGATGCTCAAAGCCCAGGGAGCAATTGATGTACACCTTGCCTGTGTGCACCCTGTCCTTACAAGAAATGCAGCTTTAAGGCTGTTCAACGCGGGAGTAAAAGATATAATCGCAACCGATACCCTCGAAAAGGCCGAAAGTCTGCTGAGTGTTGCTCCTCTTATTGCAGAAGCCCTGAAAAGGCTCTGATCATTTTACTTCTATTTTATTACCGTTAACTATTTTTTATATTCTGCGTATTCATAGTATTATGACCCTCCCAGAAGTTTGCCCACTTGATGAAAACCAGACATGTAAAGGGCGGGAATGCCACCTCTTCTGCCTGGAATGGAGAACAAGAGAACCTACCTGTATTATAGGCTACAATGCAACAAGTAAAGTAAGGTCCGGCAGGGATGACCGGAATAAAGATACCTACGCTGAAGACACCTTTCGTAAGTTAGGGAGACAGCCTCTGCCCCGAATGAACATCTCCGGAAAAGGAGATTGGACTCCTACAAGACCGGTAGAAAGACCTCCCGAAGGACATCTTGAAAGAAAGGGAGCAAAACCTTCTCAGGAAAAAGATGCCCGGAAATGTTTCTTCGGACGCCAAGAAGCAATTGTGGACGAAAAAATGGAGAAAGATTCGGAAGAAGATTCCGAGAAAAGGCTTCAAGGCAGGCAGGTTTCTAGCGAGGCTGAGAAAGCTTCCCTCAGGCTGGAAGCAAGGCTGAAAAAAGACCCGGCCGAAGAAGAAAGCAAGATTATATATGCCAAGCTCCAGCCAAAGGCTCAGGAAAAACCAAAAGTTCAGGAGAAAATAATCTCCAGGGATAAGCATTCAACAATATTTTCCTCCTGTGACGAAGAAGAAAAGAAAAATATTTATCTTTCCAGTAGGGAGGAAAAACCAGGAAAAACGGCTGAAAACAGGGATAAACGCAAAAAACTTGATGAAGTTATGGATATAGACCTCCCCGATAATTACGAGGAGGAGTTCTGGAGTTAAAAATTCCTCTTTGAGAAAAGAGATCTTTGAGAAAAGAGATAAAACTGAAATAAGTCAAAATTAACTTATAAGAGCAGAATTAATTTAGGGTAACTTCAGGCAAATTCGAAATTAACGAAGTGAACCGAAGTTCGTCGAACTGGTTAGAGGAAATGTAGAATTGACCTTTGGAATTGACCTTTGGAATTGATCTTTGGAATTGACCTGGAGTGAACTTATCATTATCCGGAATTATTCAAATTAATTTAAAACGGAGCCGCAGGTCGGAGTTACGGAAAAAACGTACGAGCCCAAAAAATGAGAAAAATGCTTTCTTCGTTTCCTGAGTTTCCAGACAGGCATGCAGAACCAGCCTGATGAATGCCTTCCGGCATTGGGCTTGACTCCGTTTATTACCTTCTTAGATTTTACTTTCTCAAGTACAGCAGGAGAATTGTTGTAAGAGTGTGAAGAAGAGGGATTAACGGTTTGGATTTAAGAAAACTCCTGCAAAAACTCCTGCGTGCTGTAAAAAGTTCACATTCATTCATGTTATTTGATTTTATATTTCTATTTTAAAAAGAACAGGACTATGATGATTGAGAATGGACCTCCAGACATACCAGAAAATATACAGTTCCCTGCACAACTTTGGAGACGTTTTTCGCCTCTCAGAAGAATATTCCAGACCTGCGGGCATGCTTGCTACCATTCTTAACCAGAAGATCGTGAAAATGACAAGATTCAAACACAGGAGGGTCTATTCCAGGGAAAAGGAGCTCTTTATGAAGTGGAAGCAGGGCAGGTCTATTCTTGAACTTGCAGAATATACGTACTTCCCTCCGACCCTCATGGCTTCCCTGATTCTCAAGAACTGCGACTTCTCCCGAAAAAGCATTAACTGGCTCTTCAAGCACCTCGACTGCATAGAAAACCGCCGCCTGAGAAAAGAGGTCCGAAAAGCCCTTAATGCCGATTATTTCTTTTCTCCCCGTGCCCATGAGATGCAGTGCAGAAAAGGCGAAATGGGGGAGGAGATCGTCCGTAAATGGCTTGACGACAGGGAGATTGCCTACTGCACCGAAGCTGAAATCAGGGCTAAGGGAGATGGCAAGACCCCGGATTTCGTCCTTTCAAACCCGATCTTCATAGAAGACCATATGGTCAGCTGGATTGAAAGCAAAGCCCTTTTCGGGGACGACTTCGAACACAAACATTACGCAAAGAAACAGTTCCGGGAGTATGCCGATATTTTCGGAGAAGGCATGGTTGTCTACTGGTACGGCTTTCTTGAAGACCTCTCCTCTGAGGACGAAGGCTACCTGATAAAAGACTACAGATTTTTTGAAGGATATCAGGAGCAGACTGACGAACTGTTCAACTACCTCGTGTACTGGTAATAAAAGCCAAAAAATGAAGCCTTTTTGCAGCCTTGTTTTTTACAGCCTTGTAATTGAGGACATATTGGTGAGAGGATCTTTTTCTACCTGGAAGACGTGATCTGCGGAATCGATGAGGGAGTCGTCGTGGGAGACCACTATGATCTGGCCGACTCCGATGCTGCGCATCATGTCTATGAGTTTCAAGAGCTGCCTGATGTGCCCGCGGTCCAGAAAAACGGTGGGTTCGTCAAGGATCATGGGAGGGAGGCCGTCGGCTTTATCTCCGCCAAAGCCAAGGGCAAGGAGCCTGTAGATGGCACAGCGCAGGACAAGGTTGAAGATTGCACGTTCACCTCCGCTGAGGAGTTTGGGTTCGAGGGGGGTGCCGTCTTTTCTGTAGACGGTCAGGTTGTATTCGGGATCAAGCTCGATGTGAGAGTAAGCGTTGTTTGTGTACATGAAAGCAAACATCTCATTTAAGAGGACGGAGAGGGCACCTATGTTCCTTGCCCGCATATCTGCCCGGACGCGGATATAGGTATTTTCAAGTTCTTCGGCATTGCTGTAGACGGCTTCAAGGTAGAGCTGCCTGTTTTCAAGGGCTTTCAGTTCCTTTCTAAGTTCCCTGAGGCGTTTTAAGCTGTTTTCAAGCATGCCGATTTCTTTGAGAAGGGAATCTTTTTCTTCGGTTTTTTCCCGGATGTTCTCGGTGATTTTTGCCTGCGCCTGTTCAAACTGGGCTCGCTTCTGCTGGAGTTCGGAAAGCCTGTTTCCTTCCAGTTTTTCTCCCAGCTGCCTTATCCTCTCACTGCGTTCAAGGATCTCACGGTCTAAGAAACCCACCTTTTCTGCAAGATTCCTTATGGCAGCCTCAAGCTCGGAGATTTTATGTTTGATGTTTTCCATGCTAAGCAGGTTAGCCTGGAGCTTTTTTGCCTGCCCGAGGAGTTTTTCACTTTCGGAGTGGGCTTTTTTGGCCTCGTTTTCCTTTTTCTGCGCAGCTTCGAGGGCGAGTTCAAGAGCCTTGAGTTTTTCTTTTGAGAGGTTTTCCTTTTCTGCTAAAGCCTTTAATTTATCATTTAATTCCCCGAGCCTTTCCCCGTAATTTTCGATCAGGGCAAGGGAGGTACGGATTTTTCCGTTAAGGGATTCGATTTCAGCGGTATTTTCGGCAAGCTTCCTGTCAAGGGTCTTTACCTCAATGAGAGTTTTTTCACCTTCAATATGCGCTTTCCGAGCCTCAGCTTCCTGGACCTGCAGGGTCTTGATGTCCGAAAGGAGTTGTCTCCCTGAGGTTTCAAGTTCCTGTTTTCGCTTATCAAGGCTCTCAAGCTTGAGAGCGTCTTCCTCTATCCGGGCCCTGTGCGTCTCTATCAGTTTCCCGGAGGCTTTTGCTTTCTCCTGGAGTTTTTCGATTTCAATATCATAATCCGAGATTCGCTTTTCCAGCTTCTTTGCATCCTTGAGCCGGGTGATTTTTTTCTCAAGTTCCGCGTGCTGGACTTTTATGTCCGCAAGTTCCGAGGCGAGTTTTTCCTTTTTATCTTCGCATTCCTCGGCTGTACAGGCAATTTCCGACCCTTTGAGTTCCTGCCCGCAGGTGGGGCACTTTCCCGCGGCGAACAGTTCTCGGTTTTTACGAATGTTGTTTTCAAGTTCCCTTAGAGTAGCCTCAAGCTCTTTTTCCTTTCCATGCAGCCTGCTTTTGTTTTCCAGCAGGAGCTCGCTGAAATCTTCAAGGTTTTCGAGCTGGTCTGCGGCAAAACCGAGCCCCTTCAGCTCCGCCAAAACCTCGGACTTCTGCTCCTGAATATCCAGTACAGCTTTTGAGTTCTCCCTGAGTTCCTTTTCAAGAGCCTCGATTTCCGTGCTTCCTTTCCGGACTGCAGCCCCGGCGTTTTGCAGCTCCTTTTCGAGTTCGACAAGGTTCAGGTCGCAGGTTTCTTTTTCCTTAAGGGAAAGCCCGAGTTTTGTTGATGCCTCGTTTTTCCGGTCTCTGAGAAGGCTTTCCTTTTCTTCAAACTCCTTTATCAACAGGGCAATTTCATCCGCAGCGCCTGAGGCTGCTTTAAAACCTGCTTTTTCTCTAAGCCCTTTGCTTTCCTCTTCGAGCTTCCTTATGTTTTCCCTGTACCCTTCAATTTCCTTATTTGCAGCCCCGATACTGGTCCTGCACTCAAGCAGGGTGCGCTCAGCCTGAGTTTTTTCTTTTTCAAGCTCGCATAAGGCCTGTGAACCTGTTTCTCCTTCTTTCAGGAGGAGAGCAAGATCTTTTGATACGGCATTTACCTTTTCCCTAGCAGAAGATTCCTCTTTTTCCTGATGTAAAAGCAGGGCTTCAATTTCAAGGTCTCCAAAGCCGCAATCATCTCTTAAACCGGTGTTTTCTTCCCCGAGCTCAAGCAAAATGCGCCTCTGTCCCTGGACTTCCCCGGAAAAAGCTTCTTTTTCCTTAAAACAGCCGGCTTTATCTTCCTGAGTCTTCCGGATAGCCTCTTTCAAAACCTCAATTTCCTGCAGGCGTTCCCTGTACTCGGCAATCCTGAGGTCAAGTTCTCCTTTACGGGCAGCAGCATAATCTTTTTTCTCGTTAAGTTCTTTTAATGAGCCATCAGTTTCTTTCGCCTTTTGCTTGAGCCCATTTAGGGCTTTAACTGGCTCCGTACTCTCAATCCCTTCGATTTCGGCTTTCACGCCCACGAGGCTGTTTTTTGTATCCCTTTCAAGCCTTCGGACAGCTGTCTTTGCATACCCTGTCCTTTCGCGATATTCCTCAAGCTTTCCAAGCTGGAGCAGGTCATCGATCATGCGCTGCCTGTCCTTTGGCTTTGCATTGATAAGCACGTCAATTTCCCCCTGCCGGATGTAAGCGCAGTTCCGGTATGCCTCTTCATCCATATTCAGGAGGGTACGGACCTCTTCATAGGTGCGGGTCGCCTGGTCAATAATATTTTCCCCGTCAGCATAGAGCACGCACTTTGAGCTTGAAGCGTTTTCACTTTTTGAAGAATACCTGAAAGCCTGTTCAATAAGATACTCCTTTCCGAGATGTTCGAATCCCAGATTGATTTTTGCAGTCTCAGCCCCCTTGAAGATCATATCCGCAAGCACAAAGTCCTTTGAAAGGATTTTGCTCCCGAAAAGCCCCATGAAGCAGGCTTCAAGCAGGCTTGATTTCCCGCTCCCGTTTACCCCGGAAATTACGGTCACTCCGTCCTCAAAAGTGAAGTCCAGCTTTCTGTAACTCCGAATATTTTCTATGTACAGGTTTTTCAGCTTCACAGGTAATCACCAAGGTTATACTGTCTGGGCACAGCAGACTTTCCTTTTCCTTTCCTCTGGCTCTGTTTTACCGGTTTTTCAGCTTTATCCGGAACATGAGCAGGTTTTTCAATCCTATCCGCATCTTCTTTTTCGGAACCTGCTTCTACTCCGAACCCGGAAAGCTTTCCTGTCTCTTTTTCGGTTTTATTTACGGCATCATCCTCAAGCTCAGTCCTTTCCCCGCCCTTTTCAGGAACCTCTGATGAAACAGTAGTCTCACACGACCCGAAGGTTTCAGGGGAGCCGATATTTTTAAATGCCGGAAGGGGTTCAGGAGGTTCAGGGTTCACATCAGGGGCTTCACGTACCTTATCAGGAGCTTCATAACTCTTCTTGAGAGCTTCGTTAAGAGATTCAGAGTTTTTAATTCTGACAGGAGCCCGAAAGGTTTCAGTTTTACCGGCAATTCCCGCCACAAATTCGGTTTCTCCGGCAGGGTCAAGAGTTTCAATCTTTTCAGCCTCAACTGCCGGAATAGGTTTTTCATTATTTTCAATTATGTCGGGACTGACATGGTCAGCAGAGCTTTCAGGACTAACAGCGCTGACCGAGTCAGCAGAACTTACAGGGTGGTTTATAGGGCTTACAGGATCAATAGAGTCTGTAGAACTTATAGGGCTGGCAGGGATCTCTATCCTGAAATCCGGGTCTTCGAAATCTATCGTTTCAATCAATCTCAAAAGCCGGTTTTCGGTTTCTTCGTCCACCCTTGACCTTACCACATCAGGGCTCCGGATGATTTCATCGACTATCAGGCCACCATCGTTTAAACTCATCCTGCGGATCTCTTCGGCAACCGCATGGTCCGGATCGGAAAATGCGACTTTCGCAACCTCTTCGGGAAGGGTCTCTTTTATCCTGGCATCTTTCACCTTTGATACAAGAGCTCCTTTGCTTAACAGGTATTCTTCGATCTCGCTGAAAGAAAGAACTGAGTCTGAATTTCCTGAGATGTCCAGAAACACGACAGATTCGGGAATCTCTTCAAGATGTTCATTTATTGCAGAAAAGATCTGCTCGTAAGGCTTTTCTTCTCCGTCGATTTTTGCCGTGATAAAAAGGAAATTGCGGGTAGGAATAGTCCTCCTGCTGATTTCCAGCCCTTCCCCGGAAAGAGTGATAATATTGTAAGAACGGGGCTCATTTTCAGACGCACTGTTGCGTTCGGTACTGCCTGAGTATGTGGCCCAGGTCTCTTCTTCCCCTACCTTTATTTTCTCGTATTTGTGGTAGTCCCCGAGGAGAATTGCGTCAACTTTAAAGGGAAGGTTTTCGAGCACCTCGGCGCAGTCCCAGTCCGCATACGGGAAAGGCTGTACGATCTGGTGCATCACAAGAAGCTTTTTGCAGTTTTCCGGCAGGGAATCGGGCAATTCAAACCCTGAATAATCGTAAAGAGGAATCTTTGACTTGGGGACGCTGTCAATCCCGTAGATTGTCGTATTCCCGACAAGCTTAGGCGTTTTTCCGAGCCTTTCCGCAAGCCCCATCTCCTCAAAGAGGTCCAGCCACTGGGTATTTTGCTTGCTTTCGTGGTTCCCGACAATGCCAAAAAAAGGTATGTCTACAGCCTTCAACCGGGAGAGGATATTCATGGTTTCAAGGAGGTCTTCAAGGGTCGGATTCCTCGAATCAAAAAGGTCTCCCGCATGCACGACAGCATCGACCTGCATGTCAACTGCGTCCTGAATGACCGTCTCAAAAGCCTTAAAAAAGTCCTGCCTCCGTACCTCGCTGTGGTACTGCCGGTATCCCAGGTGCGTGTCTGCGGTGTGGAGTATCCTTATTTCCCGGTCCATAATATCAGTCTCCAGTTTTTACGGTATAGGGATTTGTATATTAGTATTTAACTGATTTCCACAGACTCGTGGCTAAGAGTTTGTGTTAGTCCGGCGAAGCCTAAACACTATTCTTAATCATTTCGACCAATACGCTGGAATGGTCAGAACAGGATACTGGAATTAGATAAAAACATTCATTTATACAGGAAAAATTAGACTATCAAATACCATATATTTCATTTATTCACATCTTTCCGGTAAATTATTTATTGTTACTCATTATATAAAACGCATCTGTGTGATTCAAATCTATTCGTTACATAAAACGTCATGAATGTTCAAATGAAAATGCACATATGACATAAAATAATGTAAACCGCGATTATAACCAGTCATGTTTTTTATAAAATAAAAAATTGAGAATGAATTTATTACTTTTGACTGCAAAAATAGGGGTGAATAGCAAAAAATCAGAAACTGTCATGGTAATTAAAAGGTGGAAGAAAGATGATTCCTAGCTATAAGTACAAACCCAGAACCTATTATATTATGGTTTATATTATAACCTATGCTCTCTGGTTTTCAGCGGCATATTTAAGTTTTCATGATGATAGTGGACTGTATATATTATTAGCGTTACTAGGACTGATGGTACCTTTTTTTGTTGCACTATTTATGATATTTACATCCAAAAATTCGGATTTAAAAAAGGATTTTATCAATCGGTTTATTAATCTCAGGTTAATAAACCCAAAAGTGTTACTGGCATTTATGTTACTAATGCCACTCACTGTTCTGGCATCTATTTTCCTTTCTCTTCCATTTGGTGGATCGACGTCCCAATTTCAATTTGCTGAAGAATACTCTTTTTCATCAGGGTTTGTCCCCGCGTTTCTTACTCTTATCCTGGCTTCGATTTTTGAAGAGCTTGGATGGAGAGGATACGGCTTTGAAAGTCTGCAAAGCCGGCACACTTTCTTTACGGCATCGATTTTTTTCAGTATACTCTGGTCGCTCTGGCACTTCCCGCTGATCTTCGTTAATAACATGTATCAGTACGAGATTTTTCATGAGAATGTCTGGTATGCAGTGAATTTTTTTGTCAGCATCGTCCCTATGGGAGTGATCGTCAGCTGGATCTACATAAAAAACGGAAAAAGTGTTCTGGCAGCTATTCTCGTTCACATTTCCATCAATTTCTTGCAGGAAGCTCTGCAGATGACCCAATTTGCAAAGTGTATTGAAACTGTGCTTATTACTGTCGTTGCTGCCATTATTATCATATTAGACAAAGAGATGGCTTTTTCGAAAGAACATCTTACTACTGGAGTTGACGAGTTACCGAGAATGAAAGGACCACTGGAGTTAACTGAGTGACAAATAATTGTACAGATCACTATTCCAAATTTCTTTTTATCTGGTTTGGACAATTCATCTCAATAATAGGTAGTGGCCTTACTACTTTTTCCTTAGGAATATACGTATATCAACAAACCGGTACAGCTTCAAGCTACGTCTTTATACTTATGTGTGCTTTTTTGCCCCCCTTCTTACTAAAGCCCTACGGAGGTATACTGGCAGATCGTCATGACAGACGTTTAATGATGATCTTAGGGGATTTAGGATCAACGCTTGGGCTTCTCTTCATATTTGCTATGATGCTAAAAGGCAATATTGAACTCTGGCAAATTTACCTTGGGATTGCAATCAGCTCAGTTTTTTCAGCTTTTCAGGAACCAGCCTATAAGGCCCTGATTACTGACCTTCTACCTGAAAATCAATATGCTAAAGCAAGTGGATTAATGCAATTAGCAAGTTCAGCTCAATACTTGATTTCCCCATTTTTAGCCGGGATTATACTCACAATAATGGATATCAAATTTGTTTTTTTAATTGATGTTACCACATTCTTAATTGCCAGCTCCATTGTTATATGGATAAGAAAAATCTTAAGCAGAACCCAAATAACGAAACAAGAACAAAACAACATGGCTGATCTTAAAGAAGGCATTCAGGAATTTTCAAAAAATAGAGGAATAGTTAATCTGGTAATAACTACCACACTCATACTCTTTTTTGTTGGATTGCTTCAATCTCTTTTTATTCCAATGATGCTAAATTTAACAACAGTAAAAGCAGTTGGAACCATTCAATCAATCTGTGCATCCGGCATATTAGTTGGAAGCTTGTTTATTGGGGTATATGGCAGCAAAAACAAATATGTAAAAACATTATCTATCTCATTATTTGTATCAGGTATATTTTTTGCTAATCTTGGACTCTCAACAAATGTAATTTTTATTACTTTAGCAGGATTTATGTTTTTTTCCACATTGCCTTTTATTAACACCGCTATTGAAGTTTTAATTCGAAAAAACATTGAGAACAGTAAACAGGGGCGTATATGGTCGATTATTTCTATGGTTACCTATCTTGGCTCCATCATAGCTTTTGCAGTTGCAGGTTTTTTAGCAGATAAGATTTTCAATCCACTTTTAGAATCTGACGGTTTGCTGGTTGGAACAGCTGGTTTAATTGTAGGATCGGGAGAAGGCAGAGGAATTGCCTTAATGTTTATAATTTCCGGAATAATGATTTCTGTAGTTGCTCTGTTAATCTGGAAAAATAGAAAAATAAAACAATTAGACGATGTTGAAGATAAGGATGGGGAGCTATCCCAAAATAAATACTATGTTGAAACGTAAATTTAGAATTCTCAGGAAATTGGATACGGCTATGGGAGTGATTATCAGCTGATCTGCATAAAAAACGGAAAAAGTGTTCTGGCAATGATTCTCATTCACATTTGCATCAATATCTAGCAGGAAGCTCTGCAAATGACCCAATTTGAAAAGTGCATTGAAACTGTGGTTGTTACTGTCGTTGCTGCCATTATTATCATATTAGACAAAGAGGTGGCTTTTTCGAAAGAACATCTTACTACTGGAGTTGACGAGTTACCAAAAATGACAGGATCACTGGACTTAACTGAGTGACAAATCTCTGAGGTTAACTGAATTTCCCTATCAATTTTTGCCGTAATGAAAAGGAAATTGCGGGTAGGAATAGTCCTCCTGCTGATTTCCAGCCCTTCTATGGAAAGAGTGATAATGTTGTAAGAACGGACCTCATTTTCGGACGCACTGTTGTGTTCGGTACTGCTCGAGTATGTGACCCAGGTCTCCCCTACCTTTATTTTTGTATTTTTGATAGCCCCCGAGGAGAATTGCATCAACCTTAAACGAATGGCTGAAACCGATGTGCTTTGAGAATCAGAGAGAAATCATCAATCGCGCCGGAAAAAGTAGAGAGAGAAATCATCTACTTTTTTAATAGTCTCAATCAAAAATATCACAAGATCTCTGAAAAATGAGCATGCACTGAAGAATCATCACTTTGAAAACGTATCAACGTTGGATATCATCATTTTAATGGTGTCAAAATGAGAATTGTAACCTGGAATTGTAATATGACATTCAGGAAAAAGTATGAGAAAATTCTTCCATACAATCCAGATTTACTGATTGTTCCGGAATGCGAACATCCGGGCAAATTTACTGATGATTTTTATTCCAATGTTTTGTGGATAGGAGACAATAAAAACAAAGGCTTAGGAGTTTTCAGTTTCAACGACATCGAAATTCCGTTGCATGAGTCCTATTATGAAAAATATAAATATGTTCTCCCGATTAAAATAGCCAACCTGAAAAATGTTTAAAAATATTATATCTGCAACTCTTACATTTAGGAAATGGATATTAATTACCCACTCGAAACACCGAAGAACCGAAAAAGGAGAATAAAATGAAAATCACCAGGGAAATAAAAACCGAAAGGCTGGTAATCCGAAAATTTGAAAGAGGAGACTTTGAAGCTTTTCACAATTTTATGACAGATCCCGAAGCTACCAAATATCTATTATTTTCTAATGAGCAGAAAACTGAAAACGGAATCAGAGAATTGTTTGATTATACTATAAATTCTTATTCAGAGGACATGGATGCAGTGTCTTTTGCAATTGCAATTAAAAACACAAATGATTATATTGGTTCTGTGGGTTATGCTCCTGATTTCAACGGAAAAGACATACAGATTTATTGGTCCATTAACAGGGAGTTCCAGAATAATGGCTATGCAACCGAGGCAACAAAAGCATTGTTGCAGAATCTCAAATCTCAAAGTGAGAAAAAGATAAGGGCATATTGCCATATTGAAAATGCAAGCTCCGAAGCTGTTGCAGAGAAAGTTGGCATGAAAGATTTAGGAATATTATTTATTAAGGAAATTGCACAGGAAAGCAGAGTTTTTGAAACATAGTTTGCAATACCTCTGTAGAAAATAATGTAAAAGTCGATGTAAAAAATGCACGTTCACCTATGTAGTGTGTAATCATAATTTAGAAAAAACTGTACAAAATAATTAAACAGATTAAAAAGACTTTTATTCTCTAAACTCAAATAAAGCGTGAACTCGGACTTACACAGTTAAACCGAAGAAATAGCATGAAACTTCAAAAGGTCTCGATAAGAATATCTGTGACAGACCTGACCACACTTTATTTTACTCATTAAGTACGTAAGTCCTGAGCATATAAACTGTCGAATTTTATAAATTAGGGGTTATTTAAATGAAAAAAATGACAGAACAGCATCTGATCAATGCATTTGGTGGGGAAAGCCAGGCCCATATGAGATATTTGCACTTTGCAAACCAGGCCGAAAAAGAAAATTACACAAATGTAGCCCGCTTATTCCGGGCAATCTCCCATGCCGAATATGTACATGCAGGCGACCACTACAAGGCGTTGAAACACCTCAACGGGGGCTTTGTCGCAAACAGCATGGCAGCCTTCGGGCCGGGGGATACCCTGAAAAACCTTCAACTCGCAATCGACGGCGAGACATTCGAAATAGAGGAAATGTATCCCGTGTACATAGAAGTAGCAAAGTTCCAGGAAGAAAAACTCGCACAGAGAAGTTTCGAATGGTCCTATGCCACTGAAAAACTGCACAAACAGCTCTTTGAAAAAGCATTCGATGCGGTTAATGCAGGAAATGACGTCGAACTCGGGCCCGTCCACATCTGCGAAGTGTGTGGGTACACTCTCGAAGGGGAGGCTCCAGATAGGTGTCCTGTGTGCGGTGCCGTGAAAGAGAAGTTTACCGGATTTAGATAAGTATCTATCCTGTTTTGGCAGTTTTTATCGGGTAAGTTCATCTGTCGCAGGGTTCAATGAACCAGCTTTTCTGACAGGCGAGCTTATCTCAACTTAAAATTTACTTCTTTTGTTCCCTCTTTTGATGCACATATCTCAGGATAAGCTCAAAAAATGGAGTTTTAAGCAAGATTTCACCTGCGGAACAGGGCAAAAGCCAATGCAAGAACCAAAAGCGCACCGGCAAGTGTAAAAGCTGGAGCAGATGCAGATGTGGACGAAGGCTCGGTTTCTGAGGCTGGTTGCTCTTCAGAAGTGGGAATTTCGCCTTCGTAGTATTCGTTGGAAATATATGGATAAGCAATTGTGAATCCACTGTTAACTAAAATTTTCCCCGTTTCAAAATCATTAATTTGATAAACAAAGTTAACTGGTATAGAACCACCAGCCCAATTTTCAGTAGGAATTACCGTCCATTCAAATACCTTAGAGGAGTCTTTTTCCATGACTTTTGAGCCATATTTATTCATTTCTTTCGTGAATCCATTCAAAATTACAAAATCTCCATCACCAATTTCACTTAACATTACCGAGACTTCGGATTTTTGGTAAACAGTGAGATTTATACTCACGTTAAATGGCTCCCCTATTTTTAAAGTAGGTTTTGCAACTTCAGAGCCAGGCAATAATCTGTCATTGAAATAAACCTGCATTTCTCCATATGGGCTGCTTGCAGAAGATATGTTTGGAAATGCCACCAAACATATAAGGAATCCTAAAAATAGAGTTTTCATTTTCATTTTATCCACCAATCTTGTTTATAGCTCAACAAATCCAACTGATTTTTCTGAATAGCCCCCTTCTTTATCACCGACACCTTTAGGACCAGTTCCAACAATGGTAGACGCATATCCATTTATTTGGAATTGTATCCTTGAATTTTCACCTAACCAAATGCTACTTCCATCTGGATTCTTTTTATAAGGATGGCTTATGTGTTCATACTTTCTAACATATTTCTGTCCTTTATGCCCAAAGTAAGGCTTTGGGATCACTTCATTATCATTATCGATGAGAGTAAACGTCTCGTACTCTCCTTTTACCTCATACGTCCAGACATTAACCGTAAAAACCCAATGCGGTGGCAACACAGGCAGCCCGCAGGGAACAGCTGTCATAGTCCTATCCAACCTTTTTGTAACCCTGTCAGCTACCTCTCCCGAATACATATCAACGGTCTCATTTGTCAGGTTTTTCAGTTCACCATCAATATGTTCAAAAAGAATATCAATTGTTTCCCCTTTGCTGGCTGTAACTGCACAGATGCCGTTTGCAATGCCGATTCTAACATCCGTATCGACCCTGTTCAAAACGGCTTCAAGTTCATCAGGTTCAACCGAAGGCTTTGAGTTTCGAATATTTGTTTTTACGATGGCGGCAAGTTCGGTTGCAAGCTGGTCCGTTGTAGATTTTTCAATAATTTCTTCATCGGAGAGACTTTTAAGGTAACCGGCTGTGACTGCACGTACGCGTGTTTCGCTTATCCAGCCGGAAACAACAGGATTTGAACTTACCTCAGCGGCTACCTCTTCAGTAATCTGGAACCTCATTTCCCGGGCATAGACCAGTTTTAGGTTATGAACTTCTGTGTTAAGGCGGGCTGTGTCCAGAGAAACTCCCTGTTCGCTGAGGTTCTGCTCCAGCAGATTAACTTCCGTGTTCAGGGTGGAAATACTCCGGCTGATCTGCTGGGAAGTTTCGGTTTTTACGTATTCACCACTTGAAGAGATGGCATCTGCAATTTCTTCGGAGACGTTGGCCGTAAAAATGCAGGTGTTCCTGACGCCTAGAGGATAGATGGTTTTTCCGCCCATGGAATCAGCCCATTCGTATTCTCCTCTCAGGTCGAAATCAGGGTCATGGTAGAGGTAATTCGGTTTCTGGTCAACGATGAGGGTGAGGTTTTCGGTCCAGCTGTATTTGCTTTCGGGTTGGCCTGTAACTTTTATTGTGGAGATTATGCCCATGTCCTGCCCGAGAGCCGAGGCAGCCTTCTCCATTGCAGGGTTATCGAAAAGGGTCATGGGACCTGAGGTCACGCTGTCAAACGCGCCGGTACTGAGGCCTTTTTCCTCAAGGGCATCCAGAATATAGGAGTTGAGGTCAGAGTCCAGTTTTTTGTTTTTCTGCTCGATATCTTTAAGCAGCCTGTTGTAGGCTTCGTTTCTTGCAATATAACGGGCAGAGTCGCTGCAGACGTACATCTTTCCGGAGGGGGCTAGGTGCTGCTTTTTATTTACATAGGCTTCCCGGTTTGCTTCAAGGTTAAAAATGAGTTTTTTTGCAGTTTCCACCTGCAGGTCGGTTGGGTCCTCTCCGGGGGATTCAAGGAGCGAATAGCTGAAATTCAGGTTGTCTTTTTCGATGGCATCAAGCATTGCCAGCACTTCTTCAGCCATTACCCTGTGCAGCCAGGATGGGATATCGCAGTTGACGGCGCGCTCTGCGAGATACATCCTGTCGGGATAAGTCAGGAAAGTGCTTTCAAGCGTCCTGATATTCACATAGGCAGCCCTGTACTTGTCTGCAGCATCGGAACAGCAAGGGTCAAACCTCTCTGCTCCGGCAGTATACAGGGTTGTTTTCCTGTATTCTCTTTCTACAGGGTCGGTATAGGTTGAAAGTCCCGTGTAGCCGCCGGTGGGTGGGCGCTGGTGATAAATTACAGTAAGGTTTTCGGATTCGGTTTCTGTATGGTAGAATGACTCCAGATCGGTTTTGCTAACGGTTTCGGAATCCGAGCCTCTCGATGTGCCGTAATTTGCTTCTACGGTTTCGGTGCCGTCCGCGCTATGGCTGACAGTATACCAGACATACGTGTATTTATAGTCGTAATCGATTTCCCATGTTGTCCTGATGTTGTAATAAATAGCATAACGGATACCCCAATCAAAGATATGGTCCTCGCTACTGAGATAGCCGTCACCGGTCCTGTGCTCGGTAAGAAGCTGGTCATTAGCCCTGTAATAATATTGAGGCTCAACTCTTACGGCAGCTATATCCACGGACTTTAAACGAACAGAGGCAGCTGTAATATACCACCTTTTTACCCTCCCTCTCGGAGGGTCGATATTGGGGTCCAGGGTTTTTGAGTATGAGTTCGTAACGGAATCATTCCAGGGGTACGAGGGCACAAGTGAACCTCTGTGCGTACCCGATGCTAAATAATCCGAGTCCCAGCTGACGGTGTGCCCGCTATATGAAACCGAATCCGTGTCAAAATTCGCTGTAATTGCCGAAGCCAGAGGGACAGGAGAATTGAAGCCGTCCCTCAGGATCTGACCCTGAACCGGAGCCGTGTAAACGCTGTCGGCAATATCGTGGATAAGGTCAGGAGTTTCCTCGGCCCACACATGGTCGTTAAAGACCCAGCCATCGAGGACTCCTTCCGTATAGTCTGAGGCTGAAACTGTTATTTCCGAATATTCGGAAAGCTCGTCGTAGGAGATGTTTACCTCTTTAAGAGACTGTTCTATACCCTCCTCCACATCCAGGGAAAAAGACCTGTTTGCTGCAAGGGAAGAGTATGCAGTCGTAAGGTTTACTCCTTCATCTGCCTCATAGAAGGACGCAGAAGCACTCGAACCGGTCGTATTAAAACCGGTTGTATTCAAATTGGCAGAATCCAACAGGCTTGGGCTGGTTTTTGAATTGCTGGAAGAACAGACGTCTTCATACAGGACCTTTCCGTTGTAGAAAGTTGTGTATGTAAGGGCCAGGGGGTCAACCGAGTCAAAAACCCGTTTTTGAGTGTAGAGCGTGGCCCCGTTAACCGAACTTGCAAGAGCAGGATTGGTCAGGATGTTCAGAGGCCCGTTTGCATAGTGCTGCCAGGGGCCGTAGATAAAAGTCCTCAGGTTTGTTGCCCCAAGCACGATATTTGAAGTCGAGTCCAGGCTTGAGGAGGTTCCGAGGGCGGTTTCATATTCCCGTACAAGTTCTTCAAGCAGAGGTTCCCTTGAAGGGATAAGGGTGGAGAGGTTCATACTCAGATTGTACGTTTCTCCTGATTCAAGATCCACAAGGGTGTAATTCAAAACAGGGACTTCGAAGACGTAGTAGATCGTGTATTTTTTGTTTGTGTATTTTTTGTCATCAGAGGAAATTTCCCGCTGCAGGGTCCCGTTAACCTTCCTGACCTTTATCTCTTCGGGGGCTATGTCAGGTTTGACATTAATGGCATATTCCAGGAAAGTGTGGCTGTTGCCCTGGTAATTTGCCAGAAGCAGCCGGTTAAAAGCCTCTGCCGTAATATCTTTTATGGGGCTTGCTTCGATCTGAAACCAGTCCGAAGCTTTGAGTTCGTCTCCGTAATAAAGTTCTATGGATGCATATCCGGCTTCTGCACTTTCCGGGACTTCCAGGTATTCTTCAAAAGATACTTTCTGAAGAAAACCGGTAGCCTGCCCATAGTTCACACGTTTGATTTGCCGTCCGGCAGAGTCGTTTACGACCAGGACAATATCCCTGTTCTTCCAGAGGGATTCGATTTTGCCCCAGACATCTGAAGGCATGTTTATGGAGATTTGAAGAGTGTCTCCTTTCTCAAGGTTCTGGTTTTGCGGAGTTACCATAAAATTGTCTTCAGAGGACCTTTCAACCGGAGAGCCCTCAGGCAGGATAACAGGGTGTTCTCCCTGCCATTCCAGAGCCTCCATTCCGGCATAGTTAAGGCAGCGAGCAAGATCGGATGCCGCAAGGGATATAGCCGTCTTCCTGGGATTGCTTTTCTCTGTAGTATAGATTGTTTCGGCAACCTCACTGTCCATTTTCAGGAGGTAAACAGAGGTGAAGGTTGCAGCAAGGACAATGAAAATCCCGATTATGGAATAAGGAATATAGGCGCGGGTATCCTTAAAAAAACAGGAACACTTGGTAGATCTTTTCCCAGCTATGTGCTTCACCCCGGAAAAATAAACGATAGAAGAATTGAGATTTAGAAAAACTGAGATTTTAAAGTAAAAAATATTACAGAGTTATATACATAAATACTTTACTTTCGATTGGAAAGAATTAAAATAAAAAGAAAAGATTTTGATGGTTAAAAACCAGCAGGAATCAAAAACGAAGAAAATAAAACATCTAAACAGGGAAAAAAGCAGAATGAAGAAAAAAACTGATCATTTTTATTTGCTGATTTTTTTGGTTGAGATTTTCCATCCTTTGTTGAAACCATCCTTGCTTCTGCTGATATTTTCCTGCCTTCAACGGCAGCCCCTATCCTTTACGAAGATTTTCAACCTCAATCAATAATCCTCCCCAGGAAATAGCCGGGCTTTGCACCCGTAATTTCTACATTAGCGTATTCCCCAGGTTTGAGGTCGGAGCCGCTGATCACAACAGGACGGTAGGCGTCCGTACGTGTGAGTACATCCCCAATTTCCGTGTATTTTGAGACAAAAACCCTTCCCTTCCAGCCGATCATTTCCTGCTTGGACCCAAGCTTTATCTGCTCGCACACTTTGTGCAGCTCGTGAGAGCGCTGTACGGAAATCCGGGAATCAAGGTTCCGGAAAGAAAAAGCTTTCGTGTGAGGGCGGGGAGAGTATCTGGAAATATTGATCTTTTCCGGTCGGTATTTTTTTACCCACTCTATGGTTTCTTCGAAATCCTCATCTGTTTCATCGCAGAAACCAACAATTATGTCGGTAAACAGGGAGAGGTCTTCGAAGCGAGCCCGGAATTTCGTAATGATTTCATCCACTGCGTCCATTTTATGCAGACGGTTCATTTTCTTCAGGACCGAATGGGAGGCTGACTGGATAGGGAGGTGCAGGAGCTTAAAAACCTTATCAGAGTCGAAGGCATCTACAAGCCCGTCCAGGATGGGAAGAACCGAAAAGGGATTCATCATCCCGACCCTCACCTTGAAGTCCCCGGGGATTTCCGAGATCATGCGCAGAAGCTCAGGGAGTTTGACTCCCGTATCCATCCCGTACTGGCTGTCGTCTTGAGAGGTGAGCCAGATTTCCCTGCAGCCGTCAGCAACTGCGGAGCGGATGTCTTTTACGATTTTCTCAGGCGGGAAAGAGCGGAGCTTGCCCCTTGCATGCTTTACGATGCAGTAAGAGCAGGCGAAATTACAGCCCTGGGAGATCTGACAGATATGAATATTCGGGTTTGACCGTTCGCGAGGGACATTAAGAAAGCCCAGAGGCTCGGAAGTCCGCAGTTCCAGATGCCCTCCTGCAGGCAGCCCTTCCATTCTCCTCTGTTCGATTGAGGAGAGGAGCTCCCCAAGACGGGAAATCGCATTTACTCCAAGGATATGGGCTTCAGGGTTTGCATGGAGGATCTCTTCAAGCTGGACTTCAGGCATGCAGCCGGAAACTATAACCTGCACGCCCTTTTCGCCCATACTGCGGATCTTATAGAGGATCTTTTGTTCTGTTGTGTACTTGACCGTACAGGAGTTGCAGATATAGACCTCTGCCTCTCCGGCAGCAGCAGGGTTCAATAACTCGTGACCGAGCCTCTCAACGCTTGCTTTCATGATTTCGGCTGATGCCAGGCTTGCAGAACAGCCAAAACTCTCAAGATAGACCTTCATGTTTTAACTCGAAATTTTTGAAATTTGTGTTTCAAAAAAGGGTAAAGAAAATGGATGAAAAAGATGAAAAAAGGATTTACAGGTAGAGTGGAGTCTCCCGCTTATCCTTGATATAGATACTGTCCGTGAACCTGACAGCTCCGGATGCCCCCATAGAAACCGTGTGTACTCTGGCATCCCCGCCTCCGAAAAGGTTGACTTCGCGCAGGAAGTGGCCCGGAGTTACGGCTGTTGCGGAAAAAATGACATCCTTACCAGGAACAAGTTTATCAATATCAAGAATATCATTAATGTTCTCAAGGGTAATTCCCATCGCTTCGAGCCTGGGCATCTTTTCCTCTATTTCTTCGTCGATCTTTTCCTTGGTTTTACCGTTTGCTACGGTTGGCAGGACAAGCCTTGCAAGGATTTTTCCACCCAGGATCTTGATTGCTGCAGCAGTCAGGACAGCTTCTCCCGAACCGCCTGCCCCCATGACCACGTGAATGCCTGAACCTCGGACCGCAGTTGCAACGCCTGGCATGAGGTCTCCATCGGTAACCAGCCTCACACGGGCTCCAGCTTCCCGAATTTCGGTTATCTTCTGGGCATGCCTTGGGCGGTCAAGGATCACGACTACAAGTTCCTCAACCTTTCTTCCGAGGGCTTTTGCAACGATTTCGAGGTTATGACTGACAGGCGCATCAAGGTCGATCCTTTCGCCAGGATGCTCTTCTTCATACCGAACGACATCGGGCCCTACAACAATCTTGTCCATATAGATATCAGGGCCGTGGAAGATCCCTCCCCTTTCAGCCATTGCCATAACTGCAACCGAGCCCGGGCAACCGTCTGCCGTAAGGTTTGTGCCTTCCAGGGGGTCGACTGCAATATCAACCTCGAGATCTCCGTTCTCTGTCCCGACCTCTTCTCCTATATAAAGCATGGGAGCTTCGTCCCTCTCTCCTTCCCCTATTTTAATTATGCCTTTCATGTCAAGCTTGTTCAGCATTCTTCGCATGGAGGCGACTGCTACCTGGTCAGCAAAGTGTTTGTCCCCGCGTCCCATCTGATAGGCTGCTGCAATTGCAGCAGCTTCGGTCACATGAATGAGCCTGGGCAGTAACCTGTATTCAATCGGCCCGGCAGACTCAAACATCTCTTCTACGGTCTTTGGATGAGGCATGATGATCGACTCTTGTTTTTTGCTTCCTGATAATATCCTGATAATAAAAACTTTTTCTAACTATTCCCTTTGTTTTTTAATGTGATCTGTTGACACAATACTATATTAATGAATCTATTAGAAGGACCCGAAAGCAGATATTTATTTTATGAAACGTTTATCGAAGGAAACTCTATAAAAAACCAATAATAAAATAGCATCTGGTTGAGTTGAACCTCTATCGAATATGAAAAACCAAACACTAATGAAAAACCAAACACTAATGAAAAACCAAACACTAATGAAAAACCAAACACTAAAACTTATTATTTCATATGACTGAAATAAAAACTTAGAGAAACAGATAAAAACCGGGTGAAAAACGATGGAAATACATTGCCTCCTGCACCTTGAAAACGAGACACTTGGAAGCATAGGGACCTGGGTGTCCCTGAAAGGGCACAGACTTACAAAAACCCTGCTCTATGAAAACCCTGTCTTTCCCGAACCTGAAGAGTTTGATCTGCTCCTGATAATGGGGGGCACCATGAGCGTCTATCAGGAAGAAGAGTTCCCGTGGCTGAAGCCTGAAAAAGAGTTTGTGAAAAAAGTGATCGATGCAGGCAAACCTGTGCTTGGGAGCTGCTTTGGGGCACAGCTGATTGCCGAAGTCCTGGGTGGAAAAGTTACCAGGAACAGGTTCAAGGAAATAGGCTGGCACAGGGTAAAAGCTCCAGCAGGGGAAAACCTGAATAGCAAAGCAGAGTTAAACTCAGAACTTCCTTCATGCCTGTTCCCCGAATTTACCGCATTCATGTGGCATGGAGACACCTTTGAAATCCCGGCAGGCGCAGTAAGACTTTTCGAAAGCGAAGCCTGCCCTAACCAGGGTTTCATTTACAGGGAAAATGTTCTCGGGCTGCAGTTTCACCCTGAAGCCGACAGGCAGTGGATAAGAAACCTTATAGAGGACTCGGGGCATGAGCTGGTTGAGGGAAAGTTCATCCAACCCGAAGAGGAAATACTCAGACACGAACACCTTCTTGAAGACTCTCAGAGTATTGCCTTTTCTTTGATGGACTGGTTCGAGAAAAAGTGTGAGAAATTGAAGTTAAACCAAAAGCTGAAATAAGCCAGGCAAATACGTATTAATTTAAAGCCTGCTTATTTTAAGAAATCTGCCAGCGCAACCCTCTCGATCACGAGTTCCGGGATATGTTCTTCTCCGGAAGCCTCTATTTCTGCATCTGTAATTCTGAAGAGAGAAAGAATTCCCTGCCTTTTGGAATCGGAATAAGCAAGCAGTTCGGAACAGGGTTTTTCTTCAATGAACTTCCGAAGTTCGGAGAAAGCGAGAAGCAAGTCGTTCATTGTTCCAAGCAGCACGAAAACCGCATTATTTTCTCCTTCGTGCAGTCCTATAGAAAAACTCCTTTCAATCTGCCGTTCTCCGGCTGCATAACGCATGATCTCGATGCCCGGATCTTTTGCCACATTTGTGCCTGCTGCGACAGCTCTGAGAGCTTTTCCCACTGCAAAATGAAGATGCCTTTCACCCGCGATCAGGTCGGCATTCAGGCCCTGAACGGTTATCTCTTTTTCGGAAGCGATTTTGTTTATTGTTTTTAGAAAACCGGGAAGGTCCGAAATTCTCACCGCTCCGCAAATAAGCTGGATTTCCCTTTGCATTTCCATACTCCTGCCATATCCCGGGCTTTACAATAAGGATTTCGGTCGGAAAAAATGTGTGAGGAAATGAACAGACAGTCGGGATCATGATATAAAAGCTTTTATTCTTCGAGGGTGTAGACATAATTAAGAATAAAATAAAAAAAGTAGACATATATATATTACATAAGTTTACAAGATATTTTTCATTCAAAAGGGGGGAGTGGAGAACTGAGTTCTTCTTTTCCGGAGAGGTGTTAGGAATCCTGAAGAAAAAAGTCAAGTCAGAGTTCTGTTTCTGTTCGACTATTCCAGCCAATGGCCTTACTGCTATCTATAAGGAGACGGAAGAAAGGACGGACCTTATAGCAGCCTATATAAAAGCAGGCCTGCAACAAAACGAACATTGCATCTGGATTGTCCCGGATCCTGAGAGTGCAGAATTAGCAAAAGAATTACTTTCAAACTCAGAGCTTGATATCGAAAACTACATAGAGAAATCCAGGCTTAAGATAATTCCCCTGCAGGGAACAGAAGCCATTTCTGCCGAACAGACTGAGGGCTCAGGGAGCTATTTTGATTGGAATGCAGGAGTTTTCCAGAAAGAGATTCTTAAATTTATTCACACAGGAAACTGGCAATACCTGCGCATCAATCTTGAAGTAAAACCTTTGGGAAAGTCAATCCCCGGCTCCCTTAAGGAACTGAAGCGCATCCTTGACGAAAACAGACCTGAAAAGAAAATCTGGCCTCTTTTTACGATTAAAGAGGAAGACCTTTCCCCCGGAGAGGTTTTTGACATTATAGAAGCCGGGGGAAAATTGCTGATCTACAGAGACGGCAGATGGAAACATTTCAAAATAAAACGAGAAAGTAAGGATAAAAAATTTAAGACATTAATTGAGAGTTCAAATGACTCTATTCTCATACATGATATGAAAGGCAGAGTCATGGAAGCAAACCATGTAGCCTGTGAAATTTTCGGGTATACGCGCAGCAAAATTCTCGGAAAACACATCAAGGATTTGCAGACCGGCATCCACCTGATCGAGTTCGGACAGCAAATAGAGAAACTAAAGCAAACCGGATATTTTATTTTTGAGACGGATTCCCTGAGAAAGGACGGTACGGTCACTCCTCAAGAGATCAATAACAGGCTTATTGAATACGAAGGAGAAGCCGCCGTACTGTCCATAGGAAGGGACATCAGTGAACAAAAGAAAAACGAAGAAGCCCTGAGGGCTTCGGAAAGAAAATACAGAACCCTTTTTGAAGAGTTTCCCGGAGGAATAGCCCAGTTCGATACCGGGGGAGTTATTACTCTCTGCAATGAGAGTTTTGTAAACCTCACCGGAAACCGTGAAAAAGAAAAAATCAGCTTTAGTTTGCTGAGCCTTTTAGACGGAGGAAACCCGGATGAGAAAAGTGGAACATATCTCCCCGAAGTTTCCGTTCACAATGATCTGAAGTACATCTCCAGAAACGGAAAAGAGGCGATACCCGTTGCGATAACGTACAAGCCATTAATGTCTGAAAACTCTGAACTTGCCGGTGGAATTGTGCTTGTTGAGGACCTCACGGGAATAAAGAGACTGGAAGCTGTACGGCTTCAACAAACAGAATGCCTTCGAAAACTGGTGGATTCTGTACCTGTTCCCGCATTTTGTAAGGACAGAAATGGAATATATATTGCCTGCAACACGGCTTTTGAAACTTTTATGAGTATGCAAAAAGAAGAAATCCTCGGGAAGTCCATGCATAATTTTGCCCCCTCCGAAATTGCCGAAAAATGCCACACGATGGATATAGAATTGTTAAAACATAAAAAAACCCGGGTCTATGAAACTTCCATTAAGTTTGCTGACGGTTCGATACATCAGATAATGTTCAATAAGTTAGTCTTCAGCGGTGTGACCGAAGAAGACTCGATGCTTCTCGGCATTATGATTGACATAACCGAACACAAGCAGGCCGAAGAGAAAATGCTTCAGGCAAAAATGGCTGCTGAAGCTGCAAACCGCGCGAAGATCAATTTCATTGTCAACATGAGCCATGAACTGAGGACTCCCCTGAACGCGGTCATAGGTTTTTCGGACCTCCTCTTAAGTGAAACTGCCGGGCCCCTTAACGAGAAACAGAAGAGGTACACGGAAAATATTTCAAAAAGCGGGAGTCACCTGCTTGACGTGATAAATGATGTGCTGGATATCTCGAGGCTTGAACTCGGAAACATCGAACTTTACTATGAAACAGTGGACATACCCGGAGTAATTGAAGAGGTACGGAGAGTTCTCTCCTCCCTCTCCGCGGAAAAAAATATCCGCATAGAATATAAGGTTGAGCAGGGCCTGAAAACCATAGACGTGGACAGGGTAAAGTTCAAACAGATCCTTTACAACCTCCTGAACAATGCAATTAAATTCTCATCCGAAGACGGGAAAGTAAACATCAAGGCAAGATCTGAGGGAGACATGGTTGAAATCAGTGTAAAGGATGAAGGGATCGGCATTAATGAAGCTGACTATGCCAGAGTTTTCCTGCCGTTTGTGCAGATCGATGAGTCCATATCCAGGAAACACGGGGGGGTCGGGCTTGGCCTTGCGCTTGTAAAAAGATTTGTAGAACTCCACGGAGGACAGGTATGGGTTGAAGCCAGCCCCGGAAAAGGGAGTACCTTCACCTTCAGAATTCCAAAAAGACCTGAAAAAGAAATTAAGGAAAAAGAAGTCACAAATCCTTTACAGACCCTGTACAGCCTTGAAATTGAAAAAGAAGAAGAAAAGTTCGGAGAAAAAGGAACATAAAACAATTTGAAGAGAAGGAATCAAAGGAAAAGAATGGAAAAAAAGAGAAAAAAGGAAAAAGAAAAAAGGAAAAAGGAAAAAGAAAAAAGGAAAAAGAAAAAAGGAAAAAGCCGATTTTTCAGTATGGGCCCTGAATTATCAAACATTTGAGAGCAACCTCAACCACAACTAACCCGAGCATCACCATCAAAAAAAGAATGAAAAGGTTGAGGATGATCTGGCCGACTTTCGTCCTGACTGACGCCAGCTCATACATGCATATTCCCATATATTAATTATGTAGGAAACGATATATAACCATTTGGAAATTTTCATACTTATTAAGATATTCATACATGACAAAATATAAAAAATGTAGATAAAACCTTATCCTGCTTTTCTTACCTATTCCCGGCAAAATATCCCATAATTACCAGGAACTTTTTTTTCTGTGAACGTTAATTTTCAGAAATATTTATTGTTCTCCACTAGGTCATATTAAGCGAATTAATTCTTATTTAGCCCTTACCATCATTAATCGACCTTTATTATTCCCCGATAAGTCCGTTAGTTCCGCCCTTATAAGCCATTATCAGTCTCTATTACCTCATCAAGTCCGTTAGTTCTGCCCTTATCAGCCATTATCAGTCTCTATCAAACTCATTCAGTCAAGTAGTTCCGTTATCAATCTTCTTCCACTACCTTGACAAAATTCCTATCTGACAAATCTTCCTTTCCGGACCAGAAGATTGCTTTGTGGTATTTCCATACTTTAGGATCAAACTCAAGAATACCCACGTGGACGACAAGCTCAAAGACAAACCAGTAGCCTGCAAGCAGATGTCCCGTACGGATCAGGCCCAGAGCATTAACGTTAAACATAGACGCAAAATACCAGACTATTGAAAGGATCCATTCGGATACAGGGAGTCCGAGAGGAGCCCAGTTAATATCGTAAAGCACTATTCCTGTTATGGCAATAAGAACAATTGCGGTGCTTTCGAAAATAATCAGCAGCTTGAGCATGGGATGAAGTTTTGTAATATAATACCCTTCCCGTTCATCATAGAGCGTAAAAGCAGGATATCTGCCTTTCCCGAAAAAATTCCTGATGATGTCAAAAAGGCGTTCCGCATCCTCCTCCTCGAATATATAAGCTTCCCTGAAATGGTCTATCCTGGACCTGACACACCACCTTTCCCCCTTGCAGGAAAAGATATTGTAGGGAACAAGGATCCAGTTCGCGGCCAGAAAAAAAGGAACCGCAATCATATGGATCGCCCGGGCAGTCTGAAATTGCATGAAATCCCAGCCGAAGTAGATCCTGAATCCCGTGATCAGAAGGATAAACATGGCAAGCAGGTGAACCAGGTGAGTAATCCTCTCAAGCCAGGTATAGCGCTCAACTACCATCCTTCCGGAAGCAAGTTTTTCATCATGCCGTACCATACCAATCCCCCTTAAAGCACCCTGATAGTATGCCCCGGATGCTTTCCGGTTCTGTCGATTGTATGGACCGCACAGGCCAGGCAGGGGTCATAGGAGCGACCCGTATGTAAAATCCCGAGAGGATTTGCATAGTCAACACCGAGGGCATTTTCCGCAGCCGAGATTTTTGTGCCTATGAGGGCCTGCTCAACAGGACCCGGAATTCCCTGCGAGTTCCTCGGAGCAAGGTTCCAGGTACTCGGAACCACAGCCTGATACAGAGTAACCATCGAATCCGAACCTGTAGCAATCCAGTGCCCCAGAGCCCCTCTCGGGGCTTCCCACAGACCCATCCCTGTCGAATCCTTTGCCATCGAAAGATCGGTGTGCACTGCAACCTTTGCATCTGGCTCAAGATCCTGCAAAATCCATTTCATCAGTTCGGACATCACTACAAGGACCTCCTGCATCCTTGCAATCATGCGGGTATAATTGTTTACAGGAGAGTAACCGTTTTCCTGAAAAGTCTGAACCAGTCCGGTTGTGAGGGGCTCTCCCATGATCATGAGGCGGGCAAGTGGCCCTACTTCACAGGGAATGCCGCCATAATTAGGGGCCTTTGCCCAGGAGTAACGACTTTCCGAACCTTTTGTGTAATCAATTTTGTCAGGATCCCCTTCAGGAACCGTAACTCCGTTCCATGGAGAGCGGTCTTCTTCCTCGTCAATGTAAAAAGAGTGAGTAATGCTTTCAGAGATTATTCTGTAGTCGAATTCTTCAAGCTCCAGATTTCCGTTCATATATCCGGAAGGTATAACCCTTTCATCGGCAGGACTTGTGGGGTCATACCCGTCCCCATTTTCAGGCTTGAAGAAAACTCCGTAAGAAAGAAAACCGATTTTGTCAGGATCAGGATAAACTCCTGCCCGGTCCATTTTCATACTGATAGGCAGCCCGAGAAGCTGTTCTCCGACCAGTTCCGAGCCAAAAGCCGCAAAAAGAGGAACATCTCCCCAGCCGGAGGAGTGGGAGAAGTCATTGCTGACAAGGGAATTATCCAGAAGTTCCTGCAGGCGTTCCAGGACGAAATTGACAGCTTTTTGCGGAGAAGAAGCTTTGTAAGTATTTTCAATCCAGGTGTCGGGAGAGACCCCGAGAGTAAATGCTTCAACGAACTCCGCAGTTTTTTCAACATAGGCTACAAGCTCATTAATATCTGCAATAGTCGGGGAATAAACCACTCCTCCTACATGCTGTAAAACGGAATGAGGCATTTTGCCTGCAACAAGAGAAATGGCATCATGCATGTGACGCTGTTC
Organism: Methanosarcina acetivorans C2A; assembly: GCF_000007345.1. Lineage (NCBI taxonomy): Archaea > Methanobacteriati > Methanobacteriota > Methanomicrobia > Methanosarcinales > Methanosarcinaceae > Methanosarcina > Methanosarcina acetivorans. The sequence goes on along the minus strand of NC_003552.1, from coordinate 1,356,958 downwards.
CCTGATAGCACCGAGGTAAGAAGATCCGGCAGGATAACGTATTCCGTTAAACTGATTTACTATAGGCATAAAACGTCCGGCCAATTCTCCCCACACCGCATTTCCCATTTCTCCGTATTGCATAAGGATATTATGATAAGCCGGATTTGCGAGGTCCGGGCCCCAGAGTATATAGATGTGAGCTGCGTGACTGGCTATGAAATTAAAACCCTGATGAATATTTCTCATTACAAGAGCATCTTTGGGAACCTCTTCTATAACTCCGAAAAGTTCATCCAAAGCATTTGCTGCAGCTATGCTATGGCAGACCGGGCAGACCCCGCAGATCCTCTGGGTTAGAAGTGCCGCATCTCTCGGGTCTTGATTCAAAAGAAATTTCTCAAAACCTCTAAAGAGCAGGGCATTGCTCTGGGCATCGGTAATCACGCCATCTTCGTCGACTTCAGTATTAATCCTATAATGCCCTTCAATTCTTGAAAGAGGATCTATGGTCACCTGTACCATTACTTTTCACCTCCGGTCTTCTCGGAAATATTCTCTTCTGCACTCTCCTCTTTATCTACAGGTTTTTTCAAAACAGTCCTTCTTATAGCATGAGCACCTGCAGCAAGAAGTGCCCCTCCTATTGCCACACCTGCTACAGTATCAAGATGCGTCCCGACAATTCCAGCATCTTCACTTTCCACGAAAAAAGGCCTGGTACTATCCGGAAACCCCGGCTGTACGCAGCCTATACAAGGAGACCCTGCCTGCGGACAGAAAGATTGATGTCCGTTCCAGTGGCGAGTGGCACAGTCAGCATGGGTATACGGCCCTTTGCACCCCAGTTTCCAGAGGCAATTCGGTCCGCCTACTGTCAGGTCAAGTTCCCCACGGTCATAATATCCGCGGCGTGGGCAGTTGTCGTGTATAACATGATCCGGAGGGAAGAAAACTTTCGGACGGTTCCATCTGTCCAGCACGTAAGGGAGATCATCAGGTACCTTGATTTTTCCCAGGACAACCGCGCTTATTGTCAGAAACACCCAGTCAGGATGGGCAGGACAGCCGTTAATGTTGATAACCGGTTTGTCGATCCCGAGCAGATCAATAATTCCTTTTGAAGAATCTTCCATCGTAAAAGCTATTCCACGGTGGTCAAGAAGTTCTTTTACATCACTTTTCGCAGCATTTACTCCACTATTAGTAGCACATTGCCCGATTGCTATAATTACCGAGGCGCTTTTTGCAGCTTTCTCATAAATTTCCTTATATGTCCTGCCTCCGAGTACCAGATATTTTCCCGTACCATCAGGCCCGTTCGGGACCCCGCCTTCAGAAATGAAAACATAGTCTTTTTCGTTTTCCAGAATCTCATCCAGCAGAAGCTCAGAGTTCAGATCACTGGTATTTGCAGGTTTTCCGTCTACGAAAATTCCCTGTTGCATCATCAGGACCTCCTGATAGAGCAGGTTGAGGTTTAAATATTGGAGTAGTTCTACGATATCAGGTGTCCCTCCGTCAAGCATTGATATGCTGCAACCGGTACACTCTACCCCATGGAACCACAATACTTTAGTTTCCGAAAGTTCGAGGGCTTTTGCCAGGTCACTTTTATAGGTCTGTAAAAACAGCGAAGCTCCCAGTACCCCGACGGCTTTTATAAAAGTCCGACGGTCCATTTTCATGAAGTCGAGATTTTTAAACTTTTCAAGTAAAGATTCTTCACTCGTTCTGCTTCCCCCGGGATAATTAATATTTTTTTATATAGAGATATAATAAGACAAAGACGCTATTGTATTAAAAGACTATTATGGAAAAGCCTATTGCAGCCTTGAATAGCCTGTTAAGGTTCAGAGATCTAAGAGAGCCTCTTCTAAGGACCTGGTTTTAGTCCACCGGTTCGATGGGGAAACTATGCTCCTCCCAGCTCTTACGCGGATAAGTTCTGGAGAAAATTAAATATTAATTAGAAAGAATATTTACAAACATATCAAATATGAAAGAATTCCTCTTAAACCGGATATACTGGAGATATTACCACCATCCAGTATCCTGTTACTTATTCTGTTACTTATTATATTTTCTTTTAATTTATCTAGATATCCCGATTACAGTTAAAAGAAATATAGTTTTTCTAAAGATTTATATATTTTAATATCTATTTTATATATTGAAATATATATTGAAATTTTAAATTTAGTATTTGTAGTTAATATAGAAAAAAACAAGATGCGCTACGTATACATGGGGCTAGAATTATATATCAAGTGGGGTATGGAATATGACTATTGGGGACGGTCACGATTTAAAGTCGCGGAGATTTGCAGGCGACGAGGTTTTACAGGCTTGCTATGACAAAGAAAGAGTCCTGGGCAGAGGCGACAGCGGTCCTGCAGTGAAGAAAGTTCAAGAAGCTCTGATAATTCTGGGTATTCCCGTGCCAAAAGTCGGAGCCGACGGCGTCTTTGGGGGCGAAACCGAGCTAGCTGTCAGAAGTTACCAGGAAGCACGAGGATTGAAGGTTGATGGTATAATAGGGGCAGAGACTATAGGCAGCCTGGACTCGGAATTTTACACCGGACCCCCGGAGCCTTCAGCTTCGCCATCAACGGAACCTCAGATGTCGGAGATTCCAACTCCGTTAAAACCGGAATCTCCGGTCAGGTCACCGAGGGCATCGACAATTATACTGGAAGGGGAATCTCCGGTTGAGCCGAAAGTACCTCCTGCCCCTTCAGTAAAAGAACCAAAAGTTCCTCCTGTGGAGGAAGCTCCGGATCTTGAACCACTGCACGTACCTCCGGTCAAACATGCACATGTACCACCTGTCCCACCGGTACGGGAAGTTTCGGCTAGACCAGAACATACACTCAGGCATGTAGAAACAAAACCACCTTCAACTGCACCATTCGCTGCACCTGTGACTCCGGAAATCCCTCAGGCTGACAGCCAGGGCCGCAAATTCCACTCCTCAGGAATATGGAACGAGGATAGTTACCTTGAAATTCAGGGTGGTCAATCAATGCATTTTAAGGTAAAAAATCTCCATGTCCATGCGTCAACTATCCGGATAAAAGCCAATAACGGAGAATCCCAGGGTGCTGCGATTCAATCTCAAAATAGTTCCGATTTCGAGTTTTCCAGGGATGGTAAAGAGCCATGTGACTGGAGATTTGACATCGAAACTGACAGTGATACGGCTTTACTTGAGTGGTATCTCTACAGTAACTGGATACCGGAGTAAACAAAAACAAATAAGCCTTAAGATAATTAGAAACTGCACCTGATACAATCGATTTCTGGGTTACAATTGCTAAATCATAGAGTCGAGATCCAGGCTACAAAAGTGAGATAGTTTCGAAGCATCGGGTTTTTAGGTATTCTTCCTCCGATGACTCTATTTATATTTTAGCTCGAGGACTCTACTCATATTTTAGCTCCGGTGCCTCATCCTGAACCGGTTTTTGTTCTTCTAACTTTTCCCGTTCTACCGTTCTATTTTTTCCCGTTCTACCGTTCTATTTTTTCCCGTTCTACCGTTCTATTTTTTCCCGTTCTACCGTTCTATTTTCCCGAAGTCTAAAATTTGACAAGCACTTGACAGGGGAAAAACAAGAATACCTTCCAGAAAAATGATTCGATACACAATTATGGGAAAAAATGAAATCGAGTTACAAAAATATGATCAAAGAGGTCAAAATAGAGAAGAGACCTCTTTCCTGATAAGTTTTATAGTTTCATCCACAGCCCCGAGGACTTCAGGACTGATATCCCGGGAGATTTCAGTAGCCAGTTCTCCGATCTCTATTCCTATTACCACAATCTCCGGAAGAGTCTGCACCTGCTCTCCTATTCTCAACACATCGGTAATTGTGAGATCATGAACCGAGACCAGAGTGTGCGGTTCAGTTCCCTCTATCAGGTCCCTACCTTCGATGCGGTGTACCGAACCTTTCCGGTTGCCGGTCAGGACTGCATCGACAATTATGACTTTGCTCGCCCCGTCGAACAGGTTAAGGAGGTCAAGCCCGCAGACCCCGGCATCCGCTATATCAAGCCCGTCAAGCTCGTCAAGTTCCGTTTTTTTAAGGGCTTCGATAACTTTCAGGCCAACACCGTCATCTCCCATTAGCGGGCTTCCGCAGCCCAGAATCCGTATAGGAGCTTGCAATATAGGCATACTCTCACTTTATAAAGCACATATCAGTTTTAAAGCGCACATAAACTCTATAGATAAACTGTACATCCATTTTACAGGTTTTTCCGTTTTTTCGAACATGCCCGTATTATTTTACCCGGGAATTTAATTAGGGAAAATTACTCCTTTATGGCTTCAGGAGCCTTTTCTGACGAGTCGTGCCAGAGCTCGCTGTCAGGAAGGTGTTTTGGTTTGGGTTTAACGATTTCTGCGTAGCGGGAATCTGAAAGGTCCTCTTTTCCGGACCAGAAGATTGTTTTGTGGTACTTCCAGACATGAGGGTTAAACTCAAGGATACCCACGTGAACAACCAATTCAAAGACAAAAAAGTAAGTCATTAACAGGTGGAGAGCCCTGTAAAACTGCAGGGAAGACATATTGAAAGCAGGTGCAACCAGGTCTCCTGCCAGAAGGATCCATGACCCTATAGGGAGTCCTAAGAGTGCCCAGTCAAGCCTGTAAATGACAATGCCTGAAACAGCGATCACAAAGATGGCGGTGCCTTCAAGCACGATAAGGATCTTCATTAAGGGGTGGAGTTTGGTCTTATAGTGTCCCGACACCTCATCATAAATGGTGAATGCGGGGTACTCACCCTTTCCGAAGAAATTGAGAATTATCGCCTTCATGCGATTTGCATCTTCAGGGCCAAAGACATAATGGTCCATGAAATGTGCAATTTTTTCCTGAACCCCACCTTCAGTTGCAGAGAAGATGTTGTACGGGATAAGGATCCAGTTCACTGCAAGCAGGGCAGGAACCGTGATCATGTGAAGGGCGCGGGCATTGTGGAAACTCATAAAGTCCCAGCCTGCGTAGATTTTAAACCCGGTAATGATGAGCACCAGCATCGCCACGGCGTGAATGGTGTGGGCCGTCCGGTCAAGGACGGTATAACGCTCAACAACCATCGGGTTGTCTTTGGGTTTCATTCTGGATCGCCTCTTTATACTATTCTTAAAGTACGTGGAGTATTTTTCCCGGTGAGGTCAATGGTGTGAACTGCGCATGAAACGCAGGGGTCATAGGACCTACCAATATGAAGGATGTTAACAGGATTGGTATAATTGACACCAAGAGAGTTTTCTGCGGCATTGATCTTTGCCCCTATAAGGGACTGCTCAAGAGGTCCGGGGACACCTGCACTGTCTCTTGGAGAGAGGTTCCAGGTACTCGGAACGACCGGCTGGTAGTTAACGACCTTTGAGTTGCTGTCCGTAGAAACCCAGTGCCCGAGAGCGCCACGTGGAGCTTCCCAGAGCCCCATTCCCGTAGAGTCCTTGGCCATCGAAAGATCGGTGTCAACAGCGATCCTGCCGTTCGGGTCGTAATCTTCAGTTACCCATTTAAGGAGCTCGTTTGCGATAATTGCTGTTTCCTGGATGCGAGCCATCATTCTGGTATAGACGTTGGCTGCAGAGTAGCCGTTTTCATTAAAGGCCAGAGCAAGTCCGGTCACAAGGGGCTCTTTAGCTGCAAGCATACGTGCAAGAGGCCCTACCTCACAGGGGATGCCGTCATATCTCGGAGCCTTGTTCCAGGAGTACCTGCTATCGGAGCCCTGGTCAAAGCGGATCGCGTCAGGATCGGTAAACGGGTTTGTCTCACCTTTAGAGGGATGGAGATCAGCTGTGTCTTCATAGAAAGCGTGAGCAACACTCTCGGTAATCTTGCTCGTATCGAGGTTCTGGTACTCGAGGCTTCCGGTTACAATACCTGAAGTCAGGAAGCGTTCGCCTGCCGGGCTGCTCGGATCGTATCCGTCCCCGTTCTCGGGGTTGAAGAAGCCACCATATGCAAGGAAAGCGATTTTTGAGGGATCGCTGTATCCGCCTATCTTGTCGTGTTTAAGGCTTGCCGGAAGCCCGAGCAGAGTTTCTCCGACAAGTTCGGAACCAAAAGCTGCATAGAACTCCGTATCTCCCCAACCGGCTTCCCTGGAAAAATCATTTGAGGTTACGGATTTGTCAACAAGGTCTGTGAGGTGTTCTACCACGAAATTCACGGCTTTCTGAGGAGAGCTTGCCTTGTAGGTGTTTTCAATCCAGGTATCAAAAGGAACCCTCAGTGTGTAACTGGAAACGAAGTCCATTACCTGGAGATAATAAGAGGAAAGTTTGCCAATGTCTGCAACATTTGGCTTGTAAGTATATCCGCCAGGATAGGATGTGACCTGGTGGGGCATTTTGCCGCCGATGACTGCAATGGCTTCCTGGAGACGTTTCTTTTCAGGAATTGCTGCAAGGTAGGAAGATCCTACAGGCACGGATTCCCCGTCGATCTTGTAGCTGATCGGGGCAAACCTGCCAACCATTTCTTTCCAGACTGCAGTTCCGGTCTCTCCGAGGGGGGTAAGGACATCCCGGTATGCAGGATTTGCGAGGTCGGGCCCCCAGAGAATGTAGATGTGGGTTGCGTGACTTGCAAGGAAGTTCAGAGCCTGGTTAATGTTCCTTGCTACAAGGGCATCTTTTGGAATAGTGTCAGCCACCCCGAAGAGGTCATCAAGGGCGTTGGCAGCTGTAAGAGAATGAGAAGTTGGACAGACCCCGCAGATCCTCTGGACAAGAAGGGCAGCGTCCCTTGGGTCCTGATTCTGCAATATGCGTTCAAAGCCTCTGAACATGAGGCAGGAACTCTGGGAATCAGTGATGACGCCGTTGGCATCGACTTCAGTGGAAAGACGAAGATGACCCTCTATCCTGGTTAAAGGATCGACTGTAACGTTTACCATTTTTTACTCACTCTCCTTTCATTCTCCGAACAGCGTGTACCCCGGCAACTACGGTAGCAGCCCCGACTGCAGCTTTGGATAATGTGTCAATGTTTGCGCCAAGCAGCACTCCCTTGTCTTCAGCTTCAACATAGAAAGGTCTCGATGAGTCAGGGAAGCCGGGTTCAACGCAGGCAATACAGGGAGAGCCTGCCTGAGTACACATACTTACGGAACCATTCCAGCGGCGGATGGCACAATCTGCGTGAGAATAAGGAGCTTTGCAGCCTAATTTCCAGAGGCACTTTTCTCCACCGATCTGCTCATCGAATTCTCCGCGGTCATAGTAGCCACGGCGCGGGCAGTTTTCATGTACTGTGTGATCTGTTGGGAAAAAGACGATAGGTCTTCCATACTGGTCAAGAACGGTATCGAGGTCGTCGGGAACCTTGATCTTGCCAAGGATTACCGCACCTACGGTAAGGAGAATCCAATCAGGGTGTGCAGGACAACCAGGGATATTTATTACGGGTTTGTGGATCCCGAGCTCTGTGAGCATGCCTTTTGAGCTGTCTTCCTTTGTGAAAGCCACCCCCCTGTAATCCGTGACATCGGCAATGGCACTGTCAGCACAGGTGATTCCTCCGTAGGTGGCACAGGTTCCGACTGCAAGGATAGCATTGGCATTTTTTGCAGCTTTTTCAAAGAGCTCTTTGAAGGTCCTGTTCCCGATAACGCAGTAACGCCCTGAGCCATCTGGCCCGTTTGCAATTGCGCCTTCAACGACAAGGATATAGTTGCCTTCTTCGATGAGTTCGTCAACGAGAAGTTCGGAGTTCAGTTCAGAGGTGTTTACAGGCTCATCGTCCACAAAAAGCCCCTGTTGGGCAAGAAGAGTTTCATGATAAGCAAGGTTGACATTGAGCTTGTTGATTGCCTGAATAATATCAGGATTGCCTCCATTTAAAATAGATTCAGAACAGCCAGTGCATTCAGCACCGTGAAGCCAGATAATCTTGGTTTCTGCAAACTCAAGCGCACTTACAATCTCTGTTTTATAGGTGCCAAGAAAAGCAGTTGCTCCGAGAGCACCTACAGCCTTCATAAAAGTACGCCGGTCCAGTTTTAAGAAATCCAAACTATCCAGTGTACGGGCAAGGTTTTTCATTCCAGTACTCATCTCTACCACATCTTGTTTTTTACCCAAATATTACATCCGAATGAAAATCTAAATTTAGATTCGTATTAATTATATAAATGTGTATATAAATATACCAATAATGTTTTGAATGAGGGAATAGTATTTAAGGTTTTTTACAAGATGAGATTAATATATTAATTCAGTGGATAGAAGTTATATAATATACAATAAAATATAATATTTTAACAAAATTAATAATAAGCTTTAATATACCCAATAAAGCAGTAAAAAACGATTTAACAGGACCTGTTGACCCCAAAGAATGATAAAATAATTTCCATTTCAAAAGGATTTTTTACCCGAGAAGTTAAAGCCAAACTGCGGAAAAATAAGACTGAAAAAGGAGATATTTTTTAGATATAATAAATAAAATAAATACAAAATCAATAAATCCCCGGGAAAAGCAAAAAAACAGTTGCAAGATATAAAGACAAAATTTAATGATACGGAGCTCGTGTACTAAAAACAAAGGCTTTGTAAGCTCCGATCAGACCCCTGAAAGAACTACAACCTTTATTTACATAAGTTTCCATTTAAAAAGCTCCTCTCTTTGTTGTTAACCTAAATCTTAATAACCCATTAACCTGTATTATGTTCTCTTTCTGCACCTTACTTTATCTTTCTGCACCTTACCTTAATACCTAAGCTGTGTTTCAAGTCCTGCACCAGAGGGATCCCCTTTCAAATCTTGTTTTATCAGTTCTCAGATAAAGCCTCAACTTTTGGAAACAAAATCAAAAACAAAAAAGATATAAAAAATAACTATACAATTGTTTAAAATAATATTTGCCATTATACGTTTTTAAACCCGGATTTTCAGTTCCAGGTGTACTCTGTTGTCCAAGTGTACTCTGTTGTCCAGGTTTATTATGTTGTTTTACTAACTCTTGCTTATTATCTGCCTCCTTCGATCTCCGGGAAGTCTGAGCAAAATGAAAAAGGAGATAGGGAAAACGGGATATTTTGGTAATGGGCAACTTTCCCATTCGTTAGCCCTGCAAAACAAATATTGTAAAGGTTTCTTCTCAAAAGAACAATCAAATTTAATCCAGATATTAATTCTCCAAATATTAATTCTCCAAATATTAATTCAGATATCAGTTAAATATCATTTTGAGCATCATTCAAATAGAATTTGAGTATCAATTCAAGTATGATGCGAGTACTATTCAAACAGAACCCAAGAATTATCCAAACAGAATATGAGTATTAATTTAAATAAAATCCAACTATAATTCGAGTATCATCAGATAGAATTTGAGTATTTGAGTATATCAGATAGGAGTAATCGATTAAAGTCAGTTCATTTCAAGTAATTGCATTAAAGCCATTCTTATTAAAGGATTTAGCTCACTGGAAAGTAAATTTCATAATTATCAGATTTTGAAAAGAAAAACAGGGAAAAACAGTAGAGGTAATATGTGTATAGCTATTCCTGGTAAAATCAAGGCCATCGTCAACGAAAACACTGCAACGGTTGATATGGGCGGGATCTGCAGAGATGTAAATATGGACCTGCTCGGAGGTGCCAGTGAGGATCTGCTCGGGAAATATGTACTTGTCCATGTGGGATATGCAATATCCGAAATCTCAAAGGAGGAGAGTGAAGAGACCATGCGCCTCCTCAAGCAGATATCAGGCCTTGAAGGTACGGATATCTTTGAACCGGGGTTCTCCGACGAGACGGACGCTGAGTGAAATGAAAAACGAGGACTCTTCTTTAAAGCCTTCAATGCCCGAAATTGAAAAAAAGCTCCTGGAAAGAATTCAGAAATCCGGGACCTCGCTCCGCATAATGCATGTCTGCGGGACGCATGAAAGGACCATAGCAAAATACGGGCTAAGAAGTGTACTTCCTGAGAATATCGAAGTAATAAGCGGTCCCGGATGCCCCGTCTGCGTCACCCCCGAAAAAGACGTTGACATTGCAATTGCCCTTGCGAAAAGCGGAGCAACTGTAGTCACTTTCGGAGATATGATGAGGGTTCCCGGTTCAGCGGAAAGCCTTCTGGATGCAAAAGCAGAAGGAACAGACGTAAGGATGGTCTACAGCATTGATGATGCCGTAGCCCTCGCAAACAAAAAACCTGAGCTCGAAGTAGTCTTTTTCGGGATCGGCTTTGAGACTACAGTCCCTGCCAACGCAGCAGCTCTTCTGAGAAATCCCCCCGAAAACTTCAGCCTCCTGGCCTCCCAGAAACAGACTCCTCCTGCAATTGAGCTTCTTGCCAGTGATACCGTAGTTGATGCTTTCATTGCCCCCGGACATGTAGCAACCATCATAGGGACAAAACCCTTCGAACATCTTGCAGAAAAAGGTTTTCCTGTTGTGGTAAGCGGGTTTGAGGCAAGGGATATCCTCCTTGGGATAAATCTTCTCCTGACCCAGACGGAACAGGGGGTTGCAAGGGTGGACAACGGCTATCCGAGGGCCGTAAAGCCCGAAGGAAACCCGATAGCCCTGAAAATGATGAATGAGGTATTCGAAACCTCGGAGTCGGAGTGGAGAGGCATTGGAAACATAGAGAATTCAGGGCTCGTGCTCAGGCAAGAGTACGAAGAAAAAGACGCCTCAAAGAAGTATGAAGATTTTTATTCGGCTTCCCTTGCCGAGATAAAGGCAAAAGCTGAGAAAAAGGATAAGAAGCGCTGCATCTGTGCAGCGATACTCACAGGGAAAGCAAAACCCTCCCAGTGCCCCAATTTCGGGAAAGACTGTACCCCGAAAAACCCGGCAGGCCCCTGCATGGTCAGCCAGGAGGGCATGTGCTACAACTGGTTCAGGTACTCACGGGAAGGGGGAAGCAGGTTTGCATGAGTATTCCATCGCCTGTGAGATATTTGAACAAGTAATAGAAACTGCAAAAGTTCACGGAGCCCTGGAAGTGAGGCATGTAACCCTGGAAATGGGACGGCTCTCCCATACGAATCCAGAGCAGCTGAGCTTCTGTTTTAAGGCCATTGCCGAGGGGAGCATTGCAGAAAATGCGGAGTTCATCGTAGAGACGATCCCACCCTCCCTGGAGTGTGAATGCGGATATACAGGCACTGTCGATGAAACACAGATCGGAAAGAACGATGAACTCCAAAGTGAACTTCTGGAATACATTGCAGCGCTCGAATGCCCGGTATGCGGAAAAAATGCACGTATCATAGGCGGCAGAGAACTGATCGTAAAAAGCATTGAGATAGAGACAGAAGTAGAACAGTGAACTTTCGGGCAGGCAAATATATAAATGTGGTAAAAGGTTAGCAGGTCTATCAAATTATAAGGGATATTATAAGGGATATCAAATCTTAAATCCTGCCATACACGCTGCTCTGCAAGATCAGATTGAATGCAATAGCGGATTTTCCATCAAGATTTCCATCAAGATTTCCATCAAGATTTCCATCAAGATAACCAAGCAACCCCGAGTGATGTTTATGTTAATGCATGTAATCCACATGGGACACGATGTCTTCAAGGCAAATGACAAAGTTGCCGAAAAAAACAGGAAGAACCTTGACAAACACGGAGTCTTCTCAGTCAACGTCATGGGAGCCATCGGGTCAGGAAAGACCACCCTGATCGAAGAAGCGGTCAGGCACCTCAAAGATAAGTACAGAACAGCAGTAATCGCAGGTGACGTTATCGCAGAGATGGACGCCTCCCGTTTCAGGAAACTCGGGGTGCCGACAACCCCTGTGAACACTGGAAAGGAATGCCACCTTGACGCAAAGCTGGTGGAAAAAGCCCTCGGAGAGGTTGACCTTGACAATACCGACCTCCTTATTATTGAAAACGTGGGCAATCTGATCTGCCCTGTGGACTTCAAGCTTGGAGAGCATCTCAGGGTAGTTGTGGTAAGTGTCACCGAAGGAGACGACATCATCCTCAAGCACCCCATGATTTTTAAAACTTCGGAACTTGCAGTCATAAATAAGGTTGACATTGCCCATGCGGTTGACGTTGACGCCGAGAAAATGAGGGACGATATCCATTCCTTAAACCCGGACATACCGGTAATCCTCACTTCAAAACATGACTGGGAAAGCCTTGAAACCTGGATTGGCTTTATCGAACTCGGGATCGGAAGAACACAGGAAGCCCGGAAAAAGTAAGACAAATAAAAGCGGTTAAAACGGGAACGCAAAGAAAAGGAGACAGGATATGAAAGCCAACACGATTTCTCTGGAACACGGCGCAGGCGGAGAGGTAATGCAGGCGCTGATAGGAGAGATTATCCTTAAAAACTTCCGCAACAAAAGTGCAGGCTCGATAGGACTTGAAAACCTTGATGACGGGTCCACTATCAGGCTTGAAAACTTTAACCCTGCCTCCGAACTTGTGCTGACGACAGACAGCCATGTAATAACCCCTGCTTTCTTCCCGGACACCAATATAGGTCGCCTGGCAGTTTCAGGCACCATCAATGACCTCACCGTAATGGGAGCAAAACCCCTTGCCCTTACCTGTGCAGTCATAGTCCCCGAAGGCTTTCCGATCCTTGACTTTGAAGAGATAATCAAAACAATGGACGAAACCGCTACCGAAGTAGGAGTCCCTATAATTACAGGCGACACCAAGACCGTGGAAAAAACCGCTCTAGACTCAATAATCCTGAACACGGCAGGCCTCGGCATAACTGACAGCCCTATCAGAGACTCAGGCCTGAAACCGGGAGACAAACTCCTTGTTACAGGCACGATCGGAGACCACGGGATCTCTCTTATGGCCCACAGGGAAGGCTTTGACTTCGATACCGACCTTGCCTCGGATTCCGCCCCCCTCTGGAAACTCATAGAACCCGTCCTGAAACTCCGGACCCCGGAAGGAACCCCTGTTATAACGGCTATGAAAGACCCGACCCGCGGCGGACTTGCAAATGCCCTCAACGAAATGGCAGCAAAAGCCGGAGCAGGAATCCTCCTTGAAGAAGACCTGATCCCCTTCAAACCCGCAGTCACCGCAGCCTGCGAAATGCTTGGCCTTGACCCCCTCGAAGTTGCAAACGAAGGAAAAGCCGTCATCGGAGTCAAAGCCGGCTTTGAAGAAGAAGCCCTCTCCCTCCTCAGACAGCACCCTTACGGCAAAGACGCAGCCCTTATCGGAGAAGTCACCGCAGAAAACAAAGGAGAAGTAATCCTGAGAAACCGTTTCGGCGGCATGCGTTACGTGGACATCCCCGCCGGAGACCCGATCCCCAGAGTCTGTTAATCACAGGCTTTCCGATCGCTTTTAATTGGCGGTTTCTTTTGCACATTATCCCCCTATTCCCCCCCTATTCTTCTCAATTTCTTACCGGCTACCGGGCTTTTTTAGCTTTATTTTTTCCTTTAATTCCTGACTTCCGTCTTTTTAAGCGCATACATGTTTTTCCGCAAATCTGCGAAGTCAGTTGATTGCGGTTAAAAGATTCTACCTTGAATCTAATGTGCTTAAGTTTAAGCGCATAAGTCAGCATCAGACGACGTTTATGCCTTAAAAATGCGGAGCTAAAGTTAATTAGTCCTCTTGAGCGAAGCGGAGCTGAGCGAAAAGGAATGTTATTTGTCCTTAAATTAGTCTGCTTGAGCGAGCAAAGCGAGCGAAACGGACGGCGGGCTCCCGAATCGCAATTCGGGAGACACAACATATTTAAACTCGTGGTCAAAAATAAGCACGTAACAAAAAAACAGATACTGAAAGGCAAATAAGAAGGAGCTAAGGCTTGAAACGTGATCACATTGTGGAAGGCAGGAAAAAGGAATATTTGACAGACCCTTCAATCAGTTCAATAATCGGCCACATGCTTAAGCGACAAAAGCCTGAAAGAAAGAATACAGGATATACGGAATTGAAACCAAACCTCAGCCCTATTCTAACGATACTGGTCATCGCATATCTCGTGTATCGTTATGCGGTCTGAACCGTTTGCAGTTTGAACCTGAATCTATTTTTGAGACCTGCAGAAAAGTCCATACGTAGCTGAAGCTAAAATTAAGAAACGAAATAAACAATGCCGACAAAGAACAAGATAAGGAAAAGAAAACAAGGATGACGCCTGAAAAAGTAGAGGGATAAAAATGAGGATATATTTTAACGGGAAAACCCCGAAAATCTCAGAAACGGCTTTTGTTGCGAATTCGGCAGACATAATCGGAAATGTTGAGGTAGAGAGCTTTTCAAGCATATGGTTCAATGCCGTGATAAGAGGGGATCAAAACAAAATAAAGATCGGAAACCGAACAAGCATTCAGGACGGAGTTGTGATTCATGCAGACCCTGAAAACGGAGTTCAGATTGGAGATAATGTATCAGTCGGGCACGGGGCTGTACTTCACGGGTGCAGGATCGAAGATAACGTGCTTATCGGCATGAATGCAACCGTGCTGAACGGAGCAGAGATCGGAAAAAATTCCATCGTCGGAGCAAATGCACTTGTGCCCCAGGGGAAGAAATTTCCACCTAACAGCCTTATTATCGGAGTCCCGGGAACGATAAAAAGGGAGACAAACGAAGCAGAGGTCGAGGCTATAAAGGAAAATGCTGACGAGTATGTAGAGATGGCAAAAGAGTACAGGGAAGAGATGAAGAAATTTGCTTTCGCAGCATCAAATTCAATGACCTGAACAGGAAGTTATCGCGGGAAAAGGGGCAGGAGTAAGGGTTAAGGAAAGAGCAGAAATAGGGGGAGACTAGAAATGTCAAAGTTAGACTTGAAAAAGGAAAACAAAGAACTTTACAACCCATCCGCAAAAGAAGTTTCAATTATAGATGTTCCCGAAATGAATTTTTTAATGATAGATGGAGAAGGAGACCCCAATACATCAAAGGAATATCAGGACGCAATAGAAGCATTGTTTTCGGTATCTTTTAAAGCTAAATTCATTTCTAAAAAAGAGATCTCGCAGGATTATGCAGTAATGCCGCTTGAAGGGCTCTGGTGGATTGAAAATATGGAGGACTTTGATATTCAGAATAAAAGCAACTGGAATTGGACAGCAATGATAAGGCAGCCCGACTTTATCACGAAAAACATTATAGAAAAAGCCATCGAAGAAGTGGAAAAGAAGAAAAATCCTCCTGCCCTTGCCAGGCTAAGATTTGAAAGCCCACATGAAGGCTTGTCAGCCCAGATAATGCATATCGGTCCTTATTCCAAGGAAGGGCCCACGATAGAGAAACTGCATAATTTCGTAAAAGAGGAAGGGTATGAATTTGACGGCAGCATGCCTGGGGAGAGACACCACGAAATATATCTGAGCGATATGCGCAGAACGAAACCGGAAAAACTTAAGACTATTATAAGACAACCCATGAAAGAGAAAAAAATAGAGTGATGATCAGGAGAATAATCAGAAATAATCAGAAATGATCAGAAATGATCAGAAATAATCAGAAATAATCAGAAATATCAGAAATAATCAGTAAAATAATCAGTAAACAGTAAAATAATCAGTAAACAGTAAATAATAGTCAGATTACTGAAATTGCTCCTATTGTTATTGCGAATACGTAATAATGCTATCATCAGCAACTTTTAACTTAAAAGCGCTTATACTGGCAGCTTACCCGTCCGTTAATAATTTTATAACAAATCATTGTTTATAGTAGTTATTGGACATTCGGCCTGAATGTTTTTCGGGTATACCATCATCAGACGATCCATGTAGCCTACACTGCAGATATCACTAAATATAGTGCTTAGTAATTCTTCGGATACTACACTTTTTGGATTACCCTTTGCGACCAGGCCTCCCCCGTACATGACTATGACGTCATCACAGAACCATGAGATATGGTTAGGGTCATGGCTGCAGGCCAGTATGGTCGTCCCTTTTGCGGAGATTTTCTTCAGAATGTTCCAAATCCGTATCTGATTGCAGAAGTCCAGAGCGGAAGTGGGCTCGTCCAGCAGCATTAACGGCGTTTCCTGTGCCATAGCCCTCGCGATGAGTACGAGCTGGCGTTGGCCACCACTAAGCTGGTTGTATGGCTTATCGGCGATATGGGAGATCTCAAGCATTTCCAGAGCCTCCATGACCTTACTCTTGTCATCCTCAGAGACGCCGAATATACCACCCATGTGAGGAGTCCTGCCCATCAGCACGACTTCCTTGACGAGGTACGGAAAAGGCGGCTTATGTTCCTGGGGCACGTAGGCAACAAGTTTTGCCAACTCCCCTATCTTCTTCCTCTTAACATCGCATCCGTCAATGCATATGCTGCCGTTATCGTACTTAAGAAAGCTCATGCAGCACTTAAACAGGGTTGTCTTCCCGGACCCATTTGGCCCGAAAAGCCCGCATAAAGAACCTTTTTTTACCCTGAATGAAACGCCTTCGAATATGGGTATGCCACTATACCCAAAGCCCAGATTATCTACTTTTAACATCTAATCACCCGAAGATCTCCTTTTCTTTGCTACGCAGCAGATATATGAGGTATGGAGCACCTACGATGGAAGTGATGATTCCGATTGGGATTTCCGCCGATGTCAGCGTGCGTGCGATCGTATCGCAAAAGATAATGTAAACACCGCCCATCAGTGCTGCTGTAGGAATGACAAACCGGTTATCCGGCCCCTGGATAAGGCGGGCAGCATGGGGCATCATCAGGCCGACCCACGCAATAATTCCCACCGAAGATACACAGACGGCAGTCACAAGCGTGGCCAGGACAATAAAAATAAACTTGAAAATTTCCGGATTCACGCCCAGCGCCCGAGCTTCTTCATCACCCATGGAAAGGACATTTAGCTTCCATCCGAAGAACCACATGATAGCTACAGATATTAACACGACAGGCACAGTCAGATATACATCATTCCACGTGGTATAGTAAAAGCCTCCCATCATCCAGAAGACGATCTCTCTCAGTTGTGTATCATCGGAGATGTATTTCATGATGGAAACGCAAGCTCCAAATATCGAGCCAATAATGATGCCGGCAAGCACCAGCGTGACTACGGGAGTTTGTCCTCTGTTCCTTGCCAGCGTATACGCCAGGAATACAGAGAGCGAGGCAAACACGAAAGCACTTACCTGTATAGATATAAAGATATGAGGATAGACAATACCCAGCGCTGCGCCGAATGCCGCACCCGAAGATACTCCAAGGATGTATGGCTCCACAAGAGGATTGCGGAAACATCCCTGATAAATCGCCCCGGCCACAGAAAGGCCGATACCTACGGTTATGGCCGTGATGACCCTCGGGAAACGGATGTTCCAGACGATAGTGTTTCTCAACTTATTCAGGGAATCTACGTTATCCGGTGAAAACAAGTGAGTGGCAATGATGGTGTATACTTCCGGCATAGAAATTTTATAAGTCCCTAAACAGATAGTGACCATGCCGCCTGCCACCACAACGACAGCGAGAAAGAGCATTATAGACAGCTTCCTCGCCTCAAAAAAATCAAGGGCAGTTCGAGTCGATTTTTTCACATCAGTCGATATTTCTTCCATGACAAACACCTAGAAATCAGGTCCACCGTCAGTTCAGCCACTGGTTTGAGCAAAGACACGTTTGTATCCTTAGTCGCTTTCACCTGCAAGCCACATATGCCCTTAATAAGCCACATATGTCCTTGAATACTGCATCCATCCTAATCCGAGCCCGGCCCATGCAGGCGTCGACTTGACACCAGCATCTGAATTACCGGCCGGCCCGGTATAGTCTGCAAGAGGAGCAAGCAACATTATGACGATAAAGGATTACAACGTGCTTAATAAATCAGAATACACAAATCCGACCAAGTTTTGTTCCCATACTCTTTCATCATTGGTCTCACAGCGTTTTTAGAAATCGTACTCCACAGTCCAGTCAAGGTATTGAGCAGACCTGATTTTCTCTGCTGTTGTACGGTCCACTCCGTACACGTCCTGATACAGTTTCAATGCAAACTCATGGACCTTGATATCCTGGAACCGATCAGGATAGCAGCCCTTCGCGACAATCATGAGGTCAAGCGGATACTCGACACGACGGTCACAGTTTCTCGGGGTGTAAGGCATGGAATAGATACGCTTGTCTTTCACAGCCTGAAGTTCCTGCAAGTTTTGGTAATATATCGCATCTTGAAGTTCGATAGGCGGATGATACCCGGAATACGTGGGTAAAAAAATCACATCAGGGTTTAATGCCAGCACCTGTTCGGCATTGAGCAGCTTACCCGAGCCTGTATCCCTGTAAGCATTCTTGCCATTGGCAACAGTCTCGAGAATATACGATTCCGGAGTGTCAATGCCACTTACATACCCGGCACCACCACTTTTTCTGGCCTTTGAAGAGAGCCCAAGATACAATGCGGTGATCTTTTCCTCATCAGGGATATCCTGCGTCCTGTCCCGGATCATTTTTTCCGTATCACTCAGATAGTCTGCCAGGGCCATCGCCTCCTGCTCCTTATAGAACAACTGTCCGATTATACGCATCTCGTCACGCATGGTATTCAGATCGGAATTCTGGTAAGTATTCGGCGAATAAAGCACAATTACAGGTATGCCCAGCGACTCGATCATCGAGATCTTTTTATCATTGTCTTCGAGATTGGTGGCACTCATCTCGCAGTCACCGATCCGTATAATAAGTACATCAGGATTCGCACTGGCAAGTTTTTCGTAATTAATAATGGTCATACCTGACGAAGACTCCGTACAGGACACATTAGCTATCCACGGATTAACGATACACATTGTATTTGATCCGCCGCTAAAAGTGTAGTTTGTGCCGGAGTTCAGAGTAATATTTGACTGATAAAAGGATCTAGAACTAAGCCCGGCCGAGCCTATGGAAACTACTTTGTCAACCTCACTAAGATTCGTCAGGACGCCTTCGACAAAGCCGTCATCGATGGTAGCTACACGCTTGATCTCCTTAGGCACTTTCACCTGCACGCCACGCATATCAGTGATATATTGGTATTGCTCATCAAGAGAGGCTACTATCGCTGAGTCTGTGGATGTTGTCGTACCTGGATCTGTCTGCCCCGTGCATCCCTCTACAGAAACAATAAGGAGTATTACAAGTACACATAACACGAAGTCTTTTTTAAAATAACCCGAAGACTTGCCGATTCTGATTCTATCACTATTGTTAAACTTATCATTCATACAAAATACCTGTAGCAATAATTAATATCTTTGTATTACATTTTACTACATAATATTATCGAATTAGTGTTTGTAAATATGACTATTTGAAAATGTAGCAATTATTGTTAAAAAATAACGTATGATACACAGATGTGTAAAAGGTAAATTTAATATAAAGGGTTAAAATGGCAAGCCATCGCTACAATCTACTTCTCGAAAATCAAAGGATTGAAGCAATATGTGAGTCATGCATAGCGATAATAATCATATTTTTACTTCTATGTGTTCTGCCATCTGTCGCTTATGCCGATGATACAAAGCAAATAACTGTCTTGTATCTCTATGATGAAAGTTGCAATCGATGTACTGAAACGACACCTTTAATCAGGCAGGCCATTGAAGAAGCCTGCGATGAAGGTTTGCCTGTCAATTACCGGGAAATCAGGGTCAATTCACGAGAAGGCGCATCATATATCGACCGGTATCGTCTAATCGATATACCGGATCTGATCATCGATAACCATACCATCATTGGGCCTGCAAATCTGGAAGGGGAGTACGATACGGTTCTAAGGAGTATTAAAGATACAATCGTATCTTCTTATGGGTATGATTCTCCAGTGATCGTACATACGACTGCGGTAAAAAGGAGTAATAACGACAGCGAAGTCGCAGTGACAGTATATATATCCAATCAAAGTAACACAACAATCAACGCCAGTCTCTCTGGAGGGCTGACAGAAGGCTCTCGCTTAACTTCAGGAAAATTTTTCTGGAACGGTCAATTACAGCCTGGTGCCGAGGAAAAGATCACATATGTACTTTATGGCGGCAACACATCTTATGTATTCCCCTCGATCGTATATTATGAAGATAACTGCGGCAGTCACGTTGTTACAGACAGTTATGTGCCTATCAGGACGATACCGGCGCTGTCAGTTCCCATCGCATTTGCATCTGGCATCATAGCTGCGTTTTCCCCATGTATCCTCGCAGTCATGGCATATATGGCCACACTGGCAGCCTCCGGTGGAAGGCGATACTTGTTGCTGATTAATGTAATGGCATTTTCGGCAGGGCTACTCTTCATGTATTCACTTATAGGAATCTGTTTTTACATGTTCAGTGTAACCATACCCTCCCTGTATAGCATAGTCAGATATGCGATCGTTACTTCTATGCTCATTATCGGCTCCACCATGATAATCAGGACGCCACCCCTTCATGAACGCAGCTTCTCGGATGCGGGGTTCAAAAGACTTGTTTTACTGCTCAGGCCATATAGCCGAATACACACGACTGGCTTCAGCTTTGCCATGGGGCTTGGATTTGGCTTGATTAAAATGCCCTGTGCAGGCGGGCTGTATCTCGCGATACTCGGCATGATGGCCGCCCAGAACAACTCATTTCAAGGATTATATTACCTGCTGGCCTATGATGCCGGTGTTGTGTTACCTGTACTGGGGTTAGGGATGTTGCTTGCCACAGGGCTTTCCGCCCGCCGGTTGGATACGATCAGGACACGATACCGGACCTCTCTAAACACCGCAACAGGGATCATGCTCTTTATTTTGGCCACAGTGCTGGCATTTAACAAAATATAAACACATGAGCTGAAACAGATCAATATGATAAAACTTAGTAACTTTATAACATACAATAACACATATCTAATAAAATAGTCAATTTTATTAAGGATAAGATGGATTAACGTGCTACAAATCATTTATCATTAATTAACGATTTTCATGCACAACTTCGGATGCACACATGGTGATTTTCCGTACTTGAATGTTAAATATTTTACATAAAGATCGTGTACTTTCAGACATTTTTGTATCTTAACCTAATACAAAAAGTTACAATTAACGATTAACTAGTAAGCAATTGAGGTTGAGATTTTTTATGACTAAAATGATAGTTTATATGTTTCTAATTTTACTCATTAGCCTGCCGTTTGCCGGATGTATATCAGAAAAAACCACTTTGCCAGTAGCAGCTCCATCGACAAATGATGAATCTAATACTATCACGGATATGAGGGACGTCCAGGTAAAAGTGCCGAAAAACATTACAAGGGCCGCTGTAATCAGTGACGGTTTCGTCGAATGTGTGATGATCAGCCTGGGTGTCCAGGATACTATCGTGGCTGTTGGTACTACAATCACCAATGACTATACTTATGTATTCCCGAGTGCCAAGGGAGAAAATTTCACGTATGAAAACGGCAAAAACACGATGCTTTACTTGGACCCTTCATTAAGTGATACGGTCAGGTTGACACCCCAGCAGTACAACGTTATCAGCTACGAAGCGCTTGCGAGTTCAAACCCTGACATCATTATTCTTAGGGTAGGGGATTGTTCGGTCGGTTGGGACAACCGTGATACGA
Source organism: Methanosarcina acetivorans C2A (assembly GCF_000007345.1). Classification (NCBI taxonomy): domain Archaea; kingdom Methanobacteriati; phylum Methanobacteriota; class Methanomicrobia; order Methanosarcinales; family Methanosarcinaceae; genus Methanosarcina; species Methanosarcina acetivorans. The sequence continues at coordinate 1,335,408 of NC_003552.1, read as the reverse complement.
TGAATAAGACGATCGACACGATGGAATCGCTTGGAATCCCTGTGATAGTCCTGTATTCCCCTACATATTACTCGAACTCAGACCTCTCTACTATGAGAGACGAGATAAAAATTATCGGACAAATTTTCGGTAAAGAGAAAGATGCTCTTGAGTTGGCCGATTACATTCAAAACACGGAGAAAATGATATCGAACAAAACCAAGGATATACCTGAGTCAAACAAACCTACGGTGTTGTACTTCGGCCTTTCGCCCAATGCCAGAAAAGCCGGGGGTGCAGGTCACTCCTGGGGCATCGATACACCTGAGTCGTACACCATCGAGGGCATTGTACATGCGAAGAATGCCTATCGGGATACCGGTACCGCAAAGATACTGAACACCGAGCAGGTTCTAGCCCTGGATCCTGATGTTATATTGCTGGCTACATCGTGGGGATACCATCCTGCCCGGGAACTTTATGAAGCGCCGTATTACCAGAACCTGAATGAGTTGAGTGCGATAAAAAATAAGAGAGTCTATTCGATGCCGTGGACGCCCTCAAACTGCGCCCGGCGTCTGGAATACCCTATCGACCTGATGATAACGGCGAAAGCAGCTTACCCGGATAAGTTCCAGGATATCACGGTCCACGAATGGGTACTGGACTTCTACAAGCAGGTCTATAATGTCGATGACGAAACTGCCAGAGGTCTCAGATCAGCACAATGGCTCGAATGGATGGAAGAGGAGAACTTTTGAGGTGGATTTTTAAGGAGGATTCCAATGATGAACAATGTAATCGACTATGGAGAGATCTGGAAAACGATGATGGCCGAGAGTAAGAAGACGAACTTCGAAACCGGCAGGTTCTGGACAATTGAGGAGGCGATTAAGTATGACACACAGATCAAGATGGACAACTGGAATTTTTCCAGAAACATAATCAAGAGAATCGATTTCACACCAGATTCGAAAGTCCTGGATATCGGGGCAGGTCCCGGTACCCTGACCATACCGCTCGCTGACATGGTTAAGCACGTCACTGCAGTCGAGCCCTCTGATGGTATGCTATACTGCCTGAAAGAGAATATCAAAGCAAAGGAGCTGAATAACGTATCCTGGATCCAGAAAAAATGGGAAGACATCGACCTCAAAGACCTGGATGCCCCATATGATGTGGTCGTTGCCTCGTTTTCCCTGTCAATGCCGGATATAAAAGAGGCAGTGATTAAAATGAACAATGTTTCCTCGAAATACGTCTATCTGAACTGGTTTGCGGGAATGCCGTCCTGGGAAAAAACGTATGCTGAAGCATGGAAAAGGATCCACGGCACCTCATATAACATTCACCCGCAGATCGACTGCATATACAAAGTGCTGTACGATATGAGAATATACCCGAACGTCACCGTATACCCTGATTACTGGGAACTGGTCTATCCTAGAATGGAAGAAGCAGTTAATCACTACAAACGAATCGTCAACGCGACCACCACCGAACACGAGGCGATACTAAAGAAATACATATCCGAGACCTTTTCCTGCGAGAACGGAAATCTCAGGATGAAGGAGAAATCACACACTGGATGGCTGTGGTGGAAAAAATCGTGAGTCGGTCCGGATGGCATATAAGATGCCATTCCACATATTTTCCATATCTATGTCTTTGCAATTTCTCTATTATGCTTTTAATTAAATTTTAAAGCATTAATAGAGAAATTGGCAAAGGATCAAATAATTAGATAGTAGAGTAAACTATCCCACCATCTAACTTAATTATCTTCTTCTATACAGGAACAATCCAAGCAACCAGATAACACAGTAAATCATTTCAAACCCAGGCGTACTTCTTTCCCTCTGCTCAGAAGTCTGTTCGATTTCTAATGTTGTATTGTTTTGCTTATTTTCCTGTGTTTTAGATGTAGTCGCTATTACATTCCCTGTTTCATCTACTATTGTTTTGCCCGCTATTGCAAAGGGAGAGAATTCAGGGGTTTTAGCTGTGAAATACATATATTTGTCATCCTTCCCGAGAAGGGTGGTTGGAAGCTCGTTCCATTTCTTGTCGCTGTACCTGTTCAGGATGATTGAAGACTGGTCAATCCCTTTATCCTGTATCCAGGATTTTTCAACTTTGAAGCATACAGTCGCGTTTTCAATGTTCATTTCAGTTGCATATCCGCCGTTGCCAACCCAGATATTGAGATAATTGTAGACTTCACCGGTGAGTGCATCGGGAGTAAGCGTAGATTTATTTTTCAGCATCTCAACAACGGTTGTGGTTTTTCCTGCAGTCTTTTTTGCATCAAAGCTCACATATACCACAGAAGTAGCATTCCTTGTGAGATCAAACCTTACAGGTTGTCCGTTTGTAATAAAAGCCTGTGAAAGTTCCCTCACTTCAACATTTCTTGCAGGTTCAGGGGAACCCCCACCACCACTGCTGCTGTGGCTGCTGCCACTGCTACTGCCGTCACTACTACTGCCTTCACCGCTACTATTGTCACTATTACTGTTGTCGCTACTACTATTGTCACTGCTGTCGAGAACGCTTCCTGATATAGTATACCTAAGCAAGGGATAGAAATTTTCAATTGCCTTTTCTTCATCTCCGCTTGCCCAATCCAGTTCGACATTAACGTCAGATACTTCCTCACAATTTTTAAGAGACACAATTGTTGTTCCAAACAAATACTTTCCCTGAGAAGGAATGTATTTAAAGGCAGTTACAGAATAGTTTTTTCCATATTCTAACCAACTGTCGCTGCCTAAATCACCGGATTTGTAATTTCCATAATCATCACACTTTCTAATCCCCGTAATACCGTTTCCTTGGATTACAACGTGTGTGTTAGAGACATTTATGTTTTCATTTTGAATATTAGAAAAAACGCTTCCTGAAAAAGAATATTTAAACAGGGGAAAGAAGCTTTCAATTATCTTTTCTTCAGCTTCATTTGCCCAGTCTAATATAATATTAACATCAGAAACGGTTTCAATATCCCCAAGAGATGTATTTGTTGTTCCAAATAAGTATCTTCCCTCAGGAGGAATATATTTAAAAGCAATTAAAGAATAATTTCCATACTCTAACCAATAATCAATACTGAGGTTACCGAACTTATAATTCCCGTACTCGTCACTTTTTCCAAGCCCAGTCATGCCGTTTCCCTGGATTACAACGTTTGTGTCAGAGGCGTTTACGGTTTTGTCTTGTACATCGGAAAAAACGTTTCCTGATATAATATATTTAAGCAAGGGATAGAAATTTTCAATTGCTTTTTCTTCATCTTCACTTGCCCAATCAAGTATGATTTTAACCTCAGATACATCCTCATAATTATTAAGAGACACATTTGTTGTCCCAAATAGGTATTTTCCCTCAGAAGGAATATATTTAAAAGCAATTAAAGAATAATTTCCATACTCTAACCAATAATCAATACTGAGGTTACCGAACTTATAATTTCCGTACTCATCACTTTTTCCAAGCCCAGTCATGCCGTTTCCCTGGATTCCGATGTTTGTGTATGAAGTATTTATACTTCCATCTTCTATCTCGGAAACAATGCTCCCTGATATAGTATATTTAAGCAAGGGATAGAAATTTTCAATCGTCTTTTCTTCATCCTCACTTGCCCAATCAAGTATGATTTTAACCCCAGATACTTCCTCATAATTTTTAAGAGACACATTTGTTGTTCCAAATAAGTATCTTCCCTCAGAAGGAATATATTTAAAAGCAATTAAAGAATAATTTCCATACTCTAACCAATAATCAATACTGAGGTTACCGAACTTATAATTCCCGTACTCGTCACTTTTTCCAAGCCCAGTCATGCCGTTTCCCTGGATTACAACGTTTGTGTCAGAGGCGTTTACGGTTTTGTCTTGTACATCGGAAAAAACGTTTCCTGATATAATATATTTAAGCAAGGGATAGAAATTTTCAATTGCTTTTTCTTCATCTTCACTTGCCCAATCAAGTATGATTTTAACCTCAGATACATCCTCATAATTATTAAGAGACACATTTGTTGTCCCAAATAGGTATTTTCCCTCAGAAGGAATATATTTAAAAGCAATTAAAGAATAATTACCATACTCTAACCAATAATCAATACTGAGGTTACCGAACTTATAATTTCCGTACTCATCACTTTTTCCAAGCCCAGTCATGCCGTTTCCCTGGATTCCGATGTTTGTGTATGAAGTATTTATACTTCCATCTTCTATCTCGGAAACAATGCTCCCTGATATAGTATATTTAAGCAAGGGATAGAAATTTTCAATTGTCTTTTCTTCATCCTCACTTGCCCAAGCAAGTATGATTTTAACCCCAGATACATCCTCATAATTTTTAAGAGACACATTTGTTGTCCCAAATAAGTATTTTCCCTCAGAATGTTTTATCCCGAAATTATTTCGCGCTAAATATGTCGGTTGTAATCCCTTATCTTTTGTGAAACTTAATGGAAAAAAGATACGTTGGATCATTGCTCAAAAATCGAAGGGTGAATCTACCTCGACGATAGCTGAGATCCAGGGGATCTCAGCCCGTCGAGTTCAGCAGATCTACAAAGAATACGTTGAAACTGGTCAGCTTCCTCAAGTTGGCATTAATCTTGGAAGACCAAAGAACCCCTTATCCTCCTCTGATAAGGAATTGATTGACCAAACTTACTCTGATTATAAGTTTGGAGCCTGTTACCTTGAGATTCTCATCGAAGGCAAATATAATCGTAAGATATCTCATAACAGAATCCATAACTATCTACTTAGCATGGACCTTGCCAAGGAAAACCGAAAAAAGAAACAGAGAAGAAAATGGTGTAGATACGAACGCGAACACAGCATGTCTGCTGCACACATCGATTGGCATGAGAATCCCCTGTTAGGACTGCAAGTCTGTGCCATTCTTGATGATTCATCAAGAATGATAATTGCAGGTGGAGAGTACGTTCATTGCAACACGGAGAACACCATTAAAGTGATTGATGAACTTGTTAAAGAGTACTGGGACATATACCCTTTAAGAGAGCTCATTATGGATCATGGAAGTGAATTCGGAGCTCACAGGATTAATAAGGATGGTTCATGGGATAGTGACTTTAAAAGATGCATTGAAGAACTTGGAATCAAACCAATACTTGCAAGGGTAAGACATCCTCAGACAAACGGAAAAATAGAGAAATGGTTCGATACATATCAAAGGTTTAGAGGAGAGTTTGAATCATTTGAAGAATTCGTACAGTGGTATAACAAGAGGCCTCATGGAGCTTTGAAACTTGAACAGTTAGAATCGCCACAGGAAGCATTCTGGAATAGATTACCAGTTGAGGCAAAGTTCAGAATAGGAGTGAGATTGTTTGGGTGGTGAAAACATGGACAAGAGGAAAAAAGTTTCAAAGCGAAATTATTTCAGGACAAAACATATTTTCCCTCAGAAGGAATATATTTAAAAGCAATTAAAGAATAATTTCCATACTCTAACCCATTGTAGTTGTCTAAATCACCGAACTTATAATTTCCATAGTCATCACACTTTATAATCCCCTTCATACCGTTTCCCTGAATTACAACATTTGTGTGAGAGGCATTTACAGTTTTGTTTTGTACATTGGAGAAAACGTTTCCTGATACTGAGTATGGGTTCTCGAGACCAGATGAGGAAGTGACAAAACTTTCATTATTACTTGTCGAGCTTACTGGACACAGAGTAAAAAAAAGTAAAGCGAGAATTATAAAATATCGGCAATAACTCAATTTATACCACCCAAACATGCCTGATATACAAGCTAATAATTTTTGACTTGAGGTTTTGACATTTTCCATATAGTTCCTTATTTTCAAATAATATCTACTAATAAAATTTATTTTGCAAAAAATTTGTTTTTAAACAGCTTAAAAGCAGTTTAACATCTTATAATGTCATTAACCATGAATGAAATTATTTTCAATCATTTAATGGCGAAAAAACTGTAATTAGATTTTAAACACATTACCAATATTTATATAAATATGAAATCCATTCATGCGAAATTTTGTGAAACAACCATATAAAATATTAACAATTTACACATATATAACAGTATTTGAGTTTTTACATAACATTGTTTAAGTTCATACAGTTAAACCTTGCATATGATAATATTGAATGGTAATTTTTTAAAGGTTTTAAATGTAATTTTTTGATAGAATAATCATTTAAGATCCTTTTTTAGTTTTTAAAGCCTTTTTGTCAATTTTGGCAAAACCTTAGTTGAGAAGAAAAGAATCAGGATTTCGGTATAATTTGAGAAGAAGCCGTTTATTGCCTGCTAAGGTTCAGTGAAAAGATGAGGATTCCCCGATTAACCAGGACTTGAGATGAATGCCAAAAAAAATAAAACAGGACCTGTGAGAATCACTATTAACTTCAACCCACCAGACCGACACTGAACTCATAATATTCACCCTCGATCTTGAGATACGACCTCATGTCATACGTGTTACTTATGTAATAGACTTGATCCCCGAATTTGAGAAATACACCACTATATTCTTCATTATACCCATTTGTGAATTTCAGAAAACTATCCCATTCATCCGAAGAGATCCCATACCATCTATCCACAGATGGATACGGTTGACTGATAGTCTTTTTAATGGGGGGAAATTGTTCAAGATCTTCAACAGTAATCTCCGTATAAGGAGGGGTATCAGTCGGGACTTCATCCGTACTCCATACCGTGGCACGGACCAACATTTCAAATGGATAAACCGGTTCAGCTTCTTTTTGTGATATCAGGTAAGATAACCGGTCCCTTTCATCACTAGTTGTTTCCAGTTCGGTGATGTGCCCGTATGTACTCTTATTATTCAAACCCTGAAGTGTGGGAAAATCTTTCAGTTCTTCAGGTGTTATTTCCACATAATACTCAGGTTCGTAGTCTAATTTAGCGAGCCATAAAGTAGGACCGTAGGAAAGCCTCTGCAATATGAGCGGGGAGATCATGACAACAACAATAACAAATAATACGGCAACGGCTACAGCCAGTACTTTTAAAACCCTGAAACTCTGGTTCCTCTCTCCTGATTTTGGATTTACTTTTTCTTTCTTATCCGGATCTTCCATTCTTATCCCATCTGAATTTACTTTTAAATTTGCAGCTTACCATAATTTTACAGATTTGTCCCCACTCCCACATGCATAAAACATGAATACACAGGGACAATTGCGAGGAAATCTTCTCTCAAGAGAGTTTAACCACCCTCTATTATTTCCTCAGAGACGCCTTACATTGATTCTTGTAACGAATGTCATCCGATTAATAATAAATTATACATATATAAATTAAAGAGAGATGATTATTCATTCTTTTTATTAAAATATTCACACCCTCAAGGCCCTAAATAATCAGACTTTTCTGTTAATTACAACAAGAACTCTTCAGTATGAATAAAATACTTTTCTATTCTACCCTGAAAACTATTTTCCATTACTTCAAATCCTCCAAATTCTCCCTGATACCAAAATTGGCACTCAATTTTAATTTCATGTGAAATTAAAATTCACAGAATAAATTTGTGCCGATGGTAGGTGTAATAAGTCCCTTGTTTTTTATTTTAGACAAAATAATCCTCCTTAGTCATATTTTTATACGAAAAATTGAGGATTATCACCCACATATTAGTTTCATACGAAACTAATATATACTCCATAATACAATTAAGCATCATATTAGTTTCACATGAAACTATTGCAAAAATAGTCTTGATTTCAAAAAAGCTTTCAGTTCCATAAATGAAGAAAGGAAAAATTATGGCAGACCCAAAAGAAATATTCGGCCCGATTGTCCACATCTACCGGACCCATCTAGAGTACATGGCAAAAGAACTCGAAGTTTACAGGATTGGAAGCGGGCAATATGATTTTTTAATGGTTTTATACCACAAAGACGGCATCTCTCAGGAAAACCTTGCAAGAATGTTGAAAGTAAGCAAAGCGACAAGCACAAGGGCAATCCAGAACCTGGAAAAAGAAGGGTATGTGTACAGGGAAAAGGACGAAAATGACCTTCGGGCTTACAAAGTTTACCTGACAGATAAAGGGAAAGAAATGAGAGGTGTGATTTTTGAAAAACTGGTTTCTTTTATTGATGTCCTTTTTTCGGATTTTACACCGGAAGAAAAAGAAATTTTCAGACTACTGGCCCATAAAGCTGCATTAAAATTTTTCGAACCCGGGTTTGAACCCCCATCTGAAAAGCCGGATTGAACGGAGTAAATAGCGACTGAGAATGAAGACAGAGACGAAAAACATGGAAGAAAAAAGTGAGTTTCTGGGAAAAGAGAGTACAGGAAAACTCCTGTTCAAACTCTCAACTCCTGTGGTAATAGGAATGCTGGTGCAGGCCATCTACAATGTTGTAGACACCTTTTTCGTAGGAGTGGCTTATGGAACGGAAAGTGTCCAGGCCATTGGTGGGCTTTCGATAGCTTTTCCGGTCCAGATGATAATAATGGCTTTTGGAATCGTTCTCGGGACAGGAGGCTCCTCCATAATCTCCCGTGCCCTTGGAGCAAGGGAAAACAAAAAAGCTGAGAGAACTCTTGGAAACGTTTTTTCCCTGAGTTTAATTTTAAGTATGCTTATAGCCGTCCCCTGCCTTTTCTATCTTGAACCGATTCTAAGAGTATTCGGAGCAACTCCCGGAGTCCTGCCATATGCGAGAGATTATCTTAACATTATAATTTTGGGAGGAATTTTCTTTGTATTCGGAGTGGCTGTTCAGAATATTGTCAGGTCCGAAGGAAACGCCCGCCTTGCAATGAATGCCATGCTTATAGGAGGCGGCCTCAACATTTTACTTGATCCGGTCTTCATGTTTGGTTTCGGGATGGGGGTTAAGGGTGCTGCAATTGCAACCGTACTGGCCCAGGCCGTAGCTTCAGTCTTTCTCCTGCTATACTACCTTAAAGGAATGGGGTCTGTTCATTTCAGGTCAGAAACCTTGAAACCGGACCTGAAAATCATTAAGGAAATCGGAGCTATCGGTACCGGGTCCTTCGTGATGGAAAGTGCGAGCAGTTTGATGATGATTTTCGTGTACAATGCGCTTGCAGATTACGGCGGGGATGTAGCAATTGCCGTTTTTGGCATAACAATGAAAATTAATTCCTTCATCTTCCTGCCCCTCCTGGGTATGGCTTTTGGCCTGCAACCGATTGTCGGGTTTAACTACGGAGCAAAGAAATATGGAAGAATAGTCGAAGCCGTAAAACTGGCTTTAGTAGCTGCAACGACCTTTGGGCTTCTTGGATTGCTTATCGTTTACCTCTTTGCAGAAAAACTTCTCATCATTTTCAGTGCAGATCCCGAATATTTGGAGCTTGGGAAAATTGCTGCAAGGATTATGTTCCTGGGAACGCCTTTGATAGGTTTGAATGTAGTTACAACCATCCTGTTCCAGGCACTTGGAAAAGCCAGACCTGCATTCATTCTTTCTGTTAGTCGACAGCTTCTCTTCCTGATTCCTGCCGTTGTCCTTCTTCCCCGTTTCTATGCTCTAAACGGGGTCTGGGCAGCCTTTCCGGTTTCAGACTTACTGGCGTTCATGCTTTCCGGGTTCATGCTTATCAGGATATACAGGATTTTCAGAAAGAATAAAACCTCTTCAAAAGTTGCCACAGAGTTGGAAGTGACAGATAAGCCGTTACACATCTGACAACTCATAACTGAATAATCAAACCGTACCATGAAACCGTTTGTTGAAAAGATGAATATTATGAACCAGAAAAGCTCAAATCTCCAAAAAAATGAAACTAAGCCGCCTTAAAAAGGTAAAGCACAGCCTGAAAAATTAAACCTGGATACAACTAGCTTTTTAGAGGAAATTTATGACACTTACTGAAATGATAGAGACCTTCAAAAAGGAGCTTAATCCCTCAAAAATTATGGATTCACTTGAAAAAACCGCGAGTTTCTACGATGAATCGGAAAACGATTCAAAGGCAAGTGGTTCATGGGAGGAGCTACAAAACCAGGAAAGAAGTTCAGCCGCTGGTTTTTTCCACAGCTCTGAAAGGAGCAGGCTCACCAGTGACGAAAGAGAACCACTTATCAAACTAACCGATGTCTGGAAAATATACCAGATGGGAGAGGTTGAATTTGCAGCTTTAAAGGGAATAGATCTGGAGATCTACGAAGGAGAATTTCTGGTTATTCTGGGTCCCAGCGGAAGTGGAAAAAGCACACTTATGAACCTGCTGGGCTGTCTTGACATACCTTCAGAGGGCACGGTTTACCTGGATTCAAATGACATCTCAGAACTCGAAGAATCCGAGCTTGCCCGCATCAGGGGACAGATGATTGGCTTTATTTTCCAGAGTTTCAACCTGATTCCCACATTGAGTACGGAAGAAAACGTGCTCTTGCCTCTGGAGTTTCAGGAAGAAGACGCACATTTAGCCCGAAAAAAAGCCGAATATCTGCTTGACATAGTAGGGCTTTCAAACAAGAAAACAAACCTGCCATCCCAGCTCTCTGGCGGGCAGAAGCAAAGGGTTGCCATAGCCCGGTCCCTGGCTGTGAACCCGCCTATAATCCTGGCAGACGAGCCTACGGGAAACCTGGACAGCAAGACCGGAGATTACATCCTGGAATTTCTGGACGGATTGCATGAAAAGGAAGGCAAGACGATTATCATTGTGACCCATGACCTGGACCTGGTAAAATATGCAACAAGAGTTGTGTACATCAGAGACGGTGAAATCGAAAAAATTGAAATACGCACGAAAAAAGAACCAAGTACGATAAACGAATCGGATATGAATTGAGGAATAAAAATGAAAAAGTTTTCTTTGCTAACAATTTTGCTGTTGTTTTCAGCGTTCATATGCCTGGGAGCCGTAACAGCCTTAGGGTCTACAGGGGACATAACGTCCTCATCCCTGGAGGTAAGCCTTACTAATCAGAACCCGGACTCTGCTCGCCCAGGAGAACCAGTTGAACTTACCGTTAGCGTGCAGAATGTGGGAACAAAGGATGCAAAAGATATTACGGTCACCGTCAACCCGGAATATCCTTTCAGCAAAATTTCAGGAGAATCCCTTGTAAAGACGGTTTCGTACCTGAATGCCCGGCAGGACGACGACGAGGGAGCTGTTCTCAAATTCAAACTCATGACAGATACCAACGCATCTGCCGATACATACGATATAGACATTGTAACAACCTATAAAACCGGATCAGGATCCTCGGCAACTACATACACCACTACAAAAACTGTCACTATCGAGGTCAGAGGGAAAGAATACGCTCAGATTGTGACCATAGACAAGGCGAATATCGACATTGCAAAAGAAGAAACTCTTGAGTTCATCGTAACGAATACCGGAACATCCCCTCTGAAAAACATGGTGATATCCTGGAAAGACCCTGACGGCGTGGTCCTCCCGGTATATTCGGACAACACCAAGTATATCAAGTATCTGGATGCCGGAGAATCCGTAACTATCACTTATTCAGTAATGGCAGATGTAAACGCGGATCCGGGACTCTACACCCTTGACATAACCCTGACCCTTGAAGACTATGACTCAAATGAACAAACCATCAATACTACAGCAGGAGTTTTCGTGGGCGGTGAAACCGACTTTGACGTTTCGTTCTCGGAAAGCGATGAAGGAGAAATTTCGCTTTCAGTTGCAAACGTGGGCAACAACATCGCATATTCAGTGAAAGTCTCGGTTCCGGACCAGGAAAATTACAAGGTATCGGGGAGTTCCTCAACAATTGTAGGAAATCTTGAGAAAGGAGACTATACAATCACTACCTTTGACGTTGCGAGCACACAGGGTGCCGTAGGAGCTGAAGGTAGTACAGGTGGACCGGGTACTGCAAAAGCAAGTACTGAAGAAGGAAATTTAACCGCTGCCTCCGTGGAAAACAATCCCCTGTTAGTCCAGATTGAATATACGGATGCAAAAGGAGAGAGAATAACCGTCGATAAGGAAGTAGAACTCGAGATTACCGGCGGAACCATGGGTCCACAGACAGGAGGACCTGGCAACAGCGGTGGCATCACTTCGTACCTGCCATATATCGCGGTAATAATACTTGCGGGCGGAGCATTCGTGTACCGGAAGAAAATAGGAGAAAAGATCCGGGAAAGGAAAGAGAAAAAATCCGGAAACAAAAAGCCTGAAGGCAACCGAATAACTGCAGCTAGCAAAAAGCCGGAAGAGCAGAAATACGTCAATGAGACGTCAAAAGACTGAAAGACCAACATCCACGGAAAACGGAAGGATGCAAGATGAGAAATTCAACCTACCTGAAAATGGGCCTGAACATGCTCCTGCACAGTAAACTCAGGAGCTGGCTGACCATTATCGGGATAGTTATAGGGATCGGGTCTGTTGTTGGTATCCTTTCTCTGGGAGAGGCGATGGAAGAACAGGTGCAGAGCAGACTTGACGAAATGGACCTGACCATAATTACCATTTCCCCCGGATATACCAGAGCATCTTCAAACATGCCAGGCCCCCCCAGGGGTGGAGGCACATCAACTGATGTCGAATTAACCGATGATGATATCAAGGCGCTTCAAGGTCTGGACGGGATCGAATATATAGCCGGGCAGATTTCCGGCAGCGAACCGGTGGTTTATGCAGGGGAAAATGCTACTATGACAATCACAGGAGTGGATCCCCAGGTCTGGCAGTATATGACCACGCTTGAAACGCAATCAGGAAGGCTGCTTGAGCCCTCAGATAAATATGTAGCAGTCATAGGAAGCGGTGTTGCCACTGATACTTATGACCAGGAAATTGGAGTCAATCAGGTAATAACAATCAACGGAAAATCAGTGAGGGTCGTCGGCATCCTTACGGAAGAGGGGTGGGGAGATAGAAGCATCTACATGCCAATAGATACGGCAGTAAACGTAATTGACGATGCAGAAGACGATGTCTTCGATACTATCACGGTAAAAGCCAAGAGTGAAGACCTGGTAGAAGGGCTGATGGAAGATATTGAGGACAAGCTCATGGTCTCAAGGCATATTATTCAGGAAGATGACCAGGACTTCTCCGTAAGCGCTTCAAAGTCGATGGCGGAGTCCGTTACCGAGATGACGAGTTCGATGACCCTCTTCCTCGGAGCAATTGCAGCCGTTTCCCTCCTTGTAGGGGCTGTGGGGATTGCAAACACCATGTTTACCTCTGTCCTGGAAAAGACAAAGGAGATAGGGACTATGAAAGCCATTGGAGCAAAGAACAAAGATATCCTCATGATTTTCCTTTTCAACTCCGCAATGGTAGGCTTTGTTGGAGGTGTCCTGGGAGTTACACTGGGAGCCTTTGTTTCATCCGGGCTTCAGGCAATGATGGGGCAAATGACTTCGGGAAGCGGAGTAAGTCTTCACCTAATAGTTGAAGGCCTGGTCCTTGCAATCACAATAGGTATTATCTCAGGAGTGGTGCCTGCGTACAGGGCCTCGAAGTTAAAGCCAGTAGATGCATTGAGATATGAATAAACAGATAAACGGAAAAAAGAAAGGGAACCAAACCCTTTCTTAAAGCCTGATGATTTTCAGGATTTGAAACAAGACTAATTTTCGAAGGTTGAGTTCTCGAAGGTTGAGTTCTCGAAGGTCGAACTCTCAAAAGCAGAATTACAGGAAAGGAAGACAAAAGGTCCTCAAACGGGCTTAAAGTATAGCACAGGGTTAATGGCATAGAGTTATTTAGTTTCAGAAATTAAAGATTTGCCTCTATGTCTTTCTCCGTACATCATCCTTTCAATTCGAAAATACATTCCGTTCCAGAACAAAATCCTTCGCTTTCCAGTTCAAGCGTTGAGTGTTCTATTTGATGTTTCTCTAATCTGCTTTTGATAGACTGTCTCATTTTATCCGGTCTTGCCAGATATTCGTCTTCCACAACAACGTGAGCTGTTAAAATATCCGTTTCTCCTTCCAGAGACCATATATGGAGATCATGAACCGCCTTCGTTCCTTCGACCGATAAGATGGATTCCTTAACCTCATCAATGTCGATATACTCCGGGACCCCTTCCAGAAGAAGGTTAAATGTTTCCTTTGCATTTTTAAAAACCCCCCATAATACAAAAATAGTGAACCCTATCGTCATTATGGGATCAATGATAGGTTGGTTCCAGAAGCCTATGATTACCGACCCGATGAGCAGGACTACCCATCCCAGAATGTCTTCCAGAAGATGCCATGATAATATTTTCTCGTTCTGGCTAATTCCTTTTTTCAATCTGAAATATCCCAGTCCGTTTATAGTGACCCCGATGATCGCAATTAAAAACATTCCTTCGGCATTTACGGGTTCCGGATTGAGCAGGCGCGGGATTGCCTGAGACAGTATAAACAAAGACCCGGCTATAAGTACAATGGTAGCAAACGCTGCAGATAAAAGAGATAACCTCCGATACCCGAAGGTCATCTTACTCGTTGCAGGTTTTTTTGCTTTCTTTTCCGCAAACCATGCAACTATTAATGCCAAACTGTCAGCAAAATCATGCATCGCATCAGCCAGCAGTGCCAGGCTATTTGTTAAGATTCCTCCGATTAATTCTATAATTGTGAAGAGTATGTTCAGAGATGCGGCAAATCCCACATTTTTTTCTCTATCCCCCATAAACAGTTCATTATTTCATATTGCTGTTAAACCTTATGTTCGCATGGAACTGAAAACCAAAACGCCAGAATGTGAGGTTTTTCTGAGAATCTTAAATTTATAACGGGAAAACACTTATAAGGGAATTATTGGCCGTTGAAGACGGCAGCGATCCCTCATAAACTGGAAGAGCCATCCCAGGACTGGAGGAGAAAGCCTTGCATTTATCTCTTCCTGCACGGCAATGGATCCAGACCAGCCGCTAACCGGATAAAAGCTACCTGAAAAAAGGCACCAAAGTTAAGAGGAAAATACTGAAGAAACATCTGTAATTTTAGTCTGCTTAAACAGAATTTACTACTCTCATTCATAAGTTAGTCCTCTTGAGCGAGCTAAGCGAGCGAAAAGGGCAGCGTGCTCCCGAATCGCAATTCGGGTGGCGCAACTCGGGAAACAAAAGGATTAAACAAAATAGTTACTCAAAAAGAAAAGATTGGATGCGAGGGATGGGATTCGAACCCACGAATTCCTACGAAACTAGGCCCTCAACCTAGCGCCTTTGACCTGGCTGGGCAACCCTCGCAATTTGATTAAGTAGATGAATAAGTAGATGAATGGATTTCAATGACTTTTTATAAAATTTTTCTGGGAAAACATACCGAATTTAAATTTGACACAATTAAGAAATCTGGTGCGAGGGATGGGATTCGAACCCACGAATTCCTACGAAACTAGGCCCTCAACCTAGCGCCTTTGACCTGGCTGGGCAACCCTCGCATCGTGTTTTTCCTGTAAAATTCCGGCGCTCCTTGCGCCTTGCACTCCCTCACAATATCATGGATAATATATAAACGTTTCGAGTCGGGAAGGATAATGTTTTATCCCGAAATTATTTCGCGCTAAATATGTCGGTTGTAATCCCTTATCTTTTGTGAAACTTAATGGAAAAAAGATACGTTGGATCATTGCTCAAAAATCGAAAGGTGAATCTACCTCGACGATAGCTGAGATCCAGGGGATCTCAGCCCGTCGAGTTCAGCAGATCTACAAAGAATACGTTGAAACTGGTCAGCTTCCTCAAGTTGGCATTAATCTTGGAAGACCAAAGAACCCCTTATCCTCCTCTGATAAGGAATTGATTGACCAAACTTACTCTGATTATAAGTTTGGAGCCTGTTACCTTGAGATTCTCATCGAAGGCAAATATAATCGTAAGATATCTCATAACAGAATCCATAACTATCTACTTAGCATGGACCTTGCCAAGGAAAACCGAAAAAAGAAACAGAGAAGAAAATGGTGTAGATACGAACGCGAACACAGCATGTCTGCTGCACACATCGATTGGCATGAGAATCCCCTGTTAGGACTGCAAGTCTGTGCCATTCTTGATGATTCATCAAGAATGATAATTGCAGGTGGAGAGTACGTTCATTGCAACACGGAGAACACCATTAAAGTGATTGATGAACTTGTTAAAGAGTACTGGGACATATACCCTTTAAGAGAGCTCATTATGGATCATGGAAGTGAATTCGGAGCTCACAGGATTAATAAGGATGGTTCATGGGATAGTGACTTTAAAAGATGCATTGAAGAACTTGGAATCAAACCAATACTTGCAAGGGTAAGACATCCTCAGACAAACGGAAAAATAGAGAAATGGTTCGATACATATCAAAGGTTTAGAGGAGAGTTTGAATCATTTGAAGAATTCGTACAGTGGTATAACAAGAGGCCTCATGGAGCTTTGAAACTTGAACAGTTAGAATCGCCACAGGAAGCATTCTGGAATAGATTACCAGTTGAGGCAAAGTTCAGAATAGGAGTGAGATTGTTTGGGTGGTGAAAACATGGACAAGAGGAAAAAAGTTTCAAAGCGAAATTATTTCAGGACAAAACAAGTCGGGAAGGATAATGACAAGAATTTAAGGAAGATTCCGAAAAAAACATTTCAAAAAGGTGTTCATATACAGGTTATGTCCTTGAATTACTGGTCAGTTCTAAAAAAATGAACAAATATCCTGCGCTTAATCAGCGGAATATAGCACAAAGAAATTGGGAAATTTTAGTCGGAAACAATCATTATAGGTCTTATAACCTGAATAAAAGATATTTCCTTTGAGCTCATCCCAAAACCCAGTTTTAATCTCAATTATCAGAATAATTCAAGATTGCTTTCGTAATCAGAACCTTTGTTGGTTACTTAAATTAAGAGATCCAAAAAAGCAAATTTTGAGTTTTGGGATAGACTCTTTAATAAAGTCAATTAAAGGCCAAAAAATGTTTTCTCACCTTTTTCATTATTTATTAAATATAAATTCAATGAATTTAAATAATAATAGAGCTTTATTTAATAGAAGGGGAAAGAAAAACGAAGGGGAAAGAAAAACAAACAATTCTATGAAATGGCAGAGGAAAAAGCTTAAAGAAGTATTTGAGAATTGTAACGTATCCTTCACACTTCATATTATAATCCAAAATATTATCTGACAGAGCTTTGATTGTGGGGGACTTTGTCCGATAAAATCTGGAAACTGGATTTTATGTAAAAAAATCGAAGATTTCGATTTTATTCGGGAAATGTGGCGATATATAACCAAACTGGGAAGGAACTCTACTAACAAACTCAAAAATCTTTGGTAGTGGGAGCTGTGGAAAAACTGCAACAAAAACCTCTCAAAACCTGACTACGCAACCGAGGTTGTGAATTATGGGATCAGCAGGTGTTTACAAAAGTTTGGTTTACAAAAGTTTGGGTAAGAAAAATGCGAGACAAACGAACTCTGTTTGCCCTGAATGCAAAAGAGTAATTGCAGCTTCGATCTTTGAGGAAAACGGAAAAGTAATAATGGAAAAAGACTGTCCTGAGCATGGAAACTTCAGAGATGTCTACTGGTCAGATGCAGAACTCTACAGAAAATTCGAAAAATATTCATACACGGGGCCAGGAGTCCCAAACTTCCAGATTTCCAGTTCACTAAACTGCCCTTTTGATTGCGGGATCTGTTCTGCTCATGAAACAGAGACTTTGCTTGCAAACATAGATGTTACCAACAGATGTAACCTTGCATGTCCTGTCTGTTTTGCAAATGCAAGAGTAAAGGGGTTTATATGCGAACCAGGTTTCGAAGAAATCAGAAAAATGATAGAATTACTGAGAAAAGAAAAACCTGCTCCCTGCAGTGCCATTCAGTTTACAGGCGGGGAACCGACAGTAAGGGATGACCTCCCGGAACTTATTGAACTGGCTGAAGAACTGGGTTTTGCGCAGATTCAGATTGCAAGCAATGGAGTTCGCCTTGCAAAAAGCACTGAATATTGCAAAAGGCTAAAAGATGCCAGGTTGCGTACTGTTTATCTCTCCTTTGACGGGGTTACTCCGGAGCCGTATATCGAAAATGTAGGTTTTAACGCTCTGCCTGTAAAGAAAAAAGCCATTGAAAATTGCAGGAATTTTGGGCCTGAAAGTATCGTACTTGTGCCAACCCTTGCAAAAGGTGTAAACGATTCCCAGCTAGGAGGGATTATCCGTTTTGCAGCCGAAAACCTTGACGTCGTAAAAGGAGTTAACTTCCAGCCAGTTGCATTTACAGGAAGAATCGACCAATCCCAGAGAGAAAAGAAGAGGATTACCATACCCGACGTCATGAAACTCGTGGAAGAACAGACCGGCGGGGAAATTCCCTGCAATGCCTGGTACCCGGTATCTTTTGTGGTTCCTATAAGCCGTTTCCTATCAGCTATGAGAAATATCCCGATTCCTGAGTTGACAGCCCACCCTCACTGTGGAGCCGGAACCTACGTTTTCTATGAAGAAGGGCATTTTATCCCCATTACAAACTTTTTTGATGTTGAGAGTTTTATTGAACTCCTGAAGGAAATAACCCCTGAGATAAATGGAAGAGTGAGCAGGGTTCTAAGCCTTGCAAAGGTTATCAAGCAAGTACCCAAATTCATCGACGAAAAAAAAGGACCGAAATCAGTAAATACCACCAGAATGATCCTCGACCTCCTTAAAAAAGGCGACATGGAGAATACATCACGTTTTCACAGAAACACCTTATTTCTCGGAACAATGCACTTTCAGGACTTATACAACATAGATCTCGAAAGGGTCAAAAAATGCGGGGTACATTATGCAACGCCGGACGGTAGAATAATTCCTTTCTGCACATACAATATCTTTCACAGGGATTCCGTTGAGTCAAAATTTTCAGTGCCTTATTATTCTGAAGCATAGACCTGAACAAAAATAACAGGTTTAAGAAGCTCGGAAAAAAAGTATGGTAACTTCCAGCTTGGAAAAGAATCATTACAAAATTGCTGAGTTAAAGGATGCATACTTTTCTTCATTATAGGCTAATCCGATCGGAAAATGCCATTAAGGTTGCTCTGGATAATACCAGTTGATTAACCAGAGACCACTAAGCCATTTGATGCTGAAAATAACGGTAAATTTTGACCAGTCCAGAAGACGTCTTAAAGTTTCAGATATATAATGGCATGTAACAGGTAAGGGAGGCCTGTTACTCTCCATTACTCAGTTTCTTAATTCTAATTTTAACAAAAAGGAGTCAGTGGGTTTATGAAAAGATCCGGATAGGAATGTTTTCCTGGGAAAGCTTGTATTCGGTACGTATAGGAGGAATTTCACCTCATGTGTCTAAACTCTCTGAAGTTCTTGCAGCAGAGAGACATGAAGTCCATCTCTTTACACGAAGCCGTGAAAACAACGACGAAATAATCAACCGTGTCCACTATCACAGAGTTGCCTGTGATCAAAATGGGGGGTAGTGGAGCAGATGAACAGGATGTGCGACAGTATGTACTGTCGGTTCCTGGATGTGAGAGAGAAGGTGGGGGAGTTTGACGTCCTGCACGGGCACGACTGGCATCCGGTAAATGTTCTCTGCAGGATTAAAGCCCGTTTAGGGCTGCCTTTTGTGCTGACCTTTCACAGTACTGAATGGGGACTTAACGGAAACCGTCACGGAGAATGGTGGGAGGCAAAGGAAATATCTCACAGGGAGTGGCTCGGAGGATACGAATCCTCTGACGTGATCACGACCTCGGCAATATTGACAGAAGAAATTCGGCACATTTACAAAATTCCCGATTACAAGCTCTGGGAAGTCCCTAACGGCATAAATGTGGGAAGGATAAAAAGAGAAATCAATACAGGAAATATAAAAAGGCACTATGGCATCCATCCGTGTCTTCCAGTTGTACTTTTCACCGGAAGGATGGCATATCAGAAAGAACCCGACCTGCTGGTTGAAGCTGCGGCAAAATTCCTCAAAAAAAGGCATGCTCAGTTTGTACTCATTGGAGAGGGGAAAATGCGCGCTTACTGTGAATATAAAGCTCAAAAGCTTGGCATAGGTAATTCCTGTAACTTCCTCGGGTATGCCCCTGATAATACTGTAATCGACTGGTTTAATGCCTGCGACCTTGTTTGCGTGCCCAGCCGGAACGAACCCTTCGGAATTGTTGTGCTTGAAACCTGGGATGCAAAGAAACCGGTAGTTGCAAGCGATGCAGTTGCCCTTGTGGAAAACTTCAGAACAGGTGTTGTTGCTTATAAAGAACCTTCTTCCATTGCCTGGGGTCTTAATTACGTTGTTGAAGGACTTGGCCGTAACAGAATGGGGAAAAAGGGTATGATCTTCTCCTAAAGAAATATAACTGGAAAACAATAGCTGAAAAAACCCTTGAAGTATATGAAAAAGTGATTGGAAAATAAGGTCCTATCATAGCTATCATAAAATTATGCAGGAAAAAACGGATAGGGCCTACGCACCTGAAGTGACTTAAATGCAAGTTTAAACTACTGTGTTTGATGTAATTGATTCTATACTTCCAGTGCGTAAGTCCTAAAATTGTATTTTTTCTAATTGGTATAAGAATAATTTAGGCTCTTCGCTGAGATTTCAACTCTAGAACTCGCCTGAAAAATGTACAGGCTCTCACCAGGGCTCCGATTAACAGAGTAATAAAAATTACATAGACAAATGTACCTTTTAATCCCCTTGAAGTTACAAACCAGATAAACCGGTTTAGTTCAAGTTTAACAGATACATATTTTCCGGCAACAAATAATTTAGTAATTTTTTTACAGCCACTTTACCACTTTATACATTAGCTTTTGTAGTAGGGCTCATATTTTCTTATTATTTCTTACTTATCAGAAATAGTTAATTAGCCAAGTTTTTAGCTTTGTCTGAAGGAAAAGAAGAAGAGAAACAAAATGAATCTCCAGAGAAAGAGCAGCCCCTTAAGAGTTCTCAAAATAAGAAGACATGAAAAAATGAGATTTGGGCCTGCATCTGAGCAGAGGCTCAGAGCTGGTCCAGAATTGCCAGCATCTCTTCAGCTTTGCCCTTAATCACATTCGCAGCGTTGAGGACAAGGTCTTTAGCTGTATATGAACCATCGGACTCCATGGTAAAGACAAAAGAGTTTTCATAGAAGTCCACTTTGATCGCGTTAATGTCGCATACCTGCTCACAGAGCCTGCAGATGGAACACTTCATGATGTCTTCCTCGGCAATCTTAGCTCCGGCCTCTTCAACACTGATAATTCCCTTCGGACATTCTGCCGCACAGTGTCCGCAGGCATCGCAGTTTTCAATGGTAATTACAGGCATGTTTTTGTAGCCGCATGCAACACCGGCCCTGCCACTTAACGCTGTCTCTACCGTAACCCATGTGGGCAATAGCCTCAAGCACAAGTTTCTGTCCCTTTTTCAGCTCAACAATCGGAACATTAGGATCTGCCGGCTGTATCTTGGGGTCAGAGGAGATCAGGTCCCGAGAATAAACGGTTCCTGGGCCTTCCGCACTGAGGGTCAGGGAGACCTCGCAGGCGGGACAGCCCTCTCCTCCGCAGACATCGCACTCAGCCTGAGGCAAATACGTCTCTATATCCGTTGCAAGCGGGATTAAGGAGAGACGGAGAGCCAGCTGTTCATCATAGAGTACGGAGGTGTTGTCGTAAAGATTTACATACTCGATTGCAAGAGTGGGTACATCGGCGACCATAGCGCGCCGGATGCCGTTGGCAAAAGCCGTGCTTACATTTGATAGCACAAACTTTGCAGATCTGTCCGATAACTCCAGAATGTCTACTTCCATCGTCATATGCCTTAATTCCCCTTAATTTTGAATACCTTAAAAAAAGAGAATTTTGAAGAATTCTCTGAATAATTCGCTTTATACACGCCTTCCGCCTTTCGGACGAGTGCCGTCGTGCGGGACAGGAGTGACATCCTCGATTCTGCCAATGCGGATTCCTGCTCTTGCAAAAGCCCTGATTGCAGCCTGTGCACCGGGCCCGGGACTTCTCTGCTTGTTTCCTCCGGGAGCTCTTACCCGGATATGGATTCCATTAATACCCTTGTCCTTGAGCTGGTCAGCAAGCTGGCCTGCCATCTGCATGGCAGTGTATGGAGAACTTTCGTCCCTTGCAGCCTTTACAACCATACCACCGGAAGACTTTGCAATGGTTTCAGCCCCGGTAATATCAGTAACTGTGATAATTGTGTTGTTAAATGAGGATTTGATGTGAGCTACAGCCCATTTCATATCTGCCATGTTTATCTCCTCCCTCCTCTCTTCCTTCTTCCGCCGCCTCTCTCAGGAGGCTTTTCTCTTGCCTGTTTTGCTTCGGCAGCAGCTTTAAGGGTTGTTCCGCTGTCCGCAAGGAAGGATGCAACCTGGACAGGTCTTTCAGGGTGGGATTCATTCTTAAGAGGGGAGTTTCCATAATACCCGATATGCATCTCGTCCTCCTTTGAGACCAGCATTCCCGGAATTGTAGCTTTTCTTCCGTTGATTGCAATGTGGCCGTGAGTAATAAACTGGCGCGCCTGGATAACGGTCCTGGCAAGCCCTAGGCGGAGAACCTGGGTCTGGAGCCTCCTTTCAAGGATATTTTCAGTCTTTAAAGAGAGAATATCGTCAATGTTGGCATCAGATTTTATAATACCGTAGCGAATGAGCTTGGAAAGAATTTCTTCTGACTGAGTCCTGTAGTGGCCCTCGAGTCCTCCTTCCTGCCCGCTAGCGACGTGTGCAAGAAGTTTCCTGGCTTCGGACCTGTACATCCTGAGCATACTGGCTGCTTTCCAGACTTCCTTCTTGTTCCTGAGGCCGTATGCCTTTACGAGCTGGACTTCAGTAGCCATCCTGGCTTCCTGCCAGGGATGCTTGGGAGTCTCATAACTTTTACTTTTCTTACCTGGATATGCCATTTCAAATCACCTTAACCGAAAAATTACTTCTTCCTGCTCACACCGACAGTTGATCCGCGGCGGCCTGTGGATTTTGTCCTCTGTCCTCTGACCTTGAGGCCTCTTTCGTGCCTGAGCCCTCTGTAGGCACGGACCTTCTTCAGGTTGTTGATGTCTTCCCTGAAAGTCAGCAGGATATCCGTTCCAAGCAGGTGCTTGTCCTGGCCGGTGGCAAGGTCTTTCTGCCTGTTAAGCATCCAGCTAGGGACAATGTCTTCAAATTTTCCGATTGCAGTGTCGAGTTTGGCTACTTCCTCTTCCGGAAGATATCCAAGTATAGCAGACGGGTCAACCCCTGCGCCCTTTGCAATGAGTTTTGCAGTACGTCTCCCGACTCCGGGAAGACCTGTAAGAGCATACTGTACGGGCTTTGCCCCCTGCAGGTCGGTATTCATAATCCGAACAAGATGCCTTAGTTCTTCGTTGTTATTTTCTTCTACCATATACTTCCTCCATTGGAGTGCATACAGCATCCTGTAGCCCCTGTCGAATACCCTCAAAGAATATGCGGAAAACTCAGGAGCAGCTCTCAAAAGGAGCTTCTTTACAGCACATACTGATGAGTTCCTTTACATGAAGCTGCCAGTATATAAGGATATCTGCGCTCACCCCCCACTGAAAGCGGATGTTCGGAGGAACTGAAAGCTGATAGCGGAAGAGTTACTGAATAATTAAAAGACGTGAAGAAAGGATGCATAATTAAAATTAAGCTAAAATTGTCATGACCTTTCTGCGTATGTGTGCCCACGAATAATTTATTTTCTTGAACGGTGTTTTTTCTGAGGATTAAAAGTAACCTGGGTCCGGATCAGGCACAAACTTATTTGACTTGCTACTGCAGAAAAGGGCGGTTCAACATCTGCCCTTTTTTTAGTTTACATAAGTCCGCTATTACCGCAGCTTAAATGTCTTTGGTGCAAGCTTGTATGCAAGAAGCAAGGCGACGGCGATATATACAATGCAAAATACGGAAACAAACGTGCCGAAAATTAGAGTTGGAACTTCCTTGCCGATAGCAAGATAACAGACGATATAAGTAAATGAATTGACAATGGCAAAAGTGCCGCTTTTCATTTCAAGATTGATATTGTAAGGCTGCAAAAGATAATAGAGCACCATGTTGTGCACCGAAAAAAATACCGACATGGCGATAATGGAAACAAACAGCAGTACATAATTGAGCGCATTATCCGTTCCGCCTGTAAACCATAACAGAAACGGTAGCCCAAGTGCAATTACCGAAGCTGGCATCAAGTTAATCAATAGAATGGATTTCAGCCGTTCCGTAAAGAGGAGCAGAATTGCACGCGGTTGCCTGTAAAACCTGTAGGCAAGCATACTGTGGTCACAGTTCATGAACATGGCCTGGGTGATAACCTTTCCGCGATTAACAAAATACATGACGAACAGAAAATAAGGCAAAAAGGTCAGCATCATCCCGTTTATTATCGGCTTTGCCTCCTGAAGAAGAAAACAGGCCATGATGGAAAACGCAAGCGCTACAAGGGAAATCAAGGTGATTTGTTTGGCCGATTTGGTCAGCAGACTGCTGTGCCGCTTAACAAAAAGGTCGTTGAAATACCGATAGCCGCTTTTGCTACTTGTTGCCTTAAGGTCTATTTTCTTTTGCAAAGATTTTTGAGTAGCCCGTGCAACCATATCTTTTCTGTTCATAGCAAAACTATCCGCTGTGAGAAGTTCCTTGCAAATCCTTCGGTATTCGGGGAATTTGAGCACATACAAAAAGGAAAACAACGCCATAACAGCGGAAATGACAAACAGAGCGAGGAAAACAGCTCCGTTCATGGCATAGCCGAGAAACGGCGGGAGATATGCCGCAGTCGATGATACAGCAATGCCAACCAGAGAAACCGGATTGAGCTGATTTTCATTTTTTGCATGGCCGGTCCTGACATAACTATGAAGCGCGAGGGCAGTAAAAATAAGTTTTACGGAAACAACAAAAAGCGGCATCAAAAGGCAGATAGCAAGATCTACCCCGGAAAGCAGTCCTAAAAGCAGCGTGGCAGGCAAAAATCCGACAACAGTTTTCAAAAGGAAATAGAAGTAATTCGAAAGCGTATACTCCCGCGCGCTCATTCGCATGAGAAAAATGGCATAATACTTGTCTCTGGTGGGGCGAAATATCTGCGTGTTAAGAAAACCACCTGCTATGGTCAGAAAGAAAAACATATGCATGAAGCTGTTTGCAGAACTGCTTTTCATAGAGTCTTTTAGAAGGAAGACCAGAATAAACATATAAAACAGCTTGCCCAAAAACATCGAGACAAGCTCCCACAGGATGCTGACAAAATTGGCAAATCTTTTCAGCCCCGGGCTTCCATAAAGCGAGACCGGTAGCAGCCCGTTGATTACAGGGATGGATTTGAGCGAATAGATGACGCCATTGGCTCTATATGTGTTTTTCAGCCTGAAGGACGTAAGAAAAGTTTCAATCACTCTCATCCCTTCTGAGGGCCTGAATAATCCTATCCTTAAAGGCCTCGTTACTGAGGCCATCCTTTTCCATTTTTTCCAGAACCCCCCCGCTCAGGATCACGATCTCGTCGCATAAATCCAACGCAAGCTCCATAATATGAGTGGAAAAAATAATAATGTGGTCTTTTTTGATTTGGCGCAGCAGCGTCTTCATTTCGTCGGCGACCACAACATCAAATGAGGTCAGTGGCTCGTCTAAAAGCAGAATTCCGGGATTTGCGATGAAGTTTACAAGCATTTGCATCTTGTTCTTCATGCCATGGGAATAATCTTTCAAAAGCCTGTCGCGATCCTCGCTTCCAATCATTATAAAATCGAAATATTCATCAATGGGCTTAATGTCCGGAATATTTTTCACGTTGATGTCAAGAAAGAACTTTAAAAATTCCCTACCTGTTAAAAACTCCGGAACAACCGGCGTCGACAGAACATATCCGATATCGTCCGGACAAACCTCTCTCTTCACTCCGTTTTCTTCAAGGAGAATTGAGCCGCCGTCAATCCTCAAATCTTCATTGATGCAATTAAACAGCGTAGTTTTGCCTGAGCCGTTTCTTCCGAGGAGGCCGTAAATTTCCCCCTTTTCAAAGGCAAAGCTTGCACCCCGCAAAACCTCTTTTTTGTCAAAGCTTTTCACGATATCGTTCAGGATCAGTTTCATTTTCAATATTCCTTCTCTGTTTGTTTCCGTTTATTTCTTTCGTTCCCGCCTGAAATCAATCGATCATTTTTCAACGGGGTCCTTGCCTTAACATTGTCAGATTAACTTCTTTTTTCGATCCCAATTCCTTTATAATCCCGTCTACTCCATGCTTATAGATTTTTATTCACTTTTTCATTATTCACATCCTATTTCTTTTTATTGAGAGCCTGATCTGTTGCAAATTTGCAACCAGTACCAGGAAAATGTAGATTTACCAGTCTCAAGAGCAAGAATTAATTCAATTTCATGCGTTTTCGGTTAAGTGAGGAAACGTGACAAATTGCTTCCATTTCCACAAAAGTTAATAAATAGTTTGATAGGTTACGGGATGAAAAATGGTATCGATTTCATGTAAACAGGCCAAAATTTAATTTATTGGTTAGTCTGAAGTATGAAAATTAAAACTTCTTCTCTTATTCCTTCCTGGCTATCAATAGCTACAGATGTAAACATAATTTAGAAAAAAACTTAAACATAATTTAGAAAAGGATTGTAAACGTAATTTAGAGAAGACTTGAAAACATGACGCCGAGGGGGAGATTTGAACTCCCGAGGGGCTAAGCCCCACAAGCTTTCCAGGCTTGCGCCCTACCGCTAGACTACCTCGGCACAGAGCTTATGGCACGGCTTATACCATAACGGAATAGTGGTATATAAATCTTATTCTAAGAATAGATAAGGAAGAAAGAAATTAAAAAGCAGGAAGAAGGAATTTTAAAGGTCAGAGCCGGACACTCTCCTCTTTTTTAGTCCAGCCCTTCGGGTAAGTTCCTGCTTCCATAAGCACGCGGATAGGAGAAGCTGCAATCCCGGCAGATGCTTTGAGAATCTCTTCAGTGTTCATTTCAGCTTTTGCAAGCGCAACGAGTTCCCCTTTTAAGGTAAAGAGCGCTGCAAGTTCCCCTTCAGCCAGACTGGAGTCCAGGCTCGTAATGCCCGGGACTGCCAGGGAAGCGCCTGAACAGACCGCATCCACTGCACTGTCCCGCAGGATAATTTTGGGGAGGTGGGATACGGCAGATTCCATTGGCCGAATCACCCTTCTCAGTTCGGACTCATCCCCGTCCTCCTTCCAGAACACATAGGCATCTTTCAGCTCATGGAGAGTGACAAGGGTTTTTTCCGTAAACGGCCCTGCTTTAGTCCTGCGGAGGGCCTGCATATGTCCGCCACAGCCCAGAGCAAGCCCGATATCGTGGCAGAGTTTCCGGATATAGGTTCCTGCCTCACAGCCAACGCGGAAGAGTACGGACATGCCCTCGATTTCGAGCACCTCGATATAATAGATTGTCCTTACCCTTATGACCCGTTTAACAGCGGACTTGATCGGGGGCATCTGGTAAATGGGCCCTGTAAATTCCTCGCAGACCTTGCGGACAAGCTTCGGAGGCATAGCCCTGTGAAGCTTCAGGTGGCAGACATACTCTTTTCCCGAAAGTCTCAGGGCAGGCACGGCTTTTGTGGCTTTCCCGAGCAGGGTAGGTAAAAGCCCTGTAACCTTCGGGTCAAGAGAGCCTGCATGCCCTGCAGTATTAACGCCAAGGATGGCTTTTACCCAGGCTGCAACTTCGTGGCTTGTGGGTCCACTGGGCTTGTCGATGTTCACCACTCCTTTTTCGATATATTCGAGGATAGGGCGCTTTTCCGGAGCACAGCCGTAGACCGGATTTGTCCAGGCGCCGGACTTCCGGACAAGGGTTCTTTCAATCTCAGATGGCAGTTTGCCGGCGGATGACATGGTTTTTCAAAACTCCTGGGTTCTGGTTAAGGATCAGGCACACATATCGTGGGCAGATATCCAGCAAGCACATAGATTTCCGGTATGGATATCCGGTTGAGATTCTCAGTAGGGATATCAGTTGAAAGATCAAGTTGAGATTCTCAGTAGGGATATCAGTTGAAAGATCAAGTTATGAGATCAAGCTGGGATTTTCAGTTGAAATTCTCAGTATGGATATCCATAGTATCAGGGTTTGCAGATAAAACCCTGCGCCTGCTTAAAAATCTGCCCGAGAAAAATGTCCCGAAAATAATCGGACCGGGAGAAAAATCACTCCGGTCCGACAAGAGCATCAATAGCGACCCTGAGGATATCAAGAGTCTGGTACTGGTTCCATTTTTCAGAATCGATAACGATGTCGTAAATTGACAGGTCCGTGATGTCAATCCCGTAGTAGTTCTTATAGCGAAGGGCTTCGGACTTTTCCCTTTCAACTGTTTTTGCCAGTTCTTCGTCAAAGGAAATTGTTTTCTCACGCCTCTGGATGCGCTTAACTCTTGTCAGCAGGGGGGCCTTTATCCAGATTTTAAGCACATTGGGCACTCCTTTGGCCATGTGACCTGCAAGCCGGCTTTCGAGAACGAGATCGTCCTGGGTGTGGATGATGGATTTCTGGTTTTTGTCGATATCAAGGTCAATTGAGGGGTCTTTTTCAGCCATAGCTCCGAAATCTGCCAGGCTCATTCCTCTCTCCTTTGCCATCCTCCTGAAAATTTCTCCGGAAGAAATCAGCTCGAGCTCATAGTAATCAGACAGGAGCCTTGAGAGGGTTGTTGTCCCGCTTCCGGGAAGCCCGCTCACTGTGATCTGCATCAGACCCCACCGATATTAAGGCCCTTCCTGATAAGCTGGCTGACCCCGAGAGAGGAGATAAAGTACCAGTAGATCCAGTGCTGGAAGGGACCAAAAACCGGAGTCGTAAGCAGCTGTTCGCCCCAGAAAGGAAATACCATGGTGGCATTCCCGTGCCCGCTTATGAAATAGTAAGCCCACATGAAGAGAGGCAGGGAGATAATACTGATGTAAGCCATGGGCTTGAACTGCTGCTTTGACATCTTCATCTGGTCTTCCATCATCTCCTTACGCTGGTCTTCAAGCTTTTTCAGCATATAGGTGTTCTGGGAAAGCTGTGCCTCCCTAAACTCCTTCTGAAAGACCTTCATGCGCTCCTGGGTATTTCGCATGAGTTCCCAGTCGATAGTGTATTTCTGTATAAGGGATGCATAGAGGGCAGTGATAATCGCCATTACCAAAAGGATCAGATGGAAATTTTCCTGTCCGACCAGAGAAAGTACGGGATCCATTATCACCCCTACCGCTTCTCCCATAGATTGCCTGAATTCCTGTCCAAGGATCATTATCCCGAACATGAGGGAAAAACCAAAGGCCAGCAGGAACCGGTCAATTTGCTTTTTTAATGTCTCCGAAACCAAGTTGTCCTCACCATTAAGGTTCGATAAATGTTAATTCTGAAATTTTGATTATGATTTTACGATTCCTTCAAATTAAGAACGAATCCAAGAAAATGAAACCTGATAAAACATAACGCACAAATAAACAAGCTCTAAGGAGAGCCCTATTTAAATTGTTTACGCAGGGTTTTCAGGTTAATAAGTTTCGATGTATATATAAGTTATACTATTTACTCAAAATTTGGTAGTGGGGTTTTCAATCTGGAAACATAAAGAGATGTTAAGGAGGAAAGCCATTTTCAATGCTCGATAACTTCAAGTCCCGGACCTTCTAAAATGCGGACCCTGCGCAATTATCTGCCTCTCCTGGCATAAACGTTATTACTGCAACGGATTCATTAAAAATTTTTCACCTTTTAGCTTCTCTAAGCAGATAAAGTAGAAGATGCTTAAATTTCCCTCAGGACTCGAAAACCAAGATCGTTGCGGTCGAGATCGGAGTAGCCTTTGCCAGCATACCCACAGTTCTGAATTCTATAAACATTAAGGCCACCTCCATCTTGAAAGCCGCCTCCTCGAATCCTACGGAAAACACTACTTTCATCCTCCCCGTCTTTATCCCGTTCCAGAATATTCTCATTAATCCATTCCATAACACTCCCATGCGTGTCACTTTCATTAACCCATTCCATGACATTTCCATGCATGTCATAAAGACCCCAGGGATTTGGCTCCTTTTGCCCTACAGGATGAGTTTTACAATCGGAATTTGGCACATACCACGCATAATCCCCAAATTTTGCTTCATCGTCTCCAAAAGAGTATCTGGTTGTTGTCCCGGCCTTGCAGGCATACTCCCATTCAGCTTCCGATGGCAGACGATATTTATCGGTACCTTCTATTTCATTGAGTTTTTCGATAAACTCCTGAACCTCATCCCAGGATACCTGTTCGACTGGAAGATCATCCCCTTCAAAATATGAAGGATTGCTGCCCATCACTTCACGCCACTGTCCCTGGGTAACTTCAAATTTACCCAGATAGAACGGTTTTTTAATCTCAACTTTCTTTGCCAAATCTTCATCGATATATTCTTCAGTTATAATTTCACCTGAAGGCGTCCTGACGTATCCCGTATTATAAATAGGCCCCATCATGAATTCCCCTGAGGGAATCTTCACGAACTCCATACCTATCGAATTTGTGTAG
Organism: Methanosarcina acetivorans C2A; assembly: GCF_000007345.1. Taxonomy (NCBI): domain Archaea; kingdom Methanobacteriati; phylum Methanobacteriota; class Methanomicrobia; order Methanosarcinales; family Methanosarcinaceae; genus Methanosarcina; species Methanosarcina acetivorans. Next base: position 1,304,899 of record NC_003552.1, on the reverse strand, counting down.
TTAGGTTCCGGCCCGATTGAACTTGCGTTGTCAGAGTCATCTGCTGATTTTCCGAATTCGGTACAACCCGGTACCCCACAAAAGAGAAGCATAACTATCACAGTAATGAATACCGTTTTATTCGCTCTTTCAACCATCATAACACCATTAAAAATCCAAATTTCAGTCCAGGTTAGCGGGCTCAGTACTCAGTCCTGGCGGCTTCGGAAGCCTCGGTCGAGGAGGTAGTTTTGCCGGATTACAAATCGGTTTTGCACTCAGTCTCAATTGAGAGTCCGAATTTCATATATCTCAGCTTACAGTCTGATTCAGTTCCAGACTAGGAATAAAAGTTAGTTTCACCTGCATATATAATGAAATTTTCGTTTTAAATTCGGAATCGATTTTTGTACAGACTCATGGACAATATCAGTACTTCACTAATTTTCATTTCCTCATAAACAAGTTCCTCCGTTATCATTATATGATGAAAACGCCACCATATATCTCATTCATCGTATAATCCCGGCTATAGCCCTAAAATTGAATTAAAATCAAAAGAATGCATTGATACCGTATTAAGACCCCTCAATGACCATGTAACTATAAAGATCAATGATTCTCTTACAAGTGAAGACATTTTTCGTACTGTCGTAAGTATGGCAGTTAACAGGAATTCTGTTCATACAGTCTCAACACAGTATCAGGATGTTGCTTGTGAAACATCCCTGCGATACCACCTTAATAAACTAAACATGGATGAACTGATCAAATCGAATGAAGAGATTCCCCTTCAAGAACTAATGAAAACCCTTTGCCCTTTTGCTGAATGCAATTTATCACAGAGTCCGAAATCTACGGAATGCCCCTTAAAGACATCAAGTATTTCATTGATTGGTGCTCCCAGGGAGATTGCACCTTGCAGCAGCGCCATGACATGTTTGTGGAACGGAAGGCAGTTGTAAGTGCTCAAATGGAAGAACTGAAAAAAACTATGAAAATTATCAATTTTAAATGCTGGTATTACAAGACTACATTGGAAGCCGGAACAGGAGATATTCATTAAAAAAATAGGGTGGAACAGCGCAAATGTATGAGCATAGGAAATTCAAACCTGTTGTGAACTACCGCTAAACTAAAGATTTAGCGGCTTCCTGAGTCATCCCCCCAACCAATGTTAGCGAGTCGTACAGGCTCTGCCCCTCGTTCCAAAGGTGAAACAGAATATGAACGTGAGATTATACTTGAGATGCTTTTCAGCTTCCGGTTTTCTCCGGCTTGGCGTTCCCGATCCCTTCAGGTATGAGGATACCCTGTTATCCAACTCCTCAGCTTGGTTTTCGCATTTTGGTTGTGGTGACAGTATTAAATATTATAATATAGTTAAGAATACAAACTTATTTGCAGAATCAATATCAAGAGAATGTTGAGAAGTTGACGCTTATACCCCCTGAGCTTAAAGCCTCAGGGGTTTTACGCTTCTTCATATAAAGTATAAAATATGTAAATGTATTGACAATAGTATATAATATAGTTAACAGGATAACCCCCCTTTCTTCATATTTTGTTTTGTGACTTGTTTCAAGGGGGATTTTCAGCAAATATATTGTCATTTAATTTAAGTTATGGGGATTAAAGTATGGATGAAGATTTAGTTTCGCGCAAAGATTTAGAAAAGCGCCTGCGTTTAGCCCGGCATGAAATGGAGGTTGCTCAAAAGCTGGAGAGTAAACTTGCGGTTGCGAGACAGCAACTTAAAACAGCTCAAACGGATAGCAAAAAACTGGCAAAAGAACTAACAAAAGAAAAAAATGATGTAGAAAATCTGGAGAAGCCCAGTATTACTCTGATTATAGCTAAAATTAAAGGAACTAAAGACAAGAAAATAAAAAAAGAACGCCAGGAGTATTGGGCAGCACAATTAAAATATGAAGCTTCTGAAAAAGTTATTGAAGAACTGGAAAAGGAAATAAATTCGCTATTGGGGCAAAGAAAGAAATCGTTCTATGATATAGAAAGTGAATACGGACAGTTGCTGCGAGAGAAAGAAGAAGTATTAAAAGGACAGCCTGGGGAAACCTCACAGAAACTGCTATATATTGCTGAAGAAAAGGGCAGGCTGGCAGCCGAAGAAAAAGAATTAAGGGAGGCTGAATATGCTGCCCAAAATGTTATATCCTCTTTGAATCAACTGATGGAAACCCTTAAGAGCGCCGATAATTGGGGGAAAGTGGACATACTTGGCGGCGGTTTAATAACAACTGCTATCAAACACTCCAGGATAGGGGATGCAAGGGAGCAGATTGCTGCTGTACAGAAAAATCTAAACAGCCTGCAGAGAGAACTTGGAGATATAAAAAAAATTGATCCTGATGAAGTTAAGATAAATATTGGAGGATTAGCTACATTTGCCGACTATGCCTTTGATGGATTAGTAGTAGACTTGATTGTTCAATCAAGGATAAATGAGGCCCAAAATAGATCCCAAAACCTTCATGGCCAAGTAGAAAGTATTTGTTGTACTATATATGAATGGCATAAGAATGTAAAAAGAGAAATGAAAGAATTAAATGAGAATAAACAGTCATTAATTGAGAAGAGTACTATTGATGAACATCAACCGGAAAGGTAAAGAAAAGAATTTGTAAAAGGGGCTGTAACAGGAAGCTGAACTGGAAACTGAACTAGGGTATAACAAACAGGAACACAAGGCCGATTTCGATGAAAAAGAAGCGAAAAATTACAGAAACGGATACAGCAAAAAGACTGAAAAAACGCAGCTTGGAGAAGTATCAATTCTTGATATAAACTCTGCAATCGAAAAACTTAATCATGGAACCTATATTCAGCAGCAAGCACATTTTAACATTTAAATATCCTTTATCGTTATTTTTTGTCGTTTCGGTTGAAAATCAGCGCCATAGGACTGGATATCTAATCCAGTTTGTCATTTCTCTCCATTTTCTATAAATATATATTAATACTGTTATGATTGATGTTTAGTAATTTTTAATTTAAATTTAATTTAAAAATTTCTGAAAAAAACGATATCAATAGAAAAATTGAATGGATTTTTATATCGACCTGCCGAAAGCAGGATGGAGATTCAGTTCAACCCATAAAAAGCATCAATAAACCTGTAGAAATTAACGAAATAGAGATTGACTACTATTCGGATACACCGGGAGAGAAACAGGATTTCTATAAACCAGTCTGGATTTTCAGAGGAACGGATGAGGAAGGAAATGACATAGTGAGGTATGTGGATGCAAACTCCTAATAAGAATCTTTGGCTTTTATCTTGTTAAGCCCTGGAAAAACCCAGATGAAAACTTGTTTCCAAAAAGAACAAATACTGAGGGGGTATATCACCAAATAAGGCTTTATTGCGCTCATTTTAACTTTTGCAGAGAACATGAGGGTTTAACAAAAGAAAACTAAAATGGTCTTTTGGATAAGATGACTCCCTCACAAGAATGTGGAATAACTCAGAAAAAAATGGACTTTAAAAGAGTTGTTGAATTATAAGCCTTTTAAAATATCAACCGCTTAATGGGAGCACCAGAACCTTTGAAGACTCAGAAGAGAAGGCAGAAATTACTGTTGAAGCAAAAATATCACCTGTCAGGAGCTATCCAAAAGAAAGAGAATCCAAAAGAAAGAGAAAAAAGATTAAAATTTTTAAGTCAAAATTCTAATTTGAGAGCCTCGAAGAGCCTCCAGACAAGCTGGCGGAGGTGCTGATTTTTACGCGAATTAAAATGAGGCTCTCAGGATCAAGAAATTACTCTTCGACCGGGAAAGTAAAGATCAAAACATAGATTTAAATAACTTATCATAATTTATCATAAAAATCATCGAAGCCTGAAAAATAGCGAACCGGATTCGGGATAGAAAATTCAAACGGGATTCGGGGCAGCCCCTTCAGGCATGGAAAAAGGAGTTTTAAAATGAACCTTCCAAACCCCCGTAAACAGCACCCGAGAGTCAGTAAAAGGGCGTGGATATCCGAAACTGCAGTAATAATAGGGAACATAAGTATTGCAGATTACGTATTCGTAGGGCCCAATGCAGTCCTCAGGGCAGACGAGCCCGGGTCGTCCATAACCGTTCAAAGCGGCTGCAACGTACAGGACAATGTTGTCGTCCATTCCCTCTCGCATTCCGATGTGCTTGTCGGCAAAAATACTTCCCTTGCGCATAGCTGCATCGTACACGGCCCCTGCCGGATCGGAGAAGGCTGCTTTATAGGGTTCGGGGCAGTGGTGTTTGACTGCAATATCGGGAAAGACACGCTTGTCCTTCACAGGTCCGTTGTCCGGGGGATAGATATTTTCTCAGGCAGGATAGTTCCTGACGGGACTGTGATCACCAGGCAGGCCTATGCCAATGCGCTTGAACCTATCACAAAAGAAATGACCGAGTTCAAAAGGTCGGTGGTCAGAGCAAATATCGAACTTGTGGAAGGGTATATGAAACTCAGAGAGGAAAGCTAAGGGAAAAAATAGAGCAGGAAATCAAATCGAAAAATTTTGGCAGGAGGTTAAAGGTATTTACCCTCCAGCTTTTCCAGAACCGTTTTTCCTTTATCCGTAAGCACGTATTTTTTCCATGTCGTTTTTTCAGGAGTCAGGCATTCGATTAAACCCCTGTCCTCAAGTTCTTTTAAGGCACGACTAATATTTTGCGTGGACCTGCTTGCTTCATGGGCGATATCCGAAGCCCTTACTGCAGTGTGCTTTTTCATGTATTGCATGAGTATCAGGCGGCGGTCAACGCTGATAACCCATTTCATCAGTTCTTCAATTGAGTTTTCAGTCATATGATTCTCCAGCAAAAGCTTCCTAGGGAAATAAGCAGCCGCATAATATTTAAAATTTAATCACTCTGTCGCATTGGGAATCATAGAGAGAGAGGATTTACGGACCTAAAAATACCAAAATTTCAAGGATAGATTGAAAACATGGGAACTTAAATGAAGAAAAGAAAAAACAAAGGAAAAAAAAGGAGGAATTCAGGCAAACTTTGCCAGAATTGCCTTCAGGTCCTCAAAGACCACATCTATCTCCTTTGTCCCGTCAAGGGTGACAAGGATGCCTTTCTCTTTATAGTAGTTGATCAGCGGCTGGGTCTGCTTTTTGTAGACATCCAGGCGGTTCTGGACGGCTTCTGCGGTATCGTCAGCACGCTGGAAGACCTCACCGCCACATATGTCACAGACGTTATCCTTCTTTGGGGGATTGGAAATAATGTGATAACTTGCCCCGCATTTGCACATAAGACGCCCACTTATTCTTCCTACAAGCACTTCGTCAGGCACCTCAAGGTTGAGGACGACATCGATGGGTTTTTCGATTTCATCGAGGATTGCTTCCAGGGCATCAGCCTGAGGGACAGTCCTCGGGTATCCGTCGAGAATGAAACCTTTTTCGCAGTCTGCCTCATTCAGACGGTTTTTAATTATGCCGATAAGCACCTGGTCAGGGACAAGTTCTCCTTTGTCCATATATGCCTTGGCTGCAAGGCCCAGTTCTGTTCCTTCTCTAACATTTGCCCGCAGGATATCCCCTGTGGAAATCTGCGGAATTCCGTAGAAATCAACCAGTTTTTTGGCCTGGGTACCTTTGCCGGCACCCGGGGGCCCGAAGAGTATTATATTCATTCGAAGATCCCCTTTTTTATCCTTTTTTACTTGGGATTGTTTTCTTTCTGCTCTATCATTTCAGTTATCCTGTAGTTAGAGGTTTACCAGCCTTACTGCTCCCCGAAGAAGGAGCGGATCATCGGGTGCATCTCCATCATCTGTTCGGATGCGATATCCTCGTACAGCCTGTACACAATACTGACAGTAAGCAAAAGCCCTGTACCTCCGGCGCTTCCGAGCGTACCGAGCAAGCTTGCGACCAGGGTAAGAATCCCAATGAAAGCTCCACCTATAACGGTAACCTTTGGAATGTAACGTTGCATAACTTTTTCAATACTGCCGATGTTCCGCCTAAAACCCGGAATCTGCATTCCTGAATTGAAAATCTTCTGGGCTGTGGGCTTTGCACCCATACCTGTGGTCTCTATCCAGAAGAGGGCAAAGATAATCCCGCCTCCGATCAGCATAATAGCGTCCGCCAAGACGTGAAGCCCGATCTGCCAGATTGCCGGAGCAGTTGCACCATAGCTTGCAAAGGATTCCCGTACGAGAGACGGGATCCAGTCATAGGGGCTGTGGATGGGAGCTAGGTAATACATTATCCCGTTCAGGGGCTTTGAGCCACTGAATTCTCCGAGGAAAGTAATCCCTCTGCTGGCAAGAATGATTCCGACCATCTGAATGTTAGCCTGAAGAGCCCTGACAAGGATCATGGGCAGAACTGAGGCGTATATGAGCTTGACAGGGAAACGGCCCCTTGCCCCTCTAACTGCGCTGTGGGCGAGAGGGATTTCTATTCTCGTACTCTCCACGTATACGACGAGCAGGAAGATAGCGACCGTGCTCAGAAGGGCAAGAATTCCTCCTCTGACCAGCAGGAACATCAGACCTTCACCGGAGAAGAGGTAGTCTGCACCTGTATTCTGGGCAATGTAGATCCATTTGGGAATGAGTCCTACTGGAAGCCCTTCCTCAAACTCCCAGTTAAATATTCCTGTAACGATCTGCTGGGAGATTCCCGCAACAATGAACAGCCCGACTCCTGACCCGATGCCCCACTTGGAAACCACTTCATCCATAAAGAGGATCAGCGTGCCTCCGATAAAGATCTGGACAAGGAGCAGTAAAGTGATCACTCCCAGGCCTACATTAAGAGTAGCAGCAAGCCCCGGATCCGGTTGGATGTATCCGCCAAGAAGCTGCGGTAGAGCCTCCAGTATGATCATGACAAAGACAAGAAACTTCTGAGCTCCCTGGAAGAATGCCTGATCTTTGGGGTCCGAAAGATCCATTTTAATTATATCTGCCCCAACAAGAAGCTGCAGAACAATCGAAGCAGTGACAATTGGCCCGATCCCGAGAAGGACTAAAGATCCCGAAGCCCCGGCAAAAAAGGCACGATAAGATTCAAAAAGGTCAATAGAATCCTGAGACATCCCGAAGAGCGGTACATTCGCAAGAGCAAAGTACAGCACCAGAACTCCCAGAGTCCACCAGAGTTTATCCTTGAAGTGGACGTGTTTTTCCGGACTCGCTACTGCAGGTAACTTATTAAAAAACGGTTCTAAGGTATCCCTGAGAGTCATCGATTACACCATTCAAAATATACGTTTATTGATACTATACTAAATATTAGATTATGTTTTTACCGTAAGATAATGGTATATATCACATCTAATATAAAAAGTTATTAAAAGAATAAAATAAGTAATGTCGGATTGACACTACTTATTCGGCATCGATGCAGCTTCCACCAGCATTTTCAATCTTTTCACGGGCAGAGGCGGAAAACTCCTCTGAAGTGACCACAAGATTCTTTGTGACACGTCCGCTTCCGAGTACCTTCTCGATTCCGAGGTTTTCAAGGTTAATGTGGTATGCCCCATCCTTAACTTCCGCAAGCCCTTCTTCAACAAGGTAGGAAGCAAGTTCGTCGAGCTCTCCGACATTTACTATGGAAACGTCCCTTGATACTTCATCAGGGCGCTTGAAACCGTGCTTTCCGTAGCTGTACCCACGCATCATAGCTCTTACGAAGTGGTGTTTGCAGCCCCCGGCTTTCCCGCGGCCTCCGCGGTTACCGGCTCCACGCCTGTTTTTGTGGGTCCCGCCCCCGCAGGTCCTGGACCCTCTAAACTTTTTAGTATCCATTTAAACCACCTTATCTCATCTTGTGCAGAAGCACGTTGATATTTTCATCGTGGTTTCCGAGTACTCCGCCCTGCTGGACTGTCCTCTTAATCCCTGCATGCCCTTTTCTTGGTGGGTGAAGCCTGAAAACAGGCTTCAGTTTGGGGATATCCTTAAGGGAGGATTTTCCCTCGATAACGGCTTCGGCAAAGGCCTGTATGGAATCATAGTCCGTGTTTTCACGGATGTATTCTTCTGTGAGGCGGGTGTCGCCTTCAAGCCTTCCGCGATTTTCAAGGACTTCCGCAAGGGTCTTTGCATCAATCTTGCCGTATGCAACGTAGTCCTTCACTTTCTGAACCATACCCTTGTAGTGAGGATTTTCCGGCACAAACACACAGTGGTTAACTTTGTGCAGGCGGAGCATCTTCATTGTGTCCTCAATAGTATAGCGTACGTTGACCTGACCTCTGAGTCTCACAACTGCATACATCTCAGACTTCCTCCTTACCGTAGTAGACAGGCAGCCTTACCACGTTGACCTGGTTAAGGGCATCGTAGGTAGCCTTTGCGAAGTTGAGGGTTGACCTGGTAGTCCCGAAGGTCTTGGTCCATACATCTTTAATGCCGGCTTTTTCGAGCACCTTGGTTGCAGTGTTTCCTGCGGCAATCCCGAGGCCCCGGGGGGCAGGGATGAGGGTCACACTTACACTGCCTGCCTTTCCTGTAACCTCGTAAGGTACGGTGTGCGGCAGCCCGCAGGCGCATTCCCAGGAACCGCAGCCTCTGCGGATATAGGTAATGTTGAGCTTTGCAGCGTCTATTGCCTTGCGTATTGCAGGCCCTACCTGGACGTCCTTTGCCTGTCCGAGTCCTACATAGCCGTTTCTGTTTCCTACGATTACGGTTGCTCTGAACTTTACACGGCGTCCGGAGTCAGTCATCCTCTGGACCATGTTAATGTCGAGCACCTCATCTTCCAGGTCAGGAAGCAGCATATCAATTATCTGGGGTTCCCTTATAGGCAGGCCTGATTTGATTGCCTCGTCCATGGAAGCAACCTGTCCTTCAACAACTAATTTTCCAAGCCTGGTCTTCGGAACCCAATCTTGATCGAATGCCATTTAATCACCTTAACTAAACTCAGCAAAGATTTTCTCTTTGGTTGCTTCAAACTGCTCTGGCAGGTCTGAGCTCTCTTCTCTGTATCCGGCTATGTGCTCTCCGCGGATCCTCTCGTCTGGGGGGAACACTTCAGGGCTGCAGGGGATTTCAAAGCCAGAGTCTACAACCCCTTTAAGGGCAGCATAAACTCTTGAACCTGCAGAGGAAGCCTGGAGACCGATATCCAGAATGCCTCCTTCATAGCCCTTCTGCAAACTCTTCAGCCCGAATAAGAGCCCTGTAAGGTATGCAGCCGTTGTATTTCCGGTAGCTCCTGTGTAACCGTATTTTGCAAGCTCATTCGAAACGGCTGAGGAATAAGTTATGTCCCCATCAGGGGTAGGAGCTATTAACTGGATCTGAACGTTTCTTGAACTTTTTCTGACGACCACACGGTCCTGCCTTGAGAGTAGTAATTTAAGGCGGAGGTGGTAGTTAGTGCGTCCTTCTCTTCTTCTTCTAAAAGGAACCTTATATCTTGGTCCTGTTGCCATCTTCAGCTCCTCCAGGTTATTCTTTCTTTAACAGTTTTTCGGACTCAAGGTGGGAGTTAAGGTGAGAAACGCTTCTGTATTCTCCGCCTTTTGCCTTTCTGTAGAGTCTGCAGTACACAGACTTATCAAGGGCTCCGTCTGCACGCAGCTCCTTGAGTCTTCTTCTGAGAGCCCTGATCTTTTTGATCCACTGCTCTTTCTTGGGAGTACGGGCTCCTTTCTTACCCTTTCTGGAACCATGCCCCTTGCAGTGCCCGTACTTACGCTTGGCAGCAAGTGCTCTGGCCCTACCTCTGCTGACCCCTTTTACAGGTTTTGCTTTAATTGTGCCTTCCTCAATGAGCCCGCGGATATCTTCTCTTGTGATCGCGGAGGCTATTTCTTCGGAGGCTTCGGGATTAAGCCATACCCTATCAAGCCCGCATCCGAGAACTTTGGAAGCCAGTTTCCTCTGGTTGGACAGATCGGACATTTTACTCACTCCTTCCAGAGTTCAGGACTTTAATCCCGGCTTCTTCAGCTTTTGCGAGAATAAGGGCTTTCTTTTGTGCGCCTATCGTCCCTGCTATCCTGATAGCTTCGTAAGACGGGTCAACAAGCTCAAGCTCAGCAATACTGGAAATAAGAACATCAGAATAACCCGAAGGGTGCAGGCCTTTAACTGCAGCCGGGCTTCCGTATCCTACCTGGACAAGCGCACCTTTTGAGACATACTTTCTGCGCTGCTTACCCTGAGAACCTCTCGGACGCCTCCAGTTGTCATCAAGTCTTTTGAACTTATGGCTGCAGGTTCTCTTGAACTGAGGTTTCTTTCCTTTCTGAACCTTTCTCACATTGAATAAGCGCCTGGATTCAGGATCCATATCAAGAGTGGAAACCGAAGTACCTTCAACTTCATTGATATCTTCAACTTCATTGGTACCTTCAACTTCATTGAATTCTTCTGCCATCATAATCACCTTCAGGCCTTCTGCACTATGTAGATTCCATCCTGGAAGATCCTCGGATCGAACCTCTTAATCTTGGTCTTCTGTTCTATATTTGCGGCAGTCTGCCCGACATCTTCCTTGTTGATTCCGGTAATTGTGACATCGTTCCCACTTACCTTAACCTTTGTCTCGCCAATGATTTTTGCAAATCTTGGCTTTTTTTCTCCAAGGAAGTTTCCGATTATGAGGGTTTTGCCATCAACTTTGACCTGCATCGGGAAGTGAGCGTACACAATGGACATCTTGCATTCAAAGCCTTCATTTACGCCTTTGACCAGGTTCCTGATATGAGAAGCAAAGGTTCCTACCATGGCTTTCTGTTCCTTCCTGGCGTATTCGGCGTCGACGACTACTTCGCCATCCTTTACGTCGATCATGATTCCGGGGTACCACAACTTTCTTTCGACAGTTCCCTTGGGACCCGTGGCTGTAAAGACATCCTGAGCGAGAGAGACGGAAACTCCTTCAGGAATCTCTATTGTTCTTGCAATTTCCTTAACCATTTCCTGTTCCCTCCTCAGTACACATAAGCAAGAAGTTGCCCACCAATCTTCTTATCACGGGCTTCGTATTGAGACATAACCCCGCTTGAAGTGGTTACTATAAGGGCACCAAAGTTCTTTGCCGGCAGGAACTGCTTTTCCCAGCGTTCGAAGCTGGCTGTTCCTACGGAATACCGCGGCTTGATTGCACCGCATTTGTTGATTCTTCCCACAAGGGTAACGCTGTAGATTCCGGCTTTCCCATCGTCGATAAATTCAAAATCTCCGATATAGCCGAGATCCTGCATAACCTTCAGGACATTGCCAATATTTTTAGAAGCAGGCCTGACAACACAGGAGCTCTTCCCAATGGCTTCCGCATTCTTGATAGTGGAAAGGGCGTTTGCAAGAGGATCAAGTAATACCATTTAAATCACCTTACGAATACTTCTCAAAGCCCATCTCGTGGGCAATCTCCCTGAAACAGTGCCTGCAGAGGTAAATGTCGTACTTGCGGACAAGGCCCTGTTTTCTTCCGCACCGCTTGCATTCGTTTACTCCTCTACCGGACTTTTTTATTGTCTCTGTCATTTACATGACCTCCACGCCATAACTTTCATTAAGGAAGGCGATCGCATCGTCCACCGTGACCCTATGGCCGGCCGGGATCTTTCGGGCTGCAATTCTCCTCTTGCAGATCCTTTCTCCCGGGCGCTTGAGTACCACGGTTACGTCCATTCCGAAAACCCCTATGTTAGGGTCATATCTCATACCCGGGAAGTCGGTGTGTTCTTCAATGCCGAAAGAGACGTTTCCGAAGGAATCGAACTGGGACCTGTTCAGGGTCTTTTCGACAATCCCGAGAGCGGTTTCAAGGAACTCCTGGGCTTTCTGGCCCCTGAGGGTTACCTTACAGCCTATGGGTTCGTTCTTTTTGATCGAGAAAGCGGGAAGGGTTCTTTTGGCAAAGCACCTTACGACTTCCTGCCCGGTGATATTCCGGAGAATGTCTTCGGCATTTACCAGATGCTGGCCACTTTCTCCGACACCCATGTGGACAATTACCTTTTCAACAATCGGGGTGCGCATAGGATTATTCACTTATCTCACCGCCAAGCCTTATTTCGGGTTTGTCCTCGCCGATAACGATTACGTAGTCTTCGATTGTTTCGAAATCGGTTTCTCCGGAAATCATTACTGTGTTGTGCCTGGAACTTTTAACTTCCCTGATCTCCATAATCTTTCCGGTTTCGCCCGAGTGCTGACCGCCTACAACCATTGCAAGGTTGCCGACCTCAAACTTCAGGTGTTTTACTACCTGCTTGTCAGGAATGGAAAGAATCAGGGAGTCCTTTGTCCCGTATTCATTGGATCCGATGATGTTGGTTCCGTCGTTGAGGTTAAGCTGGAATTTTCCTCCCTTGACGGTTGTCTTGTTGTTGATCCTGCACAGCTTGTTTACATTGGTTTCGTTGAGCTTGTGGAGGGTCAGACGTCCCTTTTCATCCTGGAGCATCCTGTATGCTTCATTTACGAGGGGGAGTGTAATTACATCAAAGAGCCCTACAGGGAACCTGAGGTCTTTTCTGGGAATCCCGTCAACAAGGACTTTTCCTTCGGAGAGGATCCTTTTACCTTCCCTGCTGTTGTCAACAAGCTTGAGAATGTCCCGGATGATAATTCCGAGCGGAAGACTGCGTGCCTGGCTGTGAGGCCCCGGGCGGGTAGTGGAGATCCACTTGTTACCTTTTTTCCCGACCTTCCAGCTCTTTGGGACTGATAATCTTTTCTGGTGTGTCACAAAATCACCTGCCTCACTTCTTAATGCTTGACGCTCTGCGCCCGTCCTTCATTTCCAGTTTTGTGATCATAACATTGGAAGGGTTTAAGGGCCTCGGGACTTCGGTGCCGTCCACCTTTGTGGAAATGACTCCGTCCACTGTGATCGTGCCGTCCATAAGGGATACGGACTGGACTTTTCCTTCGGTGCCCTTGAAGTCTCCGCGCATGACCTTTACTGTGTCGCCAGTGATAACTGCAGCGCTTCTTGTGCCGTACTCCTTGGTAAGCGCCTCACTGAGTCTTGCACCCATGAATTTCTGCCTGATATGGAGAGGTGCGGCGTATCTTGCCTTTCTCTGCTTTCTGGGCTGTTTGGATACCATTGCAATCACCTCAGACAATAATGGATGCGGTTGTCCCGATCTTCGGGAACCTTTCCGCCACTTCCCTGGCAACAGGGCCTTTTATGTCCGTGCCTTTCGGAATTCCTTCTTCGTCCGTAATTACCATTGCATTGTCTTCAAATGAGACATGCAGGCCGTCAGGACGGCGGAACTCCTGCTTCTGGCGAACCACAACTGCAAGGAGAACCTGTTTCCTCATTTCGGGTGTACCTTTCTTTACGGACACAACGCACATGTCCCCAATTCCTGCGCAGGGCATTCTGTTCTTGACACCCCTGTACTTCTTGACAGAGATAATCTCAACCACTTTTGCCCCGGTGTTGTCCACGCAGGCGATCTGGGCACCTGCATTGAGGGCTCTCGGGATGTTTGAGCGCATACCTTTCATTTGGGCACCTCTGCTTTGACGACAACGTAGGATTTGGTCTTGCTTATAGGTCTGCATTCCGCAATCGTGACAATGTCACCGACTTTTGCGGAGATGCAGGCCGGATTATGTGCATGAATCTTCGAGCGTCTCTTTTCATATCTCTGATATTTCGACACCATTTTCATGTATTGCCTTTCGATGACTACCGTATTGTCCATTTTGCTGCTGACCACGGTACCCACAAGGATCTGTCCTCTTACCGGGAGTGTTCCGTGGAAGGGACAGTATGCATCGTCACATTCCTCTGATGGCGCCGGTATATTTAATCCAATATCTCTTGCCATGAATTTAGCCCCATTTACGTAGCTTTTTAATGTTCTTGATCCGATTTTCGGGTTGTGAGAGCAGCAGGTTTCCCTGAATTTTAACGAATGTATCGGATCTGCGGCCTTTTTCTGAGAGCTCGGCAGGGATCCGGAAAAGAAATTCCGAATCCGCCTTGGGAATCTTCAGTTCCCGGGACTGAGAGTTTTCCACAACAAGCATATTTTTCGTCTCGTTGATTACTCTGCCCCGGATTCCTGTTAATGATGGATTAGTGGAGTTAATCACCTTGATTTCGAGCCCTATCAGTTCATGAAAGATAAGATTCGAAGGCAGAATTTCCACTTTAGATCTCATTTAGCTCATGCTGAATTGTCTTTATCCGGGCAATCGTTCTCCTGATTTCTCCGATCCTGCCAGGGTTTTCCGGAGCTCCGCCCGCAGAGGTAAGAGCTCTTTCCCTGACCAGTTCGTTATTCAGGTTTTCGAGTTCATCAGCCCGTTCTTCAATCGTCATGGTCCGGATTTCGCTGGTCCTGAGAATTGCCATTATTCCTTAGCCTCCTTGTGGACCCTTGCCATGGGATGCCAGTAATCATAGCTCCCATGCTTGTGCTGCCAGACGCCGTTGACCTGCCTGCGGACTTCATCCGAGCCTTCGACATAGACAAGTTCGGCTCCTTCAATTTCTTCGGATGTTTCAGCCTGGACTTCCTCTGCTTCTTCGGGTTCTGCAACTTCAGCTTCCTCTACGGGTGCCGGTGCAGGAGCTTCAGGAGCAGGTGCAGGAGCTTCAGGAGCAGGTGCAGGAGCTCGGGCTTTTGCTGCTTCCTTTTTGGGAGCGGCGGCTTTCTCAGCTGGTTTTTCTGCAGGCTTTTCTGCAGGCTTTTCTGCAGGTTCTTCAACTTCGACGGATTCCCTGACTTTGTAGGAGTCGGGCAGGACAACGCCAGGCTGAATGATCCTGACTTTGCAGCCAAGGGTTCCGAGCTTTTTGACTGCTACTGCAAACCCTTCGTCCACGACTTCTTCTACAGGGTTTCCGGAGTGCTTTATGTACCCGTCAACGAATTTCTCGACCCTGGACCTTGCTCCGGTAAGCTTTCCGGAGATTACGACTTCACAACCAAGGGCGCCTGCGTTCATGACTGCTCTGAGGGTGTTGTGTCCGGCTTTCCTGAAGTACCAGCCTCTCTCAATGGAAGCTGCAAGCCTGGATGCCATCATCTGGGCGTTAAGTTCAGGCCTCTTGACTTCCTGAGCGTCAATCTGCGGGTTTTCGAGGCTGTATTTGTTTGCAACGTCACGGGTAAGTTTTCTAATGACCTTCCCGGCTTTCCCGATTACCATTCCCGGTTTTTCGGAGTAGATAACAATCTGGGTGCCCATGGGGGTCCTGTTTAACTCCATGCCGCCGTATCCAGCCCTGCTGAGCTGTTCTGCAAAATACTCGTCCATGGAAGCTTTGACGTACCCGTCATTGACGAATTTTTTCTCTATTGCCATTTAGCGCACCTCGGAGAGAATCATCTCGATATTTACAGTTTCAGTATCTTTGGGCGTTGCTCTTCCCCTGGCCCTCGGCATGAACCCATGAATCACTCTTCCGCGCTGGATGGCGGCGTGGATGATGTACATGTTTGCAGGTTCAAGACCTTTATATTCGGCATTGCTCTCTGCGTTTTTAAGGACCTTTAAGATCTCTTTTGAGGCGCTGATGGGATATTTTCCTGCAGCCATGGGCCCTTTCCTGTGGCCGCTACCGTCATGGTGTTTCTTGAAGGGGACTGCCTGCTTCATGGCAATTACGTCTTCAAGGAACTTCCTGGCTTCGGAAGCCTTCATGCCCTTAATCTTGCAGCAAACCTCACGGGACTTCTTAGGGGAAATGTGAAGTTCGGAACCCATTGCCTTAGAGGTAGTTTCAGGGTCTCCGTTGATTGAGTAATTGATTCTTGCCATTCCCTTTCACCTCATTTCAGCGGTACGAACTTGCTTGAACGGGTTGCTCCCACCCCGGCACTGCCGTGTGAAACTCTTGATCTTGTGGGTGCAAATTCTCCGAAACGGTGCCCGACCATTTCAGGCTGGAGATCCACACTTACAAAGCCTTTTCCGTTGTGGATTTCGATAGTTTTTCCGATCATTTCGGGAAGGATGATCATGTCCCGGTGGTGGGTCCTGATCTTTTTTCCTTCCTTGAACTCATGCAGGACTTTCTTCTGGCCGTCGGTGAACCCGCGCTTGAGGCTCCTGCGTTCTCTTGAAGGCAGAAGTTCTGCAAACTCTTCAAGGCTCAGTTCCTGAAGTTCTGAGACGGTCTTCCCGCGGTAGGTATACTCACCCTTTCTCTTTGGTAACCTTGATGATGATTTTTTTGCCATAACGAATACACCTCATCAGCGCTTCATTCCGGTCCTTCTTGCTGCAATCAGTCCGACCTTTCTTCCGGGAGGGGCGTTTCTGCTAACTGTGGTTGGCTTACCCGGGTGTTTCCAGGCACCGCCACCGAACGGGTGGTCACGCGGGTTCATAGCAACAGCTGAAACCCTCGGATACTTTGCAGCCCTTGTTTTCATTTTGTGATACTTTTTCCCGGCTTTAAGCCACGGCCTGTCCACTCTGCCACTGCCGGCAACAATCCCGACGACTGCCCTGCACTTGGGGTTGAGCCATTTTATGTTCCCCGAAGGCATGGACACTGCAGTCCTGGTCGCTTCGTGGGTTACAACGGTTGCGTATACTCCGGAGGAACGGACAAATTTGCCGCCGTCGTTTGGCTTTGATTCAACATTGCAGATGAAGAAACCTTCGGGTACATTTCCGATAGGTACAATGTTTCCGGGTTTTACTTCAGCATCGTCTCCACACTCGATAATGTTTCCTACGGCAATGCCTTCGGAAGCAAGAAGGAAAAGTTCTTCCCCGTTTTCAAAGGCGACTTTTGCGATAGGAGCTGAACGAGCAGGGTCGTGCTCGATGCCTACGACTTCTCCCCGAAGGGAGCTGTTTTCATCGACACGTGGGTGCCTCAGGTCTGCCTTGTACTTGTGAGAAGGAGCTCTGTAGGTCGGAGTGCCTCGACCCCTATTCTGTGATATTAGTCTTTTACCCATGGATCACACCTCACATAAGTCCTATTCGGGTTGCAATCTCATGTGCCGCTTCAGGCTCTTCAAAGGCAAGGACTGCTTTTTTCATACCCTTCATTGTGGTCATGGTCCGCACGGATTTTACTTTGAACCCGTACATCTTCTCAACATCCTCTAAGATCTGCTTTTTGTTTGATCTGGTATCAACGATAAACTGGAGCTTGTTTTCATCAAGCAGCATCATCGCTTTTTCAGTAACAAACGGATAATTGATAGAACTCATTGGAACGCGCCCTCCAGTTTTCCAATTGCAGACTCCGTCCAGACAGTAAGGCGACCTGCGTGAGTGCCAGGTGCGAGCAGTTCGGCATTCAGTGAGTCCACTGTTACGACGTCTACTCCGGAAAGGTTTCTTGCCGCTTTCAGGATAGGAGTGTTTTCTCCTGCAACGATCAGGACGCTCTTTTTGTGCTTGTATTTCCTGCCTCTGAGCTTTCCGCGGCCTGCCCGGATGTGCCTCCCGTATTTTGCCCTGAGTACGTCTTCATAGAGCCCAGCAGCTTCGAGAAACTCGATTACCTGCTTTGTCCGCTCGAGACTTTCAAGGTCGTTTACTGCGACAATGGGAAGTTCGGCTTCAAAAATGTGCCCTCTCAGGCTTACAAGGGTAGGGTCTGTTGTTGCTGCGATTGCAGAGCGGATTGCATAGCGGCGCTCTTTTGTGTTGACCTTCTCGCTCCTGTCGGCTTCCGGTTTTGGCGGGTGAGCTCTCCTTCCGCCCTTAGCATGCGGGACTCTTGCAGCCCTGCTGCTGTTTACGAGCCTCGGGACATGGGACACTCCCCTTCCGGAACCCCAGCCTCTTGCCGATGTCTCCATGCCTGAGTAGAGGCGGGGACCGTAGGGCTGAAGCCTGTTTGCCTGGGCTGCGAGCACTGCCTTTTTAATCAGGTCAGGGCGGTAGTCTGCATCAAACACTGCAGGGAGCTCGACTTCCCCGACAGCTTTTCCTGTAAGGTCTATGGTTTTTGCTGTAGCCATCTTAGATCACCCCTGCTTGGATTCCCTGCTTATGTACAGGATGTTGGGTTCGCCAAGGTCGGCTTTCTTTGCCCTGATCGGGTCTCTGAGCCTTATAAGCCTCTTGGAAGGACCGGGGACGCTGCCTTTTATAAGGATGTAGTCACCACGGACAAGCCCATAGTTAATGAACCCGCCTTCCGGAGTGACTTCTTCCCCATCGGACCCGATCTTAAGGATGCGCTTGTTAAACTCAGTCCTCTGGTGATATCCCATCTGACCCATCTGCGGAACTCTCCAGGAGACCCTGGAAGGATTGAAAGCCCCAAGGGTACCGACCTGTCTAAGGCTGCCCTGCCTGGAGTGCTTGCCTTTCATAAGCTGAATACCCCAGCGCTTTACAGGACCCTGGGTGCCTTTACCTATGGTAATTGCTGCGGTGTCAACAAGAGTTCCGTTCTTGAAAACATCGGTGACACTTACCAGAGTGCCGAGGATTGTCTTTGAGTATTCGAATTTGGTACCGAGGTCTCTTGCACTGATCCCGGATTCCATGATGTCCGGTACCTTTTTGGGGACACCGGTAAGGCTCTTTGGCAGGGTGTAGATAACTGCCCTGACGTCGCTTACTCTGCCTTCTTCGATCAGTTTTCCGATATTTTCAAGAGCTTCAGCCTGGTTCCCTGCTGCCGGAATGGGGATCCTGCGTTTGAGTTCAGGATCAAGGTCTGCTGCCCATACCTCAGCGATTGCCTTTTCCCCGGTGCTGTCTTCTGCGTAAGCCCGGATGGCTGCGACCCTTATTGCAGGAGTTTCGATTACAGTCACAGGTACGGAGATTTCCATACCCTGGGTAAGGCTGTTCTTAGTATCATCAACCATGATCACGTGGGTCATACCCACCTTATAACCTGCAAAACTCTGCAGCTTTGGCTCACCTGTCGCTTCCGGCCAGGCTCTGAACCTTGGAATGTGGCTCTTAGCCCTCTTGCGCGGACTGAATGCAAGGGAACCTCGTTTTGGTCGGTGTATGCTTGCCATATTTCTACTCCGTAAACTTCAATTGAAATACCAGCCCCTCCGGTCGGGACAAAACGAGTGACAGAAAAGAAATGCTCTGGATTCCCCGAACGCTACCAGGTGGGGGGAGGGATGTCCATTTCAGACCTGCCGGCTTAAAAGCCTCGAGCAGACCGGAGCCCTGTGCTCCCGGTACCCTACATTCCTTCAGGCATCTGCAGATATTCGGTTCCTTCCGTTCCTGCCTCTGCAGGAAAGCTCTGATTGAAGGACCGACCTTACGATCCTGGCAGACCCAAATCCAGGCACCTTGCCCTGATTTGAAACATATAGCAATCTGATTTTGAAACTTCAGTATTCAGTAACCTGATTTCTAATTCAGTTAACCTGACTTGAACCTTCAGTATTCAGCAACTACAACCGCAACTCATCGAAAACCTGGAACAGTTTCGTGCGATTTCAGGCACCTTCAGGCGCCAAAAGCGGGCGTTTCAAAGCATTGGCCCTTTGACACTCATGTTGATCCGACTTTTCTCACTGGTTTATATTCAATGCAGGAAATTCAACCGTAAAAACGGTAGAAAGCCCATACTTCCGGAGATTTCCGGGAGTTTAGCATTAAGCATCACATTGATCTGATAAAGAGTTCCAGACACCTTATGCCTGAAACCTCACATCTCTGATGTACTTTGCCTTTAAATAGCACATCTAATATATAAAGCCTTTGCAGGGGGAGAAGTAAAATGAGGAAGAAGAATCAATTGCAGGGGAGAAAAAAGTCAGTAAATTAAAAAGTTGAAGGCTTCGAGGGTTATACAGATTAACATGCCGTTCCGAGCTGGCCGGTTAATAAGCCGTTGTGAAGCATCTTAATTACACCGCATGAAGCATCTTCACATATTGTGAAGCCCCTATATAATACATTCAGGACAACAAACCAGACAGCAAGCCGTCAGCAGCAGCGATTTATCAGCAGCGTCTGCAAGTTATAGCTCCCGGGAGTTAGTTCGGAAAACGGAGCCCTGTAAAAAAGAAGCAAAAAAGTTTTCGGATGGAAAAGAACCTGAAAAAGCTCAGGGCTCTGCCTGGTTCGGCAGAAACATTTTTTACGATTTTAGGGACCCTCCTGCCCCTGAAGTTTATCTCGCCTGCAAGCTCCACGCCCGATGTTCTCTTAACCAATTTGGCAGAGTTGCTATCAAGGCCGGCGATGATCGCCCTTCCGGCTACCATTTCAACCCGCCCTCCGACTTCCAGAACCACTTTAAGAATTCCCTGGATCTGAAACGAAAGCACTAACTTATACAGACATAAAAGAAGAAATATCCTCTCCCTTCATCCTTTCCTGAGAGATTAAAAGACATTCGAGAGTACAGTAAACTGCCTTTTCTTCCACCTCTTTCAGGACTATGAGCTCACTTCCGCAAATCGGGCAGATTTTTTTTACATATTCCATTAAATATCACCAACCTGTTTTAGTATCCAGTTTCCAGGATGTGTTCTGGCATACAGAACCATCCGTCCCTCTGCAATCGTAAGGGTCATTTTCGAATCATTCCCCCAGAGAGAACATTAAAAAGTTCCGGATCGACAATTCCCATATCATTGATCTCCTAACAATTAACAAAAATTGATTAAAAGAATAAGACCTCAACTTATAAGAAACTTTGTAAAAAAAATAATATGTATTTTAAAATATCTCTATGAATATATTACCCAAGCATACACAAAACTTTGCCTGGTAACAGTAGCAATGGGAAAAAACCACATAAATAAAAGAAGAGACCGGGAGTTAAAAATAAAAAAAACTAAAAAATAAATAAATCATACTGTTTACGATGAAACAGAATGAATTTATACAGACATGAAGGAGGAAGCTTTCTCTCTCTTTATCTTCCCCTGAGATGCTGAAAGGCATTCAAGCGTACAATAAATTGCCTTTTCCTCAAATTTTTTCAGGACTGTAAACTCGCGCCCACAAATAGGGCATATTTTTCTTACATACTCCAGAATATCACCCACTTGTTTTAACTTCCATTTTCGATAACGTTTTTTAAAAGGCAGCAGCCACGTATTTTATTCCACGAAAAGAAATTAAAGGCGTAGCGGAGCATTGTTAAATAAATATATTAATTAAGTAGGATATTATGCTGCCAGAACACTAACTCCCCAGAATTTTGCTCAAACCCACCTATCTAATCGTAAATACGATTGTAAATAGCTAGATATCAGATGAGTAAATAACTTTAGGAAACATAGTTTCTGAAGATAGACACTTGAGAAGTGAAGAAGTTTTGCAGGGTTTTAAAAGGAAAAAAATTAGTTAATAAAGAAAAAAAAGTTTGAAAATTTTAAGGAAAAGAAGAGTTGTGGGGGGAATTACAGCCCTTCTTTCTTACGTCCGATGATGAAAAGAAGCCCTAGTATACCTGCCATAGAAGCGGCAATGGTTGGGAATTCAGGTACATTTGCTGTTACATATACTTCAACTGTTTTAGAACTTAAGCGCATAAGTCAGCATCAGACGACGTCCATGCGCTTAAAAATGCAGAACTAAGGTTATAAGGCTCTTCGATGTTTTGAGTGGGTAACTATCAAATTCAAGCTTGATGTTTCCCTGTTTTTCCTGATTACTTTCTAACTGAGTAATTATTTTCAACCCATACGAAACAGCGAAGAGCCGGTTATAATTACCACATTATATTCAATTATGGTTTTTTACCTCTCAGTCAGCGCCGGAATAGGGTACCTCAAAAATCTCCTGAAAATGGACATGGGATATCCGATCAGAAATGCTCTCCTTGCGAATGATCTGTCTTCTGTAGTAGACTTTTTTACTTGCCTCGCTTCATACAGTTCAGAACGCATCCATAGACCTTGGGCATGTGGAGATATACTTCGGACTCGGAGTTTTACTATACTTCGTTTTTTAAGCTCAAAAAACTCGGCACTTGTAAAATATTCGGCAATTGGTGCAGTATTCATTGGGACTGCTTACGGCATATTGAACGAAATATTCCAGACTTTTCTGCCGTACCGTGATCCGAGTGTAGCAGATGCGATCTCAAACCTCATCAGGCTCGTACTTGCACATATCTGTGTTATCTTTTTTGTACTTACTCTGAGAGCAATTATAGATAAGAAAAAAGAACTGAAGGATCGGCGGACTAAAAAAATTGAGAAAAAAGGAAAGGCTGAAACCTTCCTGATTCAAAAAAAAGGAAAGATTTAGCTTTCCTCTACCTTCTGCCTTCCCATCTCAAAAGCCCTGACATTAATCTCAATTGTCTTCTGCGGCACAAGAGCCTTCACACTCTCAAGCAGAGCCTTTTTCGGGATGGGCAGGTAACCCCGAAACTACCCCGACCATTGCCACGTTTATTGCAAGCCTGCTCCCGGCTTCATAAGCCACTTGCTGAATTACAAAGCATTAAAAACACGATAAATGATTATCCAGATAAATAACAATAACAATGGAAAAATCCCCATATTGAAAGAACTTTCTGTAAACTCTTCCCAGAAACTTGATCCTGAAAGGACATACTTGATACTAAGAAGTAAACTCAATCCGACCATAGAGAAAATACAGTAATCTGGGAGACTGCACACCATATTCGTAAAAACTGTACTTGATAGTGTAGTATTGATTATGCTTGTAAACATACGAAGTCAACTCTTATAAAATTGAACATTTATGCTATTCGAAGCTTGGTACTTAACAATTTTGTATATTATCCAGAGAATTAAATATTAAAACTTGATGTTTTTTCCAAAAATGTTGACTCACATTCAGAAAAAGCCAAACCCATAACCCATAAGAGGTAGAATTCCAAACGAAAATACGTTTATAAAGCCGTGTGTCAGTGCAATGAAAGGAAGGCTTCTTGTCTTATAAAACAAATATCCAATTATAAATCCTGCAAAGGAAGCGTATAAGATCTCATATGAAGTCCCATAACCGGAGTTCATGAATCCAAAAACCAGGCTTGAAAGAACCAGACCACTTCGTGTCCCAAATATTTCCTCAAGTCTTGTCTGGAGGATTGATCTGAATATTAATTCTTCAATAATTCCGACAAATAAAACCATTACAACTATAAGTTTTAAGATATTTATAAAAGAAAGATCAGGAATAAGTGAGGTTGTCTGGATGAGAAGAGATTCACCGTACCCGAGGACGAAACCGATAAGAATAGAGATTGGGAGATAATAGCCTACATTTTTGAAATTGAGTCCTAGTTGTTCATATGTAAACTGTTGACGAATCACAACAATGGTTAAAGGAATTAGTATAGGACTGTAAACGAACACAAAGAAGAGAAGAGGGCTTTCCGGGAAGAACGGCACTGAAAAATTCGTAAGGCGGAGAATAGGAAATAACAGTAAAACCTGGCAGATGTTGCGGATTTCCTGCTCTTTCACAAATATTGAGATTGAAGATAGAGCTACCAGTAGAACTGCATACAGCAAGAGAGCAGTTTGAGTATGTTCAGAATAGATTAAAGATTCGGGTAGAGCGATAAGAAGAAGGAGAAAATATGCAAGGGTTTCCTTACCCTGATGCTTTGAGTTTTTCTGTCGTACTTCTGGATTTCCTGCTAATTTCCAGAAAATTCTTGTTTGTTTGTCGAAATATGTCATACTTATTTCTCCGTATTTGCTCAGCCTCTCATATATTTATCCAGATGTAAGAATCGCGATAGGAGAGATTTTCTTAATAGAAATAAAGCGGGATCTTAGGTCCCACTTTTTACTTCAAACGAAGGCAACTTAAGATGGTACTCTCCAAATCTGATTAATAAGCACGAATGTATTGATTGATGCTATAAAGATTATTATGGTTTAGAGATTGTAAGAAATTTTTGAATCCAGAGATTAATTCGCCAGGAATATAAATATTCTCTGAAAACGTTATCCATGAAACAATCACAAGTATAACCTATAAAGAGTATACATATAAAAATAATAGTTCAAAACATTCAAATATAATAGTTCAAAACATTCTTTTTTGATCAAAGATTTTTATAATTACTTGGAAACTTTTATTTCAGTCTTAGAACAGTCATTAGAAAATAACCAGGTGGATTACAATGATTAAATAAGGATTCAAATTTCCTTATATTATATGTACATGAAAATGACACTAACTTTTTAATATAGTATAATTAAAAAAATATATAATGTCTTGATATAGGTCCGGATTTTTCATAAAATAATCATGCTCCTCCTCTTTCTTTTTTGGATTACATTTTAAATAGAATCTTCCCTTATTTCTTAGGAGGAATACATTTCTTAAAAAAAATAGTTATGGGAGCCTCTCTTCTAAAATTATTGCTCTCACATCGAACTTTTACGGTTAATTGAATAAATTAAAGAAGAATTGGACAGAGATTATAAACAACTACGGAAATACTAATTATATATTTAATAGGATATCCCATTTATTAATACAATTTTCAGTAAATAGTTGTAAAAATACATCATTTAAAAAAGATTCCAGTTTAATAGATATTTATCCTTTATGAAATAAAGGAATATCCAAAGCTATTTATATTGATATGTTCAATTTGCAAATCAATCTTACAAACAATGGAATGTTAGGAAGAAATAAGAATTCTTTGCTATTATTTAGCATGTATTACATTATAAAATGATTTGTAGTTGGTGTACTACAATTTAGATACAGTTATTCCGAATTTAGTTGGTGGGTTAATCTTTTCCGATTCAAGAAAACTAAAATGAAAGATAGTATTTCGGCTGTGGGTGTATGAATATGTATAAGGAGGGTTTATCGGAGATTACAGTTATTCTTCCTGCTTTTAACCAAGAATTGGAAATAGGGACAGTCGTGCTTATCGCTAAGCGTTATGCAGAACGGATAATCGTTGTAAATAACTGCAGTTCAGATCAATGTTCAGAAGTGGCCGAAGCTGCAGGAGCTGAAGTAATTCAGGGTTTTTCAGGCACAAACAAAAATTTATCACTGAGAAAAGGTGTTGAAGCTGCAAAAGGTGCCGATATTCTGGTCACAATGGATATGGATGTTTGTAGAGATCCAAGATTAATCCCGGAAATGATTAAGCCTATTAGAGAAGGAAACTTTGACCTTACGGTAGGAACGTGTATTGGCAGGCATAAAAGGAATCACGAGAGCGTTCATTTGATAAAAAATAAAAAGACCGAAGAAAGACCAGTTGGGTTTCTGGCAATCTCAAAAGCCTGCCTCGAGGAACTTGATCTTTCTGATGTATATCTTAACTCAATTCGTTCTATTATGTCCATATGTGAAAGAAAAAAAATAAATGCCTATCACATAGACCTGCAGGAAGAGCACGAAAAAAATCTCTTTAAAGCCTACAAGATCGGAGTTGTGGTTCCGGCTTATAACGAAGAACTTTTGATCCAGGAAACAATTGAAGGAATCCCGGATTACATAGATAAGATCTATGTCATAAACGATAGTAGTTCCGACCGAACAGGAGAGATCATTGACAGAATGACCGATCCAAGACTAGTGCCAATACACCACAAAGTCAACAAAGGTGTCGGAGCAGCCATAATAAATGGGTATAAGTATGCTCTGGCTGATGAAATGGATATGGTTGCGGTTATGGCGGGAGACAACCAGATGGACCCCTCTCAACTACCCCGGTTACTCTTTCCTATTATTGAGGGAAAAGCCGATTATACTAAAGGCAACCGCCTTCTTTCAAAAGAAATGAGGAAAGGAATGAGCACCTGGCGAGCCTTCGGAAACGGGCTCCTAACTCTAATCACAAAAGTAGGAAGCGGATATTGGCATATTACCGACCCTCAAAACGGTTATACAGTAATATCCAGAGAAGCACTTGAAGATATTGATCTGGATTCAGTTTATACTTACTATGGTTACTGCAACGATCTTCTTATAAAACTCAACGCCCTTGGACTGCAAACAATAGATGTAGCCATGCCTGCACGTTATGGAAGAGAAAAGTCAACCATCAAATATAGTGCCTACATAATAAAAGTTGCCCCCATGATTTTTAGAGGTTTTTTGTGGAGATTGAAGATGAAGTACATGATTCTCGATTTCCATCCCCTTGTACTATTTTATATTCTCAGCATGGTGCTTGTGCCAGTAGGATTTTTGTTTGGGCTATGGATTTTTTTACAAAAAATAGTTTTACATGGATCTGTTTCGGCAAATTACCCACTTTTGGATGTGTTTATTTCGCTCATGGGTATGCAATTACTTCTTTTTGCCATGTTCTTTGACATGCAAGTTAATAAGACGACATCGCTGAATTATGCAAAACCAAACTGATTAATTGGGTGAAGTATGCCTTCAACCGGGAATAAAAATTTTCATAGAAAAGTAGAGGCTTAATGTCTCGCATACATTCCCCTAAAATTTACGGTGATCCCTGATGTTTATTAGTAGTGAGACTCGTGATTTTACCAGCCATAAATTCCTTAGGCTCTGTGAAGCAATATCGAGTAATTACCCCACAATAACGATGGCCGAATATATGGAGAAAGAGCATCCAGAATGTTTTGTATTGATGCGCCACGATATTGACAGGATGCCGGAACGTGCCCTGGTTACTGCCCGAATAGAACATGAACTTGGAATAAAGTCAACATATTATTTCAGGACTGTAAAAAATGTATTCAAACCTGAAATCATAAAGCAGATAAAAAGTATGGGTCATGAGATCGGTTATCATTACGAAACCTTAAGTGAGGCAAAGGGAGATCACAAAAAAGCACTTGCCCTCTTTCAATCAAATCTGGAAAAGTTGAGAGAAATGTGTGAGATAAAAACGATCTGCATGCATGGAAAACCTCTCTCAAAACATGACAATCGCGAGCTCTGGAAAAATTATGATTTCAGGGATTTCGGTGTAACCGGCGAAGCCTACCTATCCGTAAAAGACGACCTCAACTATTTCTCAGATACCGGAAGAACATGGGGTCATAGAAATAGTATAAGAGACTGTATTCCCGGAAAAACCGAACGGGTTTTTGCCGAAACAACTGATGAACTTATTGAGCTCATAGAGAAAAGAGAATTAAATAATTTTTATATTTTAGTGCATCCTGAAAGATGGCCTTCAAGTTTACTCGGATGGGGTTTATATTACTCTACAGATACGTCAGTTAATCTTGGGAAGAAAATCTTGATAAAATGGCGTGAAAAAAACAGAAATTTCCGGGTTATAAGTAAAAACAAGATGTTAAGTAAAAACAAGATGTCAATTACGGTTGACGTTGAAGACTGGTATCATATTCCATCGGTCTGCGGGTCCAGTTTTTCCGTATATAAAGATGTGAACGAATTTTTTAAAAAATGGAATGACAGGTATGATTACCTGAGTGAACCGACAAGAAAAACACTGGACCTTCTTGATGAGTTCAATATCACTGCGACATTCTTTATTGTTGCAGATGTTGTAAAACGTTATCCTGGACTTATCGAATCCATTTCTGAGAAAGGGCATGAGATTGCATGTCACGGAGCGGATCATAGATGTGTGGTCGATACGAAAACAAAAGAGCCTCTTATCGATGTTGAAGAATTTGAAGTAACGACCCTGAATGCAAAAAAATTACTTGAAAGGACATCCGGTCAGGAAGTTATCGGATATAGAGCACCAAACGGAGCAGTTACAGGATGGATGCTTGACTCTCTAGAAAAAATCGGTTTTAAGTACGATTCATCGGTATCGGTGAATTCACTGTATAATAAATCGGATTCTTCTTTAAGACATGTTTCTTCCTTTCCCTATTATCCGGCCCCGGGAAGCCTCGAACCTTCCTCCGAAAAGAGAAATTTTGTTGAATTTCCCTGGGCTTACTATGATATAGGTATTAAGATTCCTACATATGGCGGGCCTACTCTGAGGTTTTTAGGTTCTCATTTGAAATTCAGAGGACTGAAGCAAAGTTTGAACAGAGGCGATACAATCTTTTATTTTCACCCTATTGACATTTCCCGGGAAAAATTTCCATCTATCGGAAACAGGAGGCCTTTCTACTGGACTATAAAAGGAAAGATCGTTGAAGAGAGGCTTCGTTACGTGTTTAAAGAGATTGAAAATATCAATAAAGTTCCGTTAAAAAATCAAGCAAGAAGTTATTTTGAAATTTGAATAAAAATTAGAATGTTAAATAAAATTATAATGTCAAATAAAAATTGCGCCCGCTGCTTATCGATAGGACAATTGGATCGGAGAGCCAGATAATTGGGAATGGTGAATTTGAATGCTAAACTTTCATAATCTGGATTTTACACATGATAAATATCGTCAGCTTTGTTCTGCCATATCTGATAGGTACACATTCCTCACCATGCACGAATACGTGATAGCAGGCGACAATCTTCCTGAGAAATTTGTATTAATTCGTCACGATGTTGATAAACTGGCAAGGAATGCGCTCGAAACAGCAAATATAGAAAAAGAGTACGGCATAAAGGCTACTTACTATTTCAGAACCCATAAGAAAGCATTTGTTCCCGAAATCATACAGAAAATTGAGAAAATGGGACATGAGGTAGGATATCACTATGAGGTACTGAGCACTGCAAAAGGAGACCATGAAAAAGCCATAAAATTATTTGAAAGCGATGTGCAGAAGTTCCGAAAAATTTGCAACCTCAAAACTATCTGTATGCACGGAGCGGTACTGTCAAAGTATGACAACCGGGAACTATGGAAATTCTACAATTTAGAAGATTTCGGGATTCTTGGAGAAGCTTATTTATCTACAGGAGAGGACCTCAACTATTTTACAGATACTGGGAGGAGCTGGAATTCAAAAAATAATCTCAGAGACTTCATTCCAGGTAAAAAGGAACGGATTTTTGCCGAAAAAACGGATGACCTTATCGAATTAATCGAGAAATGTGAGATCAGCAATTTCTATATCTCCGCACATCCGGACCGCTGGAAGTCAAATATAGTCAATTGGAGTTTGTTCTGGATATATGATTTTATACTTAATTCGGGAAAAAAGATTTTGATGGCTGTGAGACCGTGAAATTCATTGACGGAATTATTCACAAACTGGTCTTAAGCAGGGGATTCAGATACTATCCGGAAGACAGATACTTCATAAAGCAGATTTTGAAATTTTCTGAAAATAAAAATACTAAGGTTCTTGACGTTGGGTGTGGAAACGGACATTACTCTTTTTTGTTTGAAGCTTGTGGAGCAGAAGTAACTGCTTTTGATTATGATAAAGCCCTGATTAAAAAAGCAAATGAGAGAAAAAAAGAATTGAACTCAAAAGTCGAGTTTCTGGTTGCTGACGGCAGGTATCCTGAAAAATATTTTACTGATAAATTCGGGATTATATTTCTTTCCGGATTTGCACTATTTGGCATTAAACAAGACAGCGAACTGATGGAAAAATACCTACTGCTACTTGACAACGGAGGTAAACTGGTTTTTGTGCACAGCTCCAACCTGACAGGAGATATCAGAAAAACGCGCTGGAGAAATCATAAGATAGAAGAGTTAAAGCTATTTTTTGAAGATCTTGACTGTATAGTTGAAGAGGTGTATTTTTATGACAGGCAGTTTATTATAAAAATGTTTCATTCTTTGGTATTTAACAAATTTTCAACAAAAATACACATTTTGATATCAAAATTAACAAAACTGCCCTGCTCTTTAGTCTTCATTGTAAAGAAACATGGTCAAAATGCGGAGTCATGCATTTAAACCAGGCATTCAAACCAGGCATTTAAATTAGAGAAAAAAATCGTAGTGGTGAGGAAATGAGAATACTCTTCAATATAGGTCATCCTGCTCAGGTCCATTTGTTTAAGAATTTACTCTGGAATCTGAAAGAAAAAGGGCATATTTGTAAAATTACAGCTGTTGATAAGGAAGTTTCATTGAATTTGCTGGATGCTTATGGATTTGAATACGATGTAGTAGGGAATGCAAAATTCACATCCTTTACTAAAGCAACTGAAATGATAAAAATAGAATATATATTGTACAGGATTGCTAAATCATTTAAACCCGATATCCTGGTTGGCGGCGTTGGGAATGTATATCTTTCACATCTTGGGAAATTGATTGGAAAAACTTCTATTATATTTGATGACACCGAACATTCAAAAGTTGAACATTTTTTGATGGATCCTTTTGCAACTGTTATCTGTACGCCATCAAGTTACAGGACTGATCTGGGTGAGAAGCAAATACGGTATAGTGGAAATCATGAACTTGCCTATCTCCATCCTGATTATTTCACACCCAATCCAGAAGTTATAAAAGAACTTGGGATCAAAGAAAACGATACTTTTATTATTTTGCGATTTGTCTCCTGGGGCGCAATTCACGATGTTGGACATGCCGGTTTAACTTTAGAGGATAAAAGAAATGCCGTAAGAGAATTTGAAAAATATGGACGTGTCCTTATAAGTTCAGAAAAACCTCTTCAGAAAGAGTTTGAGAAATATCGGATAAATGTTTCACCGGAAAAGATGCACGATCTGTTATATTATGCAACATTACTGTACGGAGACAGTGCAACAATGGCTTCAGAATGTGCAGTTCTGGGCACACATGCAATATTCTGTGATTATGCAGGTAGAGGATATACAGACGAAGAAGAAAAGAGATATGGATTAGTATACAACTTTTATAATGAAGGCTCGATGGGCAAAGACTCTTTAGCAACGGCACTGCAACTATTGAATAATCCGCTTCTAAAAAAAGAAGGTAGACAAAAAAGAGAAAAATTACTCGTAGAAAAAATAGACGTGACGAAATTTATGACGGAGACTGTAGAAAAATACGGAAAATAGATAATTGATTCATCAAGCTAACTGCTTATGGAAGAAAACATGTTTCATAAATCTTTATTCATATTCGCCCATCAATTAGGAGAGCGGGGATTTTATCCAACATATAAAAATTTAGTAGCCACTCAGTGGAAACCTTACTCTGAACAGAAAAAAGCTCAGGAAAAACAACTGAAGCATCTGCTCAACTTTTCTTATAAAAATGTGCCCTACTACCATAAATTATTTAATAAACTCAAGCTGGATCCCGGCGAGATCAGGACACTCGAAGATCTTGAAAAGCTTCCCATCCTGAATAAAGCAATAATCAAAGAGAACTTTGAAGATTTCAAACCACTTAACCTGAACTCGATGAAATACTACATAAATTCAACAGGAGGGTCAACGGGCAACCCCCTTCATTTCAGACTTTTAAAATATGATAGATTTTTCAATGGTGCCTCTCTCTATCGCGGGTGGGGATATGCGGGATATGAATTAGGAGATAAGATGGTATTTTTGGCAGGTTCCTCCCTGGACGTTGGCTCCAGCTCCTTTATTGTCCAGAAAGCTCATGGAATCACAAGAAATCTTCGGAAACTGTCTTCTTATGACATGAGTAATGAAGATATGCAGCAATATATAAAAACAATTAACTCCTTCAAACCCCAATTCATAAGAGGCTATGCTTCTTCGTTAAATTTTTTCTCAAAATATCTTGATAATAATGAAATTGATATTATTACTCCTCAGGCAGTTTTCACCGCTGCAGAAAAATTAATTCCCCATATGCGGAAAAACATTGAAAACGTATTCAGATGTGATGTATTTGATGGATATGGATTGAATGATGGCGGTTTGGGGGCTTATGAGTGCCAAGAGCATAATGGCCTTCACATTGACACTGAGCGGAGCATCCTGGAAATTGTGGATGATGAGGGTTTTCAATTAGAAAACGGATCTGGAAGAATAATTGCAACAAGTCTTCATAACTATGCAATGCCCTTTATCAGATATGATACCGGCGATATGGGGCATATTGTAAGTGATGATTGTGGATGCGGCCGTGGTTCCAGATTATTAAAGGAAGTCATGGGAAGACAACAGGAAATTTTGCAAACCCCGGAAGGAAAATTTATTTACGGGGGTTTATTTTCACGCATTTTCTGGGAAATTGATGGAGTCAAAGAATTCCAGATAATACAAAAAAAGTTGAATTTAATAACCATAAAAATGGTTTTAGAAGAGAATTTTGATGAGAATCAACTGGATATTATTAGAAAGATAATTAAAAGTAAATCTGAGCAATGGGAAATAGAATTCCTCTATGTAGACGAAATCGAAAGGACCAAAGCTGGAAAATACAAATTTATATTGAGTGAGTTATAAATATGACATCAAAAAATTTACTCATAATATCCAATGATTTTCCAAATGCTGATAATAAGTATGTGAGAGAAATCTTCGTAAAAGAACAGGTTACGGTTCTCAAAGAACATTTTGAGAACATATATGTAGTATCTCCAGTTGCTTTTGGAATGGAACTTTTAAGACATACACGGCATGAGAATTATGAATTTGACAACGTTCACGTATATTTTCCAAAATACTTAAATTGCCCGCTATTTTTCAAATACGGGCGAGATCTGTGGATACATTTTGAAGAAAAAACCATTAAAAAATTAATTGAAGATAAAAATTTGCACTTTGATTTAATTCATGCTCATTTTACATGGAGAGCTGGAACGGTCGCTATAAAATTAAAGGAAAAATATGATGTCCCGGTAGTTATTACAGAACATACTTCTCGGACATTCACCCATGCCGTAGAAAAGAAAGAATCTCAATTTATTCGAGCATGGAACTTATGTGACGCAATAATTCGTGTTAGGAAAGGTGATATATCACTTTTCCAGAATGTTGGAGTCCCCCTGAATAAAGTGTATTATGTCCCAAATGGTTATAGCCAAAAATATTTTCATGCTCTAGATTCACAAAGTTGCCGAAAAAAACTTGGATTACCCCCAGATAAGAAAGTAATATTAAATGTTGGGAGCCTGTACGGGGAAGTAAAAGGACACAGGTACCTTATTGAAGCTATGAGCAAAATCACATCAAAGAGAAAAGATATAATGTGCTTCATAGTTGGAGGAGGAAAATTAGAGAAGAAGTTAAAAAAGCAGGTTAGATCTGCAGGGCTGGAGGATTGCATAAAGCTTGTAGGGAGCAGGCCACATACTGAAATTCCATTATGGATGAATGCCTGCGATGTTTTTGTCTTACCGAGCCTGCTTGAAAGCTTTGGGATAGTTCAGATAGAAGCAATGAGCTGTGGTAAACCTGTAGTTGCAACATACAATGGGGGAAGTGAAGAAGTTTTGATTTCTGAAAATTATGGTTATCTGGTT
Source organism: Methanosarcina acetivorans C2A (assembly GCF_000007345.1). Taxonomy (NCBI): domain Archaea; kingdom Methanobacteriati; phylum Methanobacteriota; class Methanomicrobia; order Methanosarcinales; family Methanosarcinaceae; genus Methanosarcina; species Methanosarcina acetivorans. The sequence continues at coordinate 1,271,815 of NC_003552.1, read as the reverse complement.
GAACCAGCGAACTCAAAGGAATTAGCAGCAAAAATACTGGTAGCTTTAGATAAAGAATGGGACAATGAACAGATAAAAAAATACGCTAAGAATTTCAAATGGGATACCGTTGTTGGAGAAATTCTGAAGGTATATAAAAAAGTGGGAGTTTGAAACCCGTGAGAGTTCTACATGTAATGCCATATATCCCTTTTACTATAAGTGGTGCCCCTGTTAGAGATTACAATATTATAAAAAAACTTTCTGAGAAAAAAATCGAGTCACAGATAATTTGCAATTATTATAATGATAATAAATTTGATAATTCGATGTATAACATAACTCAACTTGAAAAAGAGTTAAATGGAAAAATATACACAAGAGAAATCCCGGATTTATCAGCATTAAAAAAAATAAAAACCGTTCTTTTAGATGGGATGTATCCCCCATTTTACAGATACAATTCACCAATTAATATAAAAACCATTGAATCTGTACTAAAAAAAAGCAATTTCGATATTATTCACGCCCAACACACCATAGAAGCAGCGCCTGTAATACAGGCTGCATCAAATTCCCACTTTGAAGGAGCTAAGGTCATAACTCTTCATAACGTTGACCATCTGAATTTTATAAGACAAATCAATCATCAAAAAAGCTTATTGATGAGATTTGCACATAAGCGAGTTGTTTCTGGATTCAAGGCATATGAGTTAAATATTCTTAACGAATTTGACCATATTTTTGTAGTTTCAGAAGTAGACAGAGATATATATATATCTTACGGAATTTCAAAAGATAAAATCAATGTAGTTCCGAATGGAGTAAATTGTGATTTTTATAAAATTGAAATAATTGAAAATGACATGAAATTAGTCCATCCAAATTTATTATTCATGGGGAATTTAACATATCCTCCAAACGAATTCGGGATTAAAAATTACTTGGAACATGTACATCCATTAATAAAAAAGAAATTCCAGAGTATAAAACTCTATATTATGGGTAAAAACTGCCCAAACTGGCTTAATGACTACTCAAAAACAGATAATTCAGTAGAGATTATTGGATTTGTAGAGGATGTGAGGCCATACATCTCAAACTCAGATGTTTGTATTGCACCGCTAATGAGCGGTTCAGGGACTCGTTTGAAGATACTCGAATATATGGCTATGAGTAAACCTGTGGTCTCAACTACAATTGGTGCTGAAGGTTTGGAAATTAGCGACAACAAAGATATTTTAATAGCGGATGAGTGGCCCAAATTTGCGAGTTTAATTATATCCTTGTTGGAAGATGAAGAACTTTCAAGTCGAATCGGTATGAATGCAAGAAAACTGGTTGAAGCCAGATACGACTGGAAAAAGTTGACAGAAACCCAGATAAATGTTTATAAAAAATTGATTGCTTACAATTCTTCACCTAATTGAGCAAAGGCCCTCTAAAATAAGTGTTCCTAACATTTCACTTATATGCTCAAGGGAATGAACTTAAACCTCCTATCAGAAGCTCTCCCCTTGATTTCGTCATTCAGAAAAGGCATCTAAATCCTTTTTTTAATCTCAGATTTTTGTCAATCCCACTGAAAGTTCTCAGCTAAAAAATAGTACTTTTGAACAAATCTCTGTATAATCCTTGAAATTCTACAGAGAATATGCCTTCTTCACTTGCATCTTCTAGATTGATTTCACGGATCTGAACTATCTCACAAATCTGAACTCCTTCTATTTGCGTATTAGTTCTTTGAAATATACAAGTATTTCATTATAAAACCTAGATTCGGCAGGTAAACAAATATCTTAATATTATTACTTTTATATCTCTTTCCTGGTCTTCCCATGGCAGAAAAAAACAGCAGTAGAAGAGTTGAATCCTCCCTAAAACGTACAAGGTTCTTAGGTCACCTTGGTCTTATGGCTGGAGTTTTCCGAGAACTTGAGGTTGACAAACTGATCGATGAAAAACTTCCCAAAGAAAGGGATCATACTGTCCCTCACTCAGTCTGCATCCTTGCCATGTTGCTCAATGGTCTTGGTTTCGTAGGGCAACGTCTATACCTGTTTCCTGATTTTTTTAAAAACATTTCTACGGAAAGGCTTTTCGGAGACGGTATAACAAGAGAGGATCTGAATCAATACGTTATCGGAGAGACTCTTGACAGAATCGTAAAATATGGCCCTACAAAACTGTTTACGGAAATTGCTCTTCACATTATGACTCGTCTCCCTATTCCTGTTCATTGTTTACACGCTGACACTACAAGTGTCAGCGTTTATGGGGATTATGATGACGAAGAAACTGAGTCTATTGACATTACTTTTGGAATTCCCAAAAACGGAAGATGGGACCTCAAACAATTTGTACTTAGTTTGATTGTTAATCAGCATGGGATACCTCTTTTCATGAACACACATTCAGGAAATTCTTCCGACAAAAACACAATTCTGGAAGCGATCCAGTCTCTCAAATCAGTTTTAAGACCTGAAAGCGAAGTTTACTACGTCGCTGATAGTTCCTTTTACACAGACAATAATATCAAGAACATGGGAAAGTCATTCTGGATCAGTCGTGTTCCTGCAACAATTACCGAGGCAAAGGAACTGCTAACTGCAAATCTGAACCTGAAAACGCTAAAAAGCGACGAAAGATACTCATTTTATCAAACCTTTGTGGAATATGGTGGAATCAAACAAAAGTGGGTTTTGCTGCTTTCTCACAAGATGAAAGAGAAGAAAGAGCAAACTCTCAGGACGAAGCTTGAAAAAGAGGTTGAAAAAGCAGAGAAGTCTTTTAAAGAACTGAAAGGAGAGGACTTTTTTTGCGAAGAGGATGCATTAAAAGCTGCAGAAAAATGGATTCAAGATTTCCCTTCTGTCTCATTTGAAAAAGTAGATGTGAAATCCATTAAAAAACGTGAGTTGGGGAAAAGAGGCAGACCTTCAAAAGATGAGCAATTAAAGACTTATTACAGGATTAATGGAATCATAAAGGTTAATGATGCTTTTGTTTTAAATGAAATGGATAAAATGGGACTTTTTATTCTTGCAAGTAATGATATCAATCTTTCTCCTGAGGATATGCTGAAGTATTACAAAGGTCAGGATAACGTGGAAAAAGGATTCAGATTCTTGAAAAGTAACACCTTTAGCATATCGAAGGTTTACCTCAAGAACAAAAAGAGAATTGAAGCGCTGACTATGATAATGGTTCTCTGCTTGATGATTTATTCAATTGCAGAATGGAAATTAAGGACAAAATTAGAAGAAGAAAATGAAACGATTCCAGATCAAAAAGGGAAACAAACAAAAAGACCTACAATGAGATGGATATTTTTCAATTTTCAGGGAATTACAGAACTTATTTATCAGAACGAAGGACAAATGAAGTCAGAAATATTGAATATGGAGGAGATTCACTGGAAGATACTGGGTCTAATGGGAGAGAAATATGAAAATATCTATCTCTAATTACGTTAACCTGCCGAATCTAGGATAAAATATTATTTTAAGTATTATTGTTTTTTGGATTAAAATTTTATATAAGATAGCTTAGTATATTGAAAAATTTCTTAAAAATTGCATTTCATTCCTGGAAAAATGAGTGTTCCACATTAAACTTTATGATATATAAGGAACAGTTTATATGAAAATTGTACCATCCATCAACATACACAAAGTCTTCTGCATTTATAATATCTTTTTTTTGACCCCCAAAATTACGATAAAAATTGAGTATTTATTAAGATGGATAATCGTGTAAGAATAATAATTATCCAGATTCATAAATTAATCATATGTAATCTATAAAATTAAAAAGTAATAAAAAAAAACAACATATTTGGGTATTTTTTAGATTGTTTAAATATTTATTTGGATAGTTTCATACATTATATTGGAAATTAGAAAATTTTCACCCCTACTGGGGCAAAGGACAATAAAGACAAAAAAGCTGTTCAAATTTCATTGAAACCTCTGAAATGTAATACTACTTAAAAAACAGAAAAATGAAACAGAGCCGTAAAAATGGAAAAGTCCCGAAACTTAAGCACAAAATATATAAAGTAAACCATCAAAACTATTAAAAAAATATGAAATAAAAAAAGAGTTGTATTTAAAACACAAAATATATTTTTTAAATGAGAATGTGGACTATACGAGGGGGCAAAAAACACTCAAAGTCCACTAAAAAAATCACGATGGAGTGAAAGGTAGTGAACACTATGGAAAGAAAGTTACTGATGCTATTTCTAGTAGCATTAACTCTATTAATAAATATTCAAATAGTACTATGCGCTTCGCCTACAGCGCCAATTGTATACATCGACACAGACGGTAGTGGTGACTACAACTGCGATGGAAAAAATGATCATATCGAAATAAATGAAGCACTTTCATTTGTAAACAAAAACTCTGATTTTACAACCGTCCATCTCAACGGTTCAAATACGTATTGGATAAACGATACGCTATATATTGGAAGCAACACAATATTGGAAGGAGATTCAGATGCTGTAATAAAACTGATTGATTACGCAAACTGGAATATAGAATATAAAGGATTTATTGAAGCAAAACAGGATCTTGAAAAGAATATAACCATACGCGGATTTGAGATAGATGGAAACTGCAAAAACCAGTATGAAAAAATTGGAAACAGTTTCTATAACATGATCAACCTGAAAAAAAGTTATAATGTAACTGTCCATGACATGTATCTCCACGACGGACTGGGGGACGGAATTAAAGTATTCCATGATTATTCAAGAGAATATGAAACTGTTCCGACAAATATCAATGTGTACAACAACACTATATTTGAAATTGGACATGATGCCGTATGGTTAAAACATTCGTCAAACGCGTCCATATATAACAACAATATCACTATAAAGGCAGACGCAGCCATTCGATTAACAGAAACGATGCATATCAAGATTTACAATAACACGATAACATCAAATTATAAAGGATATGCTGGAATAGAGCTGGATAAAAAAATGACTGATCGTTTAATGGACGATATAGAAATTTACAATAACTTAATTTATCATACACATGCATGGGCAATCTGGTTAGTAGGCTACGGCAAATATGATAAAGACAAAGCTAAGGGAGTATGGATTCATCATAACGTAATTTATGACACAGGAACATCGTCTACCCTTCATGAAGCAGGTGGAATTGTAGTTCAGGGATTTAATAACACCATAATTGAAAATAATGTAATAGATGGAAACAGAAAGTACGGTGTTGCATACGAACTATATCCAGCCTACGGAATCCCAAAAGATAATGGATTCGTGACTATTGTTAGAAATAATATAATTTCAAACACTATTCGAAATGTCGCAGATGTAGGTTCAGGCTGGGGAGTGAAAGATTGTGATCCTTCGAATCACACGTTTATACTGGAATACAACTGTGTATACAATAGCGCTGCTGGAAATTACGTAAATGTCGCCCCGACTACAGACATAAATGTTGATCCATTGTACGCCGACATCTCAAATCGTGATTACCACCTCAAATCAAAAGCCGGAAGATGGAGTAATGCCGGATGGACAACTGATAACGTAAGTTCCCCCTGTATTGATGCAGGGCACCCGTTGTCTGATTATTCAAACGAACCTGAAGATAACGGAGACAGGATCAATATAGGAGCTTACGGGAACACAAAATACGCTTCAAATTCAGGAGACGCACCGATAAACATCAACCATCCCCCTGTAATGGATCCTATCCCATCTGCTACAGTTGAGATCGGAAAAACTCTTAATTTTGAAGTAAATGCTTCAGATGAAGACGGAGACAGCCTTACATACTCCGTTTTAGACATTCCGGAAGAAGCAACATTTGATGGAAATTCCAGAATATTCAGCTGGACCCCGATTTCAGGCCAGGAAGGATCCTACACAGTAATTTTTGAAGTGAGTGACGGAGAATTGAAAGACTCCACTACTGCAAATATAACAGTAGTCGAAAATGATAGCAACCCGGATGAGGACATAAAAATATATGATAACCGCCTGCGGGAAGCTTCCCCAGATACGGTTATCCAGAACAAACCTTTCATTGATGTAGGGGGCACTGACAACGTAGGAAGGTACAGAGACGTTATGTGGTTTAACCTGAGCGAATATTCAGACCAGAAAATCAGTAAGGCAATTATCTCTCTTTACTGGTACTATCCAGAAGAATCAAGGCCTGAAGATACAGTCATTGAAGTTTACAGGCCGGCTTCCTGGAATCCCAGTTATGTGAGCTGGAATAACAGGGATAATGGCGTGAAATGGACGAATGCTGGAGGAGACTGGTACGACAAAGAAGGTGTTTCTCAGGGAAACACACCATATGCTAAGTTCACCATAAAAGGAAAAGAACTTCCAGACAACAGGTATTACGAACTTGATATAACTGATCTTGTTAAAGAATATGTAAGTGGGGAATACGAAAACACTGGATTCCTGATTAAAGCCCGCAGTGAAAGCAATAACTATATTGCATTCTACAGCAGTGACTGCGGAAACGAAAGTCAGGAGCCAAAGCTTAAGATAACAAAGCAAGTACCCGCAGAACCAGTAAACGTAGCAATTACTGGTGCCAAGGATAACCGCCTGCGGGAAGCTTCCCCGGATACGGTTTTCCAGGACAAACCTTTCATTGATGTAGGGGGCACTGACGACGTAGGAAGGTACAGAGACGTTATGTGGTTTAACCTGAGCGAATATTCAGACCAGGAAATCAGTAAGGCAATTATCTCTCTTTACTGGTACTATCCAGAAGAATCAAGGCCTGAAGATACAGTCATTGAAGTTTACAGGCCGGCTTCCTGGAATCCCAGTTATGTGAGCTGGAATAACAGGGATAATGGCGTGAAATGGACGAATGCTGGAGGAGACTGGTACGACAAAGAAGGTGTTTCTCAGGGAAACACACCATATGCTAAGTTCACCATAAAAGGAAAAGAACTTCCAGACAACAGGTATTACGAACTTGATATAACTGATCTTGTTAAAGAATATGTAAGTGGGGAATACGAAAACACTGGATTCCTGATCAAAGCAAAAACTGAAAGCAATAACTACATTGCATTCTACAGCAATGACTGGGAAATCGAAAGCCAGAGACCGATACTGAATATGAGAATAGTACAATAAATTTTCCTCATTACTCAAATGTGGAAAAGATATCAAAATACGCTGCACAGAAGGAATAATCTTTCTGTGCAGGCAATTTTTTGAGTTTAATGGATATTTTCATGCTGTGCCCGACACAATTCCATAATTTAGTGATTTCTCATTTTTTTCCATCCTTTAAACTTCAATTTCTCTGCTAACTTCCTAAATAAACTGTAATATAACCCTTGAGAAACAATTTTTTTGGCATTTCTGCCAAAGAATTCTTTTACTTCTGTAATTTTTCACTGAACCTATTGACTAAAATCGACACGCTCCGCTATGTCATTCTGAACTACTCTCTCAAAAATAGATATTACTAAAGCTTAAATGGAGAAAATAATCTGAACAATTCCATAAATGACTTTTGTGGTTTCTTAAGTAAATTTAATCTTCTCATCTGAGTAAGTTTAATCCGATTTTCAATTCCTTTGTCAGTTCTAAACTTCTTCTTGTTATCCGTTTTTAGACTTTTTGAATAATAGCTTTCGATAGGGTTATTTGTCGCTGGCGCTCCTGGAAGATAATGGAACAAAGTAAGATTTAACCAGTGTTTATTGATCATCCACAATCGTTTTTGAACCTTTTCATCATATGTTCTTATATTTTCCATTAATTTATCAAAGTTATATTTTGCTTTTTCAAGACTATTACGTGGAAGATTTTCCTTTTTTCTTCTGATTTCAAGCTTTAATTTATGTCTATACTGGCAAAATTCCTTTTTTGCTTTTTTAATCCATTCTTGATGCTTTTCTTTGTTATTAATTACGTTGAGTTCTTCAGATTGAAGTTTTTGCAGAAATTTAATCTCATTCTCTCTATTATTGTCAACAGCGGTTTAATTTTCCCCACATTGGTCGGTTTAAATTTCCCCATCTTTTGATATAAATTTTACTCAATTTTTCATAAACTTGTTAGAAATTACTGGTAAATATTTCCTGATTTTATACCATGTTTCTTCCTTTCTTTCAGCCTGTAACTTTCTCCTCTGATGTTAATTGTAGTACAGTGATGGAGAATTCTATCAAGTACAGCAGCCGTTATTACCTGGTCTTTGAATATCTCTCCCCATTCCATATGATTTATTTGACGTAAAGATGGTCGAACTCTTTTCATAACGTCTGGAAATCAACTGAAATAAACAGTGAGCTCCTTCCTCATCAAATGGGAGATAACCCATTTCATCAATGATCAGAACTTTAAATTTCATAAAGCCTTTGAGTTTCTTTTCAAGCATTCCTTCTCGATTTGCTATTTTCAACTTCTCGATAAGGTTTCCTGTATTGGTAAAGTAAACCGAAATCCCTGCTTTTGCTACTTCAATCCCAAGAGCGATTGCAAGATGAGACTTTCCAACTCCGGGAGGACCAAGGAAAACAACGTTTTCTACGTTATGAACAAATCTCAACGTTGCAAGGTCTTCTATGACTTTTTTATCAATAGATGACTGAAACTCAAAATCGAATTCATCAAGCGTCTTTTTCACAGGAAATGCTGCACTTTTCATCCTTCTCTCAATTGCAGCAGCTTCTCTGTGCTTCTTTTCCTGTTCAAACAGATAATCAAGTACTTCCATTGTTGTCTTGCTATCTCTTGCAGCAATTTCAAGATAGTTGTCCAGAACCTCTTCAATAGTATTCAGTTTGAGGTATTGCAGGTTACTGTGAAGTCTCTCATAGCTGAAATTGTTCATTCAAAATCACCGTCACTGAATGTTTCATAGATGTCAAGAGACCTCTTTTCAACTTCAGGACCTGAGAACTTCAACGGAATCTGTAATTCTTTCTTGCATTTTGAATTCTCTTTAAGAATCTCACTCAGGAGGCCCTGAAAATGTTCCTTTTTTCTGGAAACCCTACAATTACCTGAAAGAATTTCATGTTCACAAACCTTCTCATAATCAACATAGACCTCGAATATTCCTTCAAAAATCTGAAGCTCTGCAGTTCTTCCTGCAAACCTGTAAGGAACAGAATACTTATTTCCAAGGAACGAAATATAACAGTCTCTGGAGACCTTTCTGGTCTCCTTATGGACAACTTTGTAAGGAGGAACCTGATCCAGAGGGATCAGTTTCTCCTCCTTAAAACGTTCAAGGGGGATTTGATAGGTTGTTCCGTGGACAGTTGAATTTACCCTTTCCAACCACCTGTGAACTTGGGCGTTCAGGTCTTCGAGAGAGGTAAATCGTCTTCCAAGGAAGAAATCCCTCTTGACATAGCCTACCGTATTTTCAATTTTACCTTTTGTCTGAGGCCTGTAAGGCCTGCATAACCGTGGAATAAAACCAAAGCATTTGAAGAAATCCTCAAACTGTGAGTTCCATTCAGAATCTGATGATTTTAAGGCTCTTTTGATAACAACCTGTTTCATGTTATCATAGAGAATCTCCTGTGTAAATCCTCCAAAGTACTCAAAGGCGTTCAGATGACACTGGATAAGAGTGGAAGTGTCTATGCCCAGTGTAAATTCAACATATTTCATCCTGGAATATCCAAGAATCATGTTGAAGCAAAAGAGTTTCTTTATCTTTCCATCAACCTCAACTGTTCCCATCTCTGCCCAGTCAACCTGAGCCTGTACACCTGGTTTTGTTTCATAGCGGAATACAGCAGGGACTCCCTGCTGAGGTCGGACTTCTCTTACAAAGTCCTTGACGATGGTCATTCCTCCATCAAAACCCATTTCTTTGATTTCCCGATAGAGCCGAGCAGTAGTGTAGGAGCCTTCTTCAAGCTTTTTGAGCATATAAGGTTTATATGGATCAAGCTTGCTCTTTCTTCCGGGACGTTTCTGGGGTTCAGGTAAGGTTTTCAGCTGGAGATATTTCCTCACAGTTTTCCTGTCAAAACCGGTTTGTCTGGCGATTTCACTAATGCTCAAGTTTTGTGAACTTAAATCTCGAATCAAGAATAAATCCTCCTTTTTCAGCATGATTCACAATCCTCGAACTTTTCTCAAGGATTGAGAATTGGGGAATTTTAATCCGCCGAAAATGGGGAATTCTTAACCGCCGTTGACAATTATAAAATATACTTAATAACCTGTACTTCAAAAGTTCCTGTTCTATCGTTGTGTTCTTTGGAAAATCATTAACAATAAGCTTATTTAAATGCATCAAACAATATTGATGGACTAACTTATCCCTAAAAATTTCCTTTAATATATCAGGGTATCTCTTATCAAAATCCGTAACGATAAACACTGGCTCTGATGCATCAAGATTTTTCTTTAGAAATTTCTTGATGGTTTCTGGACTCTTATCTTTGAAAAGTTCATCTGCTATCGTTCTTTGAGCTTTTGCATCCAGTAAAGTTAAACGGTATTTCTGACATCTTCCTTCTTTTGGATGTTGTTCGTCATAATGCACCATATGTATATTTTCTGAATATGGAATAGTTTCCTGTTCCATTTCTTTGTAGAATGCTCTAAAAATCGTGCTTCTTGATCTTGGATATATGAAATCCATTAGATCAGAAATTCCATCATATGAAACGTTATGGTATCTGAGTAACTGGAAAAAATCATTGAATGTATCAAAAAGTAAAGTCTTCATATCTTCCCAAAAACTATAATCTTCTTCGTGTGTACTACCACAGTTTGAGCATTTATCCTAGATTCGGCAGGTAAACAAATATCTTAATATTATTAATTTTATATCTTTGTCCTGGTTTTCCCATGGCAGAAAAAGACAGCAGTAGAAGAGTTGAATCCTCCCTAAAACGTACAAGGTTCTTAGGTCACCTTGGTCTGATAGTTGGAGTGTTCCGAGAACTTGAGGTTGACAATCTGATCGATGAAAAACTTCCCAAAGAAAGGGATCATACTGTCCCTCACTCAGTCTGCATCCTTGCCATGTTGCTCAATGGTCTTGGTTTCGTAGGGCAACGTCTGTACCTGTTTCCTGATTTTTTTAAAAACATTTCTACGGAAAGGCTTTTCGGAGACGGTATAACAAGAGAGGATCTGAATCAATACGTTATCGGAGAGACTCTTGACAGAATCGTAAAATATGGCCCTACAAAACTGTTTACGGAAATTGCTCTTCACATCATGACTCATCTACCTATTCCTGTTCATTGTTTACACGCTGACACTACAAGTGTCAGCGTTTATGGGGATTATGATGACGAAGAAACTGAGTCTATTGACATTACTTTTGGAATTCCCAAAAACGGAAGATGGGACCTCAAACAATTTGTACTTAGCTTGATTGTTAATCAGCATGGGATACCTCTTTTCATGAACACACATTCAGGAAATTCTTCCGACAAAAACACAATTCTGGAAGCGATCCAGTCTCTCAAATCAGTTTTAAGACCTGAAAGCGAAGTTTACTACGTCGCTGATAGTTCCTTTTACACAGACAATAATATCAAGAACATGGGAAAGTCATTCTGGATCAGTCGTGTTCCCGCAACAATTACCGAGGCAAAGGAACTGCTAACTGCAAATCTGAACCTGAAAACGCTAAAAAGCGACGAAAGATACTCATTTTATCAAACCTTTGTGGAATATGGTGGAGTCAAACAAAAGTGGGTTTTGCTGCTTTCTCACAAGATGAAAGAGAAGAAAGAGCAAACTCTCAGGACGAAGCTTGAAAAAGAGGTTGAAAAAGCAGAGAAGTCTTTTAAAAAACTGAAAGGAGAGGACTTTTTTTGCGAAGAGGATGCATTAAAAGCTGCAGAAAAATGGATTCAAGATTTCCCTTCTGTCTCATTTGAAAAAGTAGATGTGAAATCCATTAAAAAACGTGAGTTGGGGAAAAGAGGCAGACCTTCAAAAGATGAGCAATTAAAGACTTATTGCAGGATTAATGGAATCATAAAGGTTAATGATGCTTTTGTTTTAAATGAAATGGATAAAATGGGACTTTTTATTCTTGCAAGTAATGATATCAATCTTTCTCCTGAGGATATGCTGAAGTATTACAAAGGGCAGGATAACGTGGAAAAAGGATTCAGATTCTTGAAAAGTAACACCTTTAGCATATCGAAAGTTTACCTCAAGAACAAAAAGAGAATTGAAGCGATGACTATGATAATGGTTCTCTGCTTAATGATTTATTCAATTGCAGAATGGAAATTAAGGACAAAATTAGAAGAAGAAAATGAAACGATTCCAGATCAAAAAGGGAAACCAACAAAAAGACCTACAATGAGATGGATATTTTTCAATTTTCAGGGAATTACAGAACTTATTTCTCAGAACAAAGGACAAATGAAGTCAGAAATATTGAATATGGAGGAGATTCACTGGAAGATACTGGGTCTAATGGGAGAGAAATATGAAAATATCTATCTCTAATTACGTTAACCTGCCGAATCTAGGATTTATACCGACCAATGTTGATTTCCCCAAGACCGTCTTTGGTATGGGGATTATAGCCATTATGAACCATTGGAGTATTACAAATTGAACAGACGGGAGGAATTTTTCTACGAAAAATTCCTCGTGTAGTATATTCATAATCGTTTCCAAAACAACCAAAAACGTCTAAGAGAGCATGGAGCTCAGAAAAGTTATTAAGTGTAAGATTTATAGTCACCATTGCTTCTGCCGTAACATCATTACATAATTATAGGATTATAATTTTGTGTAGTGATGTTACACTTACTTTTATCACTAGATTTTGGGACTGAGTCCTGTGCCCTTAATATTTATATATAAAATTATCCTGGTTTGAATAAATAAGATTTTTTTGATCAAGTAGTATGGGGTTATCAACAATGTTCCACTTCATCCCCTGTTTTGGCCCAAACATGAGACCATAATGGACGTTAGGATACCTTAAATAAATATAGGAACCTTGTTCTACCTTCGTGTTATTGGATAATCTGGTCTCGTTAGGAATCATACCATAACTGGAAAATAATAGGTCTGTCGATGACAAATCAGCGTATATCTTTGTCTGTAAGTTTCTATTTTTTGATAACCATTTAATACTGAAAACATCTTGAATGGGAAAATGCATTTTGTAGAGGAAGTACTGATATTCGAGATTATCTGAATTTTGTATCCATTCTCGATTAATAGAAACCGAAGTAGGGTTATCATGTATTATTTCCTGACCAAGTCCGATATTAAAAATCATAAACATTGCAAAAAAAACAGACAAGATTCTTAATGAGTGCTTAAAAGATTCCTCAGACCATTTTTTATTGAGAGCATTATAAATTAAATGAATAAAAGTAATCCCACCAATCACGCAAAAAACTGCTAAAAAAATTGATGTAATATGATACAACCTGTGGATATTCATACCTGTAAAAGAAGTGAAAAATGAAGTGATTAGTACAAGTAGAAGAATGAACGAGAAACTAAAATATTCACTGGAAATTCTAAAATATTTTGATTTAACAAATACTCGCACGAATCCAATAATTACAAAGAATTGAGACAGCAGATATAGTATCTTTAAAATTTGCCCACTCAAAAAAGGAGAATTACTGGTAGCCAGTTCAACTGATTTTGTTGCAAAAAATTCCATCATTATAGTTGCGTAAATGTGACTAAATATATTAACTATTGTTTCGAATAGGGATCCGCCAGATAGATAAAGATACCAGATAGATGCAGAAACAAAGAATATAAGCATAAAATTAATCGTATAGGTATCACTCTTAGCTTTTAAAACATAAATCATGAATAGATATCCTACTGGCATGAATAAAATAGTCAAATAAGACAAACCATAGTGAGACGTGATTAAACCGAATGTAAATAAAACTAGCAAAACCCGTTTTTTAAACAGATCTAAATTACTTAACATAATTATGAAGATTAAAACTAAAAACAATTCTGCAATTTGTTGTCTTGCTAATGCCAGCATCTCTGTATAAAATGTGTATATAGATATGAAATAAAATACTGACAGGAAAGAAATTTTGTCATTAATTCCCTGTTTTTGAGATATGTGGTAAATTCCAACAGGTACTATCGAGAAGAGGAAGGGATATATTATTTTAAATACGTATGTCAGCTCTAAATTGCATATCTCTGAATATATGGGGGCAAGCATTACAATACTTAACATTGCGTTAATGTTTGAGGGTATTGTAAAGTCCCATAAAGAGTGCATCATAACAAGGTTCGAAAAATAATATTCATCGTGAATATCCCATCCATCTAAAAAAGTGGATGACAATGAATTATGGTATAAAATTGAAATTGAAATTATGAATATTGCAAAAGGATATAGACGCTTTGGCAATAAATCTGTAAATGTGATTAGAATTGGTACCCCACAAATCAAGATAACAAATAAAATCATAAGGACGTTAGTATGAAAAAAGTTAATGAGATAACTTCCAAAGATACTGAAAAATGGAATCGTACATAAAAATAATAGAGATAAAGATAATGAATCTTCTGTATTACCTAAATGCAACACATCAGACGTATTTTTATCCTTATCACTCATATAGTATAGAAGAGATAAAATAGATACTATAGCACATAAAATTAAAGTTAGAGAAATAGATGAAATTGGATTTGGTAGAATAGAAGAGTGAAACTCGTTTATAAAAAATCCTGAGAACATTACGAATAATAGACTCAGACCAATAATACATGCAACTGATTCAAAAAAACTTAGTTTTTGCAGCTTGAAGATTCTATAAATAATAAGCCCAGGTACAAAAGTAAGAAAAATGAAACCCATTACTTGCCTTAAGATTGGAATCGGAAAGTTCAGAAAGTCCAATATAATTGAACCTACAAGTGCAAATTGTATAGAAAATACAATAATTATAAATTTTTTAACATCGCTATTGATTATTTTTTCGATGAAACTCATATACCCACCTAGTAAACAATAAAGTTATAAATAATTTAAAATATTGAGGATTTGGTTGAAGATATAAAATATCGAGAAAGTCATAGATAATACAGTAAATTCAAATTCTTGGAATGTTTTAAAAAAAATCTGCGAATTTAGTTAACTCCTTTATCACCCCATAGTTTTAAAAATTTGTGGAATGAAAACCTGATCCCACTGGTTTCCCAAATTTCAGCCATTAGTTTTAGATCATCTTTATCCAGTGATTTTGTATATAGCACAGAAATAGCATAGATTAGCAAAAACAAGGAATACAAAATTACCAAAGTCCAAAATGTTGTGAGAATTAAGTGCGTAACAAAATAAAAAAAACACACAATTGAGATAGCCACAAATGTAAACCTTAAATAGACATTTGTAAAGGGATGGATTTTCAAAAATTTATACAATTTTACAGTCATGTATACTTCTATAGAGGCAAAAGATAAAGCTGATGCAATAGCTGCTCCAACCATCCCAAATGGAGGAATCAAAATCAGATTTAATATTATGTTTAAAACGGAGCTGATTAAAGAGCAATTCATAAGGAAATAAGATTTCCCAGCAGACATTAAAGTATGATAGTTAAGACCAAAATAAGCGTTTGTAATAAATCCCAATACTAAAATCTGGAAAACAGTACTTGACGCGACATAGCGAGAATCATAAAAAAACGTCAGGATAAAATCGGGATACAAAAAGAATAAAGCGAACATTGGAAATGTAAACATGAAAGCCCATTTAGTTGAAGTTGCATTAACAACCCCGAGTTCTTCAATTTGATTTTTACTATACAGTTGAGAAATGATTGGAACATAGAGATAGCCTACAGAATTAATAAAGACTGAAAGAAGATTAGCTATAGTGTAAGCAGCGTTATACATCCCAACTACTTCAGGTGTTCTGAAATAACCGAGCATTAAAGTATCGGTCCATGACATTACTGTAAGCAGTATATTTACTGCAAGAAGTGGCAGAGAATACACTAAAAGTTCTTTTGTAATATGATTAATGCGTACCCTGTTCCAGTTCAGCTTAAGCGGAGGTTTTCTGATAAAATAAAACAAAAATGCAAGAAACGTTATTAAAATAGATATGACGTAGACGTAAACCATAGTATGAAACGAGAATTGTAAAAAGACTGCAGGGATCAAAAACAAGAGATAAGTAACGGGTCTTAAAATTTCATTTAAAAAAACCTTTATTTTAGACTCACCAAACCCTCGGAAGATTGATATGAATATATTGCTCAAAACCGACAAAGGAATTGCAATTAGCAATATATTGAATACTGGAGAAAGTTCAGGTAAATCGTATATATTTATAGCTATGTAGCCGGAAGCAGTGTAGGCTAGTATAGTAATCAAGACACTGGAAATTAATGCGATTAACATTGATGAAAGAACAGTATCTTGTATGTTATCGGATTTATTTTCTGCTCTAAATTTTGCAATATACCTAGTAGTTCCATCATACAAACCGAGAGTAGATATTGTGATAAGAACACTCATCAATGTAAAGGCCATTGAGTAAAGCCCATATTCATTTTGAGTTGTGAATCTTATAAGAAGAATTCTACCTAAAAACCCCAAAAACAAATTAATAATTGTTCCAATAAAGATAATCGTAGCACTTTGAGCTACCCTCTTAAGAGATTTATGAGTAATATGAGACATTAGGTAACACTGTTTTACAGATTAATATTCTTATTTCATTTTTCTAGAACAGTTCAACTTACTGCTATGATATAATTCTTTCTAAATAAACATCAATTTCGATTGTCTAACAAATGAAAGTATTTTAGTCACAACAATTTCATTTTGTTGGGGTTCCCACAATTTTATAGATATAAAGTATAAAAATATTAGGTATTGGTAATTAATTATAGTTACATATTATGAAAACCTATATTTCTGCATGAACTACCCAAGATGCAAAAGTTCCAATCACACAAAAAACAGTATAGTTTGTGGACGTCAACGCTACAAATGCCACGATTGTGGATATAATTATTCAGTCGAGCTAAAATCAAAGTTGCGGTGGCGCACCCCGCTGCAAGGAGGCTGTCCGACAATTACTGGTGGTAATAAATTAGCAGTCATCGGTTGTGAAACTGGAACTTTTTAGCTCTATTAAATTTGATTCTATCCACTATTTTTTTCTTAAAGTGAAAAGTTCCATTTATTCCATTTCTCTTTCTAATGATCTCGTTTTTATTTGAGTAAATCCATATTTTCTTTAAGTTAACTGCTGTACATACCAAATTAAATTCATTTCTGACTGATTTAATTCCCCTTGTGAGAAATTCTCTAAACCCAAGATTCTCTTTATAGTTTCCAATTGCAGGTTCTACTACCTGCTGCCTTTGTCTGTATATTTCTTTTGCTTCTTCAGTTTTCATTTTTTCGGCTAATTGCTTTCTTTCTTTTGAAAACTCTGCTATTTTTAAATGCCTAATTCCATCCTTTCTTTTTGTACAATTTTTGCTGAATTTACACTTTTTACATTCAGTTCCCTTATAAAGTCTGTATTTTCTCTTCCTTTCTTTCTCATAACCCTCATACAAAAACTTCAAGCTTTGTTTTTCAGGGCATATAAACTCATCATTTTCTTCATCATATTCAAACTTTGTCAAGGGCGGTTAAGAATCTTCCAATTTCGGCGGTTTAAAAACTTCCAATTCTCAATCCTTGTGAAAAGTTCGAGGATTGTAGATAATGCTGAAAACGGAGGAATGGCTATTGATACGAGATTTGTATTCACAAGGCTTCAGCATCAGTGAGATCTCTAGAAGAACAGGTTATGCTAGGGAAACTGTGAGGAAATATCTTAAAAAGAAAACTGCCCCAGAACCTCAGAAACGTCCGCCAAAACCGAGTAAACTTGATCCTTTCAAACCTTACATACAAGAAAAACTCAAAGAAGGTCCTTATACTGCTGTTCGCCTTTATAGGGAAATCAAAGAAATGGGTTTTGATGGAGGAAAAACCATAGTCAAGGACTTCGTAAGAGAAGTCCGACCTAAACAGGGAGTCCCTGCTGTACTCCGCTATGAAACAAAACCAGGTGTACAGGCTCAGGTTGACTGGGCAGAGATGGAACAGTTGAGGTTGATGGAAAGGTAAAGAAACTCTTTTGCTTCAACATGATTCTTGGATATTCAAGAATGAGATATGTTGAATTTACACTGAGCATAGACACTCCCACTCTTATTCAGTGTCATCTGAACGCTTTTGAGTACTTTGGAGGATTTACACAGGAGATCCTCTATGATAACATGAAACAGGTTGTTATCAAAAGAGCCTTAAAATCATCAGATTCCGAATGGAACCCACAGTTTGAGGAGTTCTTCAAATGCTTTGGTTTTATTCCACGGTTATGCAGGCCTTACAGGCCTCAGACAAAAGGGAAAATTGAAAATACAGTCGGTTTCGTCAAGAGGGATTTCTTCCTTGGAAGAAGGTTTACCTCTCTCGAAGACCTGAACGCCCAAGTTCACAGGTGGTTGGAAAGGGTAAATTCAACTGTCCACGGAACAACCTATCAAATCCCTCTTGAACGCTTTAAGGAGGAGAAACTGAGCCCTCTGGATCAGGTTCCTCCTTACAAAGTTGTCCATAAGGAGACCAGAAAGGTCTCCAGAGACTGTTATATTTCGTTCCTTGGAAATAAGTATTCTGTTCCTTACAGGTTTGCAGGGAGAACTGCAGAGCTTCAGATCCTTGAAGGAATATTCGAGGTCTATGTTGATTATGAGAAAGTCTGTGAACATGAAATCCTTCCTGGAAACTGCAGAGTTTCAAGGAAAAAGGAACATTTCCAGGGTCTCCTGAGTGAGATTCTTAAAGAGAACTCAAAATGCAAAAAAGATTCACAGATCCCGTTGAAGTTCTCAGATCCCGAAGTTGAAAAAAGGTCTATTGATGTCTATGAAATATTTAGTGAAGGTGGTTTTGAATGAACAACTTCACCTATGAGAGACTTCACAATAACCTGCAATACCTGAAACTTAATTCTATCAAAGAGCTTCTGGATAACTACCTTGAAATTGCTGCAAGGGACAACAAGACAACAATGGAAGTCCTTGATTATCTGTTTGAACAGGAAAAGAAACACAGAGAAGCTGTTGCAATTGAGAGAAGGATGAAAAGTGCAGTTTTTCCCGTTAAAAAGACTCTTGAGGAATTCGATTTTGAATTTCAGAAATCCATTGATAAAAAAGCAATCGAAGACCTTGCAACCTTGAGATTTGTTCATAATTCAGAGAATGTCGTTTTCCTTGGTCCTCCCGGAGTTGGAAAGTCTCATCTTGCAATCGCTCTTGGGATTGAAGTAGCAAAAGCAGGGATTTCGGTTTACTTTACCAATACAGGAAACCTTATCGAGAAGTTGAAAATAGCAAATCGAGAAGGAATGCTTGAAAAGAAACTAAGGGACTTGATGAAATATAAAGTGCTGATAATTGACGAAATAGGGTATCTCCCATTTGACGAAGAAGGAGCTCACTGCCTATTTCAGCTGATCTCAAGACGGTATGAAAAGAGTTCAACGATCTTGACATCAAATAAATCATATGGAGAATGGGGAGAGATATTCAAGGACCATGTAATAGCGGCTGCTGTACTTGATAGGATTCTCCACCATTCAACTACGATTAACATCAAAGGGGAAAGTTACAGGCTGAAAGAAAGGAAGAAACAGGGAATAAAAACAGGAAATATATGCCAGTAATTTCTAAAAGTTTATGAAAAATTGAGTAAAATTTATATTAAAAGGTTGGCAAATTCTAAACCGCCCAAAATGGAAAAAAGTTAACCGCCCTTGACAACTTACTAATATCGAACCTTAGATCTTCAACGTTTTCTGTTATTGTTTTAGTTACTTCTTGCTCTGGAATATATGGATCCAATTTTTTATCATTCAAATAATGTATGTTGTTTCCGCTATAGTATCCAGTGTCTGCACATATTTTAGTGCCTACTTTTAATAAACCACAATTTTTTTCTACCATTTCAATTTGAGGCTTCAATTGATAGGTATCGTTTCTGTCTTGACATACATCGTTTGCAACTATAATTCCTAGTACATCGATTCCATATATCCTCAATAAACCATGAATAAAAACAAGTGAACACAAATATTTTCAATTCGTGTTTATTCTTGTCCGCTTGTGGTTTTCTCATAGAAAAAACATTGACCAGTGCTGATTTCAAAGTCCAATTCTTCCCATAATTTGGAATCGATGTACTAGTACCTTGACAGCTTAGTTGTGAGTCACTTATATACTTTGAGTTCTTTTTATATCTTATGTTAAATATTAATCTTAACAATAATGAAGTGAAATTCCTTACAAACTTTATAAAAAAAGGACTGAAAAGTGCAAGATCAATTACCAGAGCACGTATTCTACTACTGGCAAATCAGGGAAAAGGAGACACCGAGATTGCAAAAACGTTAGGTGTTGGTAGGAGCACCGCTTTAAGGATAAGGAAAAGATATCTTGAAGAAGGTCTACAAAGTGCTTTGGTAGATAAGCCAAGATCAGGCCAACCTAAAAAATATAATGAAAGGCATACTGCAGAAATAGTAGCTTTAACATGCACCAAGCCTCCTGAAGGAAGAAAGAGATGGTCGCTTGCACTGCTCTGTGAGGAATTGAGAAAAAAAGAAGGCTTTGAAACGATAAACAAAGAAACTATCAGACTTATTTTGAAAAAGAATAAAATTAAACCCTGACTGAAAAAAATGTGGTGCATTGAAACGATTAATTCTGAATACAGAAAGAGAATGTACGACGTTCTTGACCTGTACGAAGAAGATTACGACCCGAAAAGACCTATTATCTGTCTCGATGAGAAACCCAAACAACTTATCGAAGATAAGCGAAAGCCCATTCCAATGAAGCCTGGAAGTCCAGAGAAGTATGATTATGAGTACACCAGGAATGGAGTGGCAAACATATTCATAGCTGTAGAATTCAAAGCAGGAAAAAGGGTCACTCAAGTTACTCAAAGAAGAACAATGACAGATTTTGCACGATTCATGAAACTTCTTGTCATCGATGAATATTCAGAAACTGAAGTAGTCCGGGTAGTTACAGATAATCTCAATATCCACAAAGAGAAATCATTCTATGAAACATTCAGCGAAGATGAAGCTGAAAAGATTCTGGAAAAGATAGAATTTCATTACACGCCAAAACATGCAAGTTGGCTCAATGCAGCCGAAATAGAGATTAGTGTGATGGATGAAGAGTGTACTGATAGGCGAATAGGTGACATTGGAATGCTGACGAATGAAGTGGATGCTTGGACCAGGAGAAGAAATGAAGATAAAAAGAAAATAAACTGGAAGTTCACAAAGAAAATTGCTAATGAGAAGATGTCCAAATATTATGTTTCATAATTAAATTGTCAAGGTACTAGTTTATGATCAACTGTTATTTGAGTATTATATGCCAGTTCAATCGTTCCTTTTTTGTTAATCATAATCCGAGATTCTTGATCAGTTAAGCTCACATTATCAATACTGTCTTTTTCAAATTCATTAAGTGCCTTCTTAATCGTATTTTCAATCTTCCCATTTCTATCGCTAGATTCATCCTTATTTACTTGCTTTATGTACTTCACGGCTACAGCTCTTACTTTATGTTTTTCACTTTCATTCAACTGATCATAACCACGGCACTTTCCAAAATGCTCATCCTCAACTTTGTCTATTTCAATACCTTTTTTTAATTCATTTTTGACATATTCTTCAATTACTTCCAAGACATTTTTCATAACCGCACTTTTTCTTGACGCAGAGGCTTTTACTTTGGATCCATCAACGCTTAATTGTTCAAGACCTATTACTCCTAGATCTTTGGCTGCCTTAACTGTGTTTTTGAACATTGCAGTAATCAGTTCTTCATTCTCTTTTCTGAAATCACTGATTGTTCTAAAATCAGGTTGTAGGTTTTCAGCTAAATACATGTAAACTATATTTTCTCGAACATTGCGAGCTATCGCTCGCGATGAACGAACTCTATCAAGCATAGATTGAATCAAAATCTTACACATTATGCAAGGATGATAAGCAGGGTGTCCAGAACCGTCATACCTGGTTTCAAATTCACTAAAATCCATCTCATCCACAAAAGACTCAACCAAATAGCAGATATGATCTGAAGGAATAAGATCTCGGATATCTGGAGGTAAAGTCCAAACTTGATTCTTTAAAGATTTAATAAAAACCATAAACCAAAAAATTAGTAGAATAGTATATAATAATTAATATATTAAAAGCGGAGACCTCGATTACCTAAAGTAATTGTCGGACAGCCTCCAAGCAACGGGGTATGTTCGCGCCATCGCTCAAAATTCCGTTAAAGAAGGCAATAAACCTAAATAATTTAGTTTAAGCAGAAGTTAACACCCAGAAAATGGAATTGATAAACCATATTATCATTAACGGTTGTCGGGGAAGTTTTCCATCCTCGCAGCAAGCTAGCGGGGTATTCGACTGAAATCAACTGCTAGTTCTCCTTTAGTTAAGAGACAGGCTTTGCAACTTTATCTTGAGGGATTAGGATTTCGCTCAATAGGACGATTTTTAGGGGTAAGTCATGATTCTGTCCAAAAATGGATAAAGAAATTTGGTCAGGAGATAGAGGAGCTAAAAAGCGAAAATGAGATCTCTATTGTTGAACTGAATGAGATGCACACTTACATCGGTAACAAAAAAAATATTGCTGGATCTGGATTGCTGTTGATAGAGTTGGGAAAAAGTTCATCAACTGCTCTTTTGGTAGCAGAGGAACGAAAACTGGACAACTACTCTGGGAAAAATTAAAGAAGAAAGAGATTAGAGAAGTGGTGACTGATCACTGGAGGGCATATGCAGAGTTTATTCCTGAAAATATTCATACTCAATCCAAAGCAGAAACGTATACAGTTGAAGGATATAACGGCATATTAAGGCACTTTCTGCCAAGGTTGAGACGAAAGACAAAGTGTTATACGAAGAGTCTTGAAATGCTAAAGTACTCTGTTCTTCTATTGATGAAACACAGAAATAAAAAGTTATCTATATTTAATTAACAATACCCTAATCTTAACTGTGTCATACATTCCATCAGCTGTCACTTTGGAAGGCCTGTTAACAGGCCTTCCTACAGGTCTCATAATCTTGAAGTTTTTAAGTGAAGGTATGTAAAGTGTTGAGTCATTCTTATTTGCAGGGACAACGATAATAGAAAGAGGTAGACCCTGTAAATCTACTAAAACGCTTAATTTTATTCCCTTTACTTTCTTGTGACCATCATAGCCGATATTTCCCCTTTTTTAGCCGAAATATCTTTTGTATCAGTAAAACAATGGGAAACAGGTTGTCTCAAAACTATACTCTATCATACATTTGGGTCAGAAACCCGTAATCTTTATCTTTTTTACAAAACAAATTCCAGTGTTTCCCATGTTTCGAAAGTACGATCAAAAGCAGCAGTTTTTACTTCCATTAAACCTGGAAGATTTTGTTCCTGAAAACCATATCGCCAGAGTACTAAACGACATCGTAGATGTCGTTGATATCACTGCTATTGAATCCACTTACTCTAAGGAAGGCTGCCCAGCCTATCATCCAAAACCTCTTTTAAAAATATTACTTTATGGTTACCTTATAGGCATTAGAAGTTCACGTAAACTGCAACAAATGACTCAAACTGATACTGCATTTATGTATCTGGCAGCCATGCAAAAACCTGATTTTCATACGATTTGTCGATTCCGTTCAACTCATCTTGGCCCTATAAAAGAAATCTTTTCCCAGGTTGTCACATTTTGTAAAGAAATGGATATGATTGGTTCCAGTATCTCAATTGACGGAACAAAGGTTAAGGCAAATGCTTCATCAAGACAGAGCAAGAGTTCGGATGCTCTCGAAAAAGAAATAGATAAGATACTCAAAGAGAGTATTGAGACAGATAAACATGAAGATGAAATTTATGGTGACTCGACACCATATCAGATTCCAGAAGAGCTTGTTGACAAGAAGAAAAGACTGGAAAAAATAAAAGCTGCTAAGAAGAAGCTTGATGAAGAAAAGCTGAAAAAAATAAACATCACAGATAACGATGCTCGAATTATGAAGCATAAAGATGGAAGCAAGAAACCTTCCTACAATTGTCAGGTTGCTGTTGATGAAAAAGAGCAAATAATCGTTGCAGCAGACGTTGTCAACGAAGAAAACGACCTTCATCAAATAGAACCAATGATACAGAATGTAAAAAACACACTGGGATATAAACCAACAATAGTACTTGCAGATGCAGGTTATTTCTCATATGGGAATCTGGAATTTTTACAGGAAGAAGGCATTGATGCTTATATTCCTGACAATTTCTATAAAGCTGAAAAAGAAGGAAAAACCAGGAGGTTCAGGAAGTCTCTTTTTACATACGATGAACAAAAAGACTGCTATTATTGTCCTGCTGCATTTGAAATCCCCTTTACAAGAATACAAAAGAGGAAAGGTGAACCTGATTTAAGGTATTATGTATGTAGCTATTGTTCTCAGTGTGTGCTGAAAAATGCATGTACTAAGAGCGGAAAAAGGACAATAACAAGAGATCCTAGGGAACATTTGATGGAGGATATGAGGGATAAACTGAACACAGAGAAGGGGACGGAAAAGTATCAGAAAAGAATGTCTACCGTAGAACCTGTGTTTGGTCAGATGAAACAGGATAGAGGGTTCAGAGAATTCTTATTGAGAGGAAAAAGGAAGACAGGAATTGAATTTGTTATGATGTGTACTGTACATAATATAAAGAAAATAGCAGACTTTATAAAAAGAGAAGGGAAAAACCTGAAAAGTATGCTGAAAATGATAGTTGGAGGAGGAAGTAAAGGATGGAATAAAGGGGGAATTCGAGCGAGAATAACAAATACTCTATGTTGACCCATGAAAATTATCTCTCATTGTTGAAATGAAATAAAAATTGAAATGGGTATTACCCAATTGTACAATTTAAAATGGTTATGAGACAGTCTGGAAAGATCTATTTTCTTCAAATCATAACCTTTGTTTAAAAGTTCATTGAAGATCTTCTGATAAATGCCATGTTCACACAGGTAAAGATGAAATCTATGAACTGTTGACTTAGATCCATAGCGGCGAGGAACATCTTTCCAAGCACAACCTGTCATAACAACGTATAAAATACTGTTAAATAACTTCCTCATATTTGCACGTGGTCTTCCTGTATATGATTTATGTGGAGGAAGATAAGGTTCTATGGATTCCCATAGAGCGTCATCGATTTCATGAAATGACATCAAAGTAAATTTATAATTTTAATATAATATTACTTTTGGGATGAGCTCCTATACATAAAACTAATTCAATAATTCGGGGAGACGACCTGAAAATCCATTAAATTTGAAGAGGATACTTCTTGCCTTGTATTTAGTTCTACACTTCCGAAAATAAAAATTGTAGATGCGGATTTGAAATTTGAATACCCCGTGATTTAATGATCCTGATGGATAACTAACCCTCCAGCATATCGAAATCATTGAAGCCTTCAATATCCACATCACTATATTCAATTTCAGTGTCAGAATATTTAGTTTCAATCCTTGTTGTGTAAGTAGCCGTTACAGAACAACCTATGCAGATTTCCTATTTGACGTTTTGATTTTCAATATCAAGGTCGCCAATCGAAGTTACAATAAATAATTAGTTGCATAGGTTATTTCGTTGCGGGCACTAAGGATCTACTCGATCAACATAAATAATTTTTCGTCTCGCTTCCACTAACGGTATTACCCTTCAAAACGAAAACATGATTACTATCAAGGATATTCGCTACACCATACCCCTGTTTATCTTTGGGATATTCAGATTTTACAGTATTCCTAATATTGTTATTTTTTAGAATGACTGTAAACTTTTCTCCTGCAGGTGGTTTGTAAGATTCACCAAGCTTACTATAACTCCAGTATTCAAAGGCTACCCCGAATTTAGCATTATCATCGATTATGTTATCCTCAATCAGAGCGTTAAAACCTTGAATGATAATTCCACCAGCTTCTCTATATTGATATGAATTCTCAGATCTTCCGCACCTAAGTATGGAGTTATCATGAATATGGATATTGTTTATTTGATCTGAATCATAGCCGGCACCATTTTTATAATATCCATACAGCCATATTCCCCAGCAACGTAAATCGTGAAGGTTATTATTATAAATTTCAATATTTTCCATTGATGTGCTGGAAGCACCCTTATCCAGTTCAATTCCTGCAAATCCCCTGTTATTCGAAGAAATATCATTATCATAGATCTGGACATTGCTACATTCAGTTAGCCGAATTCCACTATTCCCTTTGAGAGTAATTTCATTATCATAAATATCGACACTTGATGAATGTTTGATCCAGATACCATCATGACCGGACTCGAAAATTACATTATCATGAATTTTGATGTTTGTAGGGACTGTCGCATATTCATTAGTATAATCATGATGAATACGGATCCCATCGGATAAACCATCATGCAAATACATTCCATAAATTTCTACATTATATGGATGGGAAAGCATTATCATATCATGGTATCCTTTACCGTAAATCTCATCTTGATTTTCACAGTTACCATCAATCTCAAAATTCCTAATGACAATATTCTTCTGTTTAGTATTTTCAACTTCGATCATTGCTTTTTTAGAAGGCCAGCCTGCATCATCAACAAGTATTATTTTTGACAAGAGCTTCCCATTTTTTACGGTTCCCTCAAGTGTAGTACCATCCGGGATATAGATTGTATCTTCAATTTCAAATGTCCCAGCTGGAAGTTTGTAAGTGCCTCCTGCATGAGACTGCAATTTTGAGTTTATCCAGGTTTCATCACCAGCTCCCACTACTCCTACAAATAATAATAAAAAAATTGATACTAAAATGAATTTTCTACCACGATTCTGTGTGTAAATAAATTTACCAGTTGCTTTTATTTTATGTCTAAAATTCCGTACCATTTAAAAACCCCCTAATGAAAAATTCCCAATAAGTATATTCTTAAGTTTGATCCAGTAAAACAAAGGACACCAAACCTCGTAATTGAACTAATCTCATTTTTGGCCCTGATAGCTCGAGATAAGTTTTTACGAGCTTCTCCGCCATGCTCCCAAACGCAATCTAAAAAAAGATGATCACAAAAGGAACAGCTAGAGCAAGAGCTTCCACGTTGTTAAAAGCATACTGCATTAACTACTAAAATATCAGATATCTCGTGGTTAATCAACTAAAAATATCAGTGAAAAAATAACCACCCGAACCTGAAGTACTGTGCAGCAGTGAGGTTTTAATCCATGTTTGAGTGGATCTCACTTGCAAATATACAATAGGTTTTAAGTCGTCATCTTATTTAACTTTTTTTTATTGTAATTAGATAGTCTTCACTGAAAATCTGTGGTAATGAGCAGTTAAAAAAATAGAGGGATTTCAATCCTTGTTTTAGAGGGATTTGATTTCGAATTGACAAGATATATCGCTAAGTGCCTGAAACAAAATAAGAGACTTTTTATTATTTTCTGGTCTTCTTATTTTCTTCTCTCACCATGCAAAACAATAAAATTTTAATTATATTGAGATAATACATTTGTGGATGGGAAAAGGTAACATCGCAATAGACAAATCAATGGTAAAAACGGTTGCTTGTGGAAAAATAATAATTCCTCTACCAAAAGTTTTGGTTGAAAATCGATACTATCCTATGTTCTCTATACTTTCTCCTACTCATTGTGATGTTTGTGGCAGAAAATTACATGTGAACTCTCATTACACTCGTTTTCTTTTATCAACTTACGGCACTATAGCTCGGAATGTTACATACTGGTTTTGCCCTGCTTGTAAGAAACATTATCATAATCAGGTTATTGGTGTTTAGGGTTCTGCAAATTACAGTTCTGAATATTTGCTTCTTTGTATCTCTGATTTTCAGTGACCAATCGAACTTCTGATTAATAAAGTAATCATAAATAAAAGCGTCTTATAAAGCGATTTCTTATGCCGAAGAGATTTTCAGCAAGAATGTGAGCTTCTTGAAAAAAGGTTTTACGCTGAGATAGATAATACAATGGAACAGATATTTTCTTTGATATGTGATATCGTGGACAAAGCAAGGTCGTTCAAAACCGGTAATGTGCTAACTAATTTTTGTTACAATCTATTTACTTTTTTCAACAAACCGTGTTTCAGCACTGGAAAATGGAACGGTTTCTCACCTTTAATGAGAGCAAGATTCCAATATGGATAATGCTAGAATTGGAGAATAATTAGTTCTTAAACTTGATGGCTTTATAGCTGTAGCTGTCGGAAATTCCCACAAAAATAGTTCCACAATTTAGAAAATTTCGGTGAGTGATTGCGTGAATGAATCAACATTTCTAAATGAGTGAATTGATTTGCTCAAATTGGAATGAAATTTTGTGATTTTCTTAAAATTGAAGGAAAACCAGAAAAAATTAAAAAGAAAAGATAACATTTTTAATTAAAAAACTATATAATTATCATTCTCTTCGGGTCACTGGAAAAATAAGAGAGGAAGGTTTAATGAGTAGTAGAAGAGATTCAGAAACAAGAAGAGATATTATATTTTTTATATTTGTAACCATAATAATTATCGGGATAGTAATCTCTACCAAAACGACCTCCCACTTTCCTACACCACACATTATATATATTGATACAGATGGTAGTGGTGATTATAACTGTGATGGAAGAAATGACCATATCGAAATAAATAAAGCACTTTCATTTGTAAACGAGAACTCTAATTTTACGACCGTTCATCTCAATGGTTCAAATACATATTGGATAAACGATACGCTATATATTGGAAGCAACACAATATTGGAAGGGGATTCAGATGCCGTTATAAAACTGGTTAATCACGCAAATTGGGGAAAAACATATAAAGGGCTTATAGAAGCAAAACAGGATTTTGAAAAAAATGTAACCATACGCGGGTTTGAAATTGACGGAAACTGCAAAAAACAGTATGAAGACATTGGAAAAGGTTTCTATGACATGATTAACCTGAAAAACAGTTATAATGTAACTATCCATGATATGTATCTCTATGATGGACTAGGGGACGGAATTAAAGTATTCCATGATTATTCAAGAGAATATGAAACTGTTCCGACAAATATCAATGTGTACAACAACACTATATTTGAAATTGGACATGATGCCGTATGGTTAAAACATTCGTCAAACGCATCCATATATAACAATACAATCACTATAAAGGCAGATGCAGCCATTCGATTAACAGAAACGATGCATATCAAGATTTACAACAACACGATAACAGCAAATAATAAGGGATATGCTGGAATAGAGCTGGATAAAAAAATGACTGCTCCATTAATGGACGATATAGAAATTTATAACAATAGAATTTATCATACACGTGCATGGGGAATCTGGATAGTAGGCTATAGCAAATATGATAAAGACAGAGCTAAGGGAGTATGGATTCACCATAACATTATCTATGACACAGGAACATCGTCTACCCTTCATGAAGCAGGTGGAATTGTAGTTCAGGGATTTAATAACACCATAATTGAAAATAATGTAATAGATGGAAACAGAAAATACGGTGTTGCATACGAACTATATCCAGCCTACGGAATCCCAAAAGATAATGGATTCGTAACTATTGTTAGAAATAATATAATTTCAAACACTATTAGAAATGTCGCAGATGTGGGTTCAGGCTGGGGAGTGAAAAATTGTGATCCTTCAAATCACACGTTTATACTGGAAAATAACTGTGTATACAATAGCGCCGCAGGAAATTACGTAAACGTTACCCCGACTACAGACATAAATGTCGATCCATTGTACGCTGACATCTCAAATCATGATTACCACCTCAAATCAAAAGCCGGAAGATGGAGTAATACCGGATGGATAACTGATAACGTAAGTTCCCCCTGTATTGATGCAGGGTACCTGTCATCTGATTATTCAAATGAACCTGAAAATAACGGAGACCGGACCAACATTGGAAGATATGGAAATACTTATGAGGCCTCAAAAAGTTTAATCAATCTCACCATTTACGCAAATCCATAATTGAAATTTCGAGAGAAACATGGATTTCCAAGGTTTAAATCTAAGAAAAACCCTGTTCAATCATTTCCCGTTCCTCAACATTATGTAGTAGATTTTGAAAGAAATGTTATTAAACTTCCTAAAATAGGAGAAGTTAAAGCTATTCTTCACACTGCTTTCGGCAGGTCGACAAAAAATCCATTCAATTTTTCTATTGATATCGTTTTTTTCAGAACGTTTTAAATTAAATTTAAATTAAATATTACTAAATGTTGACCATAAAATCATTAATATATGTTTATAACAAAAGGAGAGAAATAACAAATCGGAGCAGATATCTAGTCCTCATGATACTGATTCATAACTGAAACTACAAAAAATAATGATAAATGATATTTAAATATTAGAATGTGCTTGCTGCCGAATGTAAGTTCACAGAAAGTTTGAAGGAGATTTGCGAGTAGCAACTAGTTCAAAAACTTCTACAGGGAAATATTTCATTAGCATTCTTGTGATGGTCCATCTTTATCCGATTGATGTTTTAAAACACCTGAATTTCATCAGCTCCTTCAAAGTCCATTTTGAATCCGCAATTCCTGCTTTTCTTGCAGGTGTATTTTTGCATTCAACCCCTCTTTCATCTTTGTACCTTAATCCTCCATGCCCTCTACAGAAGTTAAAATGCGTGCAATAGAGCTTCATCTGTATTTCTAACCATTCTTTCATTTTTGAAAACCCTATTGTTTTCCTTGACACTCTGTTGTTATCCTGCCTGAAGGTTAGGTTTTGTCTTTCCAGTAAAGTTGTTGAGATTTCGCTTTGTTCAATGTTTTCTCCAAAAATGATCTTCTTCTCTACTTTCTCAAGCACCCCATTTACTCTTGTTTTGACTACCTGAGCATACCTCAAATCCTCAGAGGGAACTATTTTTGGTTTCTTTGGTCTTCCTCTTTTCCCAGTTCTTGGAAACTCTCTCAAAACTCCAAATTGTTTCAAAAGCGCTTCTCTATAAAAGTTCAACCCATCTGTGACAAAAACAGGGATTTTATCCGAAATATGCTTATTAACTAACTCAATAAACTTATCCGCAACATACTGCTTTCTTGGCCCTATTACAAAGTCAAGTATTAGCCTGCAACCTGGTACAAAAGCTACCCACATCCAGGGCCCATCATCTTCATAATTTTTCATTCTTGGAACTATTTTTTTGGATTATAACCCATAGTTCGTCCATTTCTACCTTTAACACATCCACGTTCTTCATCAGAGTATCATTTAGTTTATCGCATTGTTCAGCTGCACGGGCTAGCCAGCGCTTTACACTGGCAGGTTGTACCTCTAAAACTTCGGCAATGGCTTGAATGCTCATACCTTTCATAGACATTTTTAAAGCTAAATCGATTGTTTTATCATCTTTGCGAAGATCATGATAAAAAGTGCCTGTATGGTCGCAAAATGCTTTGCCACATTCATTGCAACGATATATTCTTGTTTTTTCTCCACGGCTGATGTAAGTTCCATTTCCAGTAACATTGCCTTGACCAGTAAGGCCGTAGAGCTCGCAGCTTTTGTTCGGACAGGCAACGTCAGTAAATTGTGGTTTAGGACCTCTTTTTCCCATAATATGAACATATAATTTCTAATATATAATACCAATCAAATACAAATTGACCATCATTCTTGTTGAATGCAATAAAAAATACCTGAGAAACAGGAGTTTTCAGAATCAACTACGGTAGGTCTAGATGTAGGTATCAAAGATTTTGCAGTTCTTTCTACGGGTGAAAAAATTAAGAATCCTAAATCCTGAAACACTCACTTCAAAGGCTTAAAGTTCTTCAAAAGAGGTTTTCAAGAAAACCGAAAGGCTCAAAGAACAGAGATAAAGCAAAACACAGATTATCAATTTTGCATGAGAAAATTAGAGTCTTTTTAATTTTTTCTGGTTTTTCTTCAATTTCAAGACAACCACAAAATTTCATCCCAATTTGAGCAAATCAATTCACTCATTTAAAAATGTTGATTCATTTACACAAGCATTCACCAAAATTTTCCAAATTGTGGAACTATTTTTGTGGGAATTTCCGACAGCTACAGCTATAAGCCATCAAGTTTAAGAACTAATTATTCTCCAATTCTAGCATTATCCATATTGGAATCTTGCTCTCATTAAAGGTGAGAAACCTTTCCATTTTCCAGTGCTGAAACACCGTTTGTTGAAAAAAGTAAATAGATTGTAACAAAAATTAGTTAGTCCATTATCGGTTTTGAATGACCTTACTTTGTCTACTATATCACATATCAAAGAAAATATTTGTTCCATTGTATTATCTGTCTCAGGTGTAAAACCTTTTTTCAAGAAGCTCACATTCTTGCTGAAAATCTCTTCGGCATAAGAAATCGCTTTATGAGACGCTTCAGAAAGTTCAAGATCAGAGTTAAATTCTCGTATCTTCTGAATATGCGCAACAGCACTGATAACCGTATCAGAAAGTATCAATTGAGATATCTCATTGTAGGTAATCTTATCGTTATCTGGAATCTCTTCAACAGAACTGAATTCCTCATAATACCTCTTACTAACGTTTTTTAATTGATGAAACACACAAAAAGAATGAGTCACTTCAGGAAAGACCATTTTTACGGCTCCAATGATCGCTTTATCCTCATCAGAAACAATCTTTTTGATTTTATCTTCAGGAAATCGGTTCTTTATTCGTATGAAAAGAGGCATCAGAGCCTCAATTGTTGGTAACCTCTCAGTTACTTCAAAATCTAAAATGACCTTCTCTTTGGTAGCAACAACGTAAACAGATTTATATCGCATTTTTTTCCATTCTTTCTTTGTGAGTTTCGTTCCAATAAATTCTTCAAGCTTTTTTTTCCATCCATTCTTGATCCAATTCCCATCAACATACAATGTTTCTTCAAAGCTAACTCCTTGGTTCAAAAGTTCTTGCTTTGAAAGTTTTG
Organism: Methanosarcina acetivorans C2A; assembly: GCF_000007345.1. Taxonomy (NCBI): domain Archaea; kingdom Methanobacteriati; phylum Methanobacteriota; class Methanomicrobia; order Methanosarcinales; family Methanosarcinaceae; genus Methanosarcina; species Methanosarcina acetivorans. The sequence continues at coordinate 1,238,757 of NC_003552.1, read as the reverse complement.
CTAGTTTCTGTTCATATAACCACAATGAAGTGGGACAAGGAGCTCTTCCACAGACATTTATTACTCCTTCTGTATATGTTTCCCCAATTCGCCGAGAATTGTGCAGACTGCATCGTCCATCGTATCTGACATTTATTTGTGTATCATAATATTCAGAACTGTAATTTGCAGAACCCTGAACACCAATAACCCGATCATGATAATGTTTCTTACAAGTGGGACAAAGCCAGTATGTAACATTGAGAGATATAGTGCCGTAACGTGATATAATAAAACGAGTGTGATGAGAGTTAACATGTAATTTACTTCCACAACTATCACACTGAGTAGGGGAGAATATAGAGAACATAGGATAGTATCGATTTTCAACCAAAACTTTTGGCAAAGGAATTATTATTTTGCCGTCAACTATCGTTTTTATCATAGATTTATCTATTGCAATGTTTCCTTTTCCCATAAATAGAAAAAATATATCAATATAATTAAAATTTTATTGTTTTGCACGATATAGAGGGAAAACGAAAAACCAGAAAATAATAAAAAGTCTCGAAAATTAACAATCAGAGAAACGATTTCCAGCATAAACTCTCTTCTAAACTTGTTAGCGAGAACCAAGCTATTGCACTGGAAACTCTGAATGTAAAAGGTATGCAGAAAAATCATTGCCTTGCACAATCAATTTCTGATGCATCATAGAGCAGTTTTGTGACAAAAATGGAACATAAAGCTGAATGGTTAGGCAAAACCGTTTTAAGAACAGGACAGTTCGAGCCATCAACTAAAATCTGCCATGTTTGTGGATTCCATAACTCTAACCTAGTACCTTGACAATTTAATTATGAAACATAATATTTGGACATCTTCTCATTAGCAATTTTCTTTGTGAACTTCCAGTTTATTTTCTTTTTATCTTCATTTCTTCTCCTGGTCCAAGCATCCACTTCATTCGTCAGCATTCCAATGTCACCTATTCGCCTATCAGTACATTCTTCATCCATCACACTAATCTCTATTTCGGCTGCATTGAGCCAACTTGCATGTTTTGGCGTGTAATGAAATTCTATCTTTTCCAGAATCTTTTCAGCTTCATCTTCGCTGAATGTTTCATAGAATGATTTCTCTTTGTGGATATTGAGATTATCTGTAACTACCCGGACTACTTCAGTTTCTGAATATTCATCGATGACAAGAAGTTTCATGAATCGTGCAAAATCTGTCATTGTTCTTCTTTGAGTAACTTGAGTGACCCTTTTTCCTGCTTTGAATTCTACAGCTATGAATATGTTTGCCACTCCATTCCTGGTGTACTCATAATCATACTTCTCTGGACTTCCAGGCTTCATTGGAATGGGCTTTCGCTTATCTTCGATAAGTTGTATGGGTTTCTCATCGAGACAGATAATAGGTCTTTTCGGGTCGTAATCTTCTTCGTACAGGTCAAGAACGTCGTACATTCTCTTTCTGTATTCAGAATTAATCGTTTCAATGCACCACATTTTTTTCAGTCAGGGTTTAATTTTATTCTTTTTCAAAATAAGTCTGATAGTTTCTTTGTTTATCGTTTCAAAGCCTTCTTTTTTTCTCAATTCCTCACAGAGCAGTGCAAGCAACCATCTCTTTCTTCCTTCAGGAGGCTTGGTGCATGTTAAAGCTACTATTTCTGCAGTATGCCTTTCATTATATTTTTTAGGTTGACCTGATCTTGGCTTATCTACCAAAGCACTTTGTAGACCTTCTTCAAGATATCTTTTCCTTATCCTTAAAGCGGTGCTCCTACCAACACCTAACGTTTTTGCAATCTCGGTGTCTCCTTTTCCCTGATTTGCCAGTAGTAGAATACGTGCTCTGGTAATTGATCTTGCACTTTTCAGTCCTTTTTTTATAAAGTTTGTAAGGAATTTCACTTCATTATTGTTAAGATTAATATTTAACATAAGATATAAAAAGAACTCAAAGTATATAAGTGACTCACAACTAAGCTGTCAATGTTTTGTCCTGAAATAATTTCGCTTTGAAACTTTTTTCCTCTTGTCCATGTTTTCACCACCCAAACAATCTCACTCCTATTCTGAACTTTGCCTCAACTGGTAATCTATTCCAGAATGCTTCCTGTGGCGATTCTAACTGTTCAAGTTTCAAAGCTCCATGAGGCCTCTTGTTATACCACTGTACGAATTCTTCAAATGATTCAAACTCTCCTCTAAACCTTTGATATGTATCGAACCATTTCTCTATTTTTCCGTTTGTCTGAGGATGTCTTACCCTTGCAAGTATTGGTTTGATTCCAAGTTCTTCAATGCATCTTTTAAAGTCACTATCCCATGAACTATCCTTATTAATCCTGTGAGCTCCGAATTCACTTCCATGATCCATAATGAGCTCTCTTAAAGGGTATATGTCCCAGTACTCTTTAACAAGTTCATCAATCACTTTAATGGTGTTCTCCGTGTTGCAATGAACGTACTCTCCACCTGCAATTATCATTCTTGATGAATCATCAAGAATGGCACAGACTTGAAGTCCTAACAGGGGATTCTCATGCCAATCGATGTGTGCAGCAGACATGCTGTGTTCGCGTTCGTATCTACACCATTTTCTTCTCTGTTTCTTTTTTCGGTTTTCCTTGGCAAGGTCCATGCTAAGTAGATAGTTATGGATTCTGTTATGAGATATCTTACGATTATATTTGCCTTCGATGAGAATCTCAAGGTAACAGGCTCCAAACTTATAATCAGAGTAAGTTTGGTCAATCAATTCCTTATCAGAGGAGGATAAGGGGTTCTTTGGTCTTCCAAGATTAATGCCAACTTGAGGAAGCTGACCAGTTTCAACGTATTCTTTGTAGATCTGCTGAACTCGACGGGCTGAGATCCCCTGGATCTCAGCTATCGTCGAAAAAGATAAGGGATTACAACCGACATATTTAGCGCGAAATAATTTCGGGATAAAACACAACTAAGCTGTCAAGGTACTAGCCTTAAAGATAGGGAATGGATTTGTCCTGAATGTAATACATTGCATGAGGGATGTAAATGCTGCAATCAACATTAAGAAATTTGCACTTCAAGATCAAAATCTAATTACAGTCTGAATTATAATTCAACACCTACGGAACGTGGGGAAGAGCCTATGGACTCGTCTTCAGAAGAAGAGGGAATGAAGTAGGAAGCTCCGTCTTCTCTTTTGAAGAAAGCATGAAGGAGCAATTCACTATTACTTTATTTCAATTGTTATGATAGCCGGTTGTAGATCACTTCGGCACTTAATCTGAAAATAGATCAAAACGAAGATGGCAGACTTTCTATTAAGTTCTAATCCTCAGATAAAATAAATAAAATGAGTTATAATTTATTGAAAATAAATAATTTTTATTAAATTCTCAAAGAATATTTGTAATAAATCTTATATATTTTCGAAACATATTCTTTTTGACATATATATATTTCAAAAAGTGTCTTGTCATGCCCTATCCCGTTGCACATGTTCTGTTCTTTATATTCTGCATGAGCGCAGTAGCTGTCTACGCCATATTCAGGTTAACTTCCCTTAAAGAGCTTTCATTCAGGAGACTGCGGCAGCCCCTGTTACTCCTGTTTGTAGGCAGTCTGTGCACGTTATTTCCGGACATTATGATCCTGTATAATTTACCCGTAAAAGGTACTCTAGAACACTGCTGGATCGGTCCGATTGCAACACATTCGATTCTGTTCAGCTCTACTGCAATCCTTTTCGGAACGCTAGTAGGATACATTGCATACAGAAACCTCGGAAAAGCAATTTACCTGGGGCTCTTTGGAGAAGCTGCTTTCCTTACGCATTTATTGCTTGATGATATAGGAGAAGGTGGTACTGAATATTTATTCCCTTTATATGAAGAAAAGGTGAGTGTATTTTCGTTGATGGACGTGGGCTTTCAGGAAAATGGAATTCTTTATTATATGACAGCATCTCTTGCATCGGTCTTTTTTATCTGTTCGGTGATAATGATGGCGCTCTTTGCCCTGAGTCATCTTGGTTTTGAGTTCAAATACAGGCCCGAAAAGTGAACTTTCCTTTTAATCTTTCAGCTTATTTTTATTATCTTTTTTTCATTTTCTTTTCATTTTCTTTTCATTTTCTTTTCATTTCTCTTTTCATTTCTCTTTTCCAGTTATCTTTTCCAGTTATCTTTTTTTCGTTTCTAATTTCTTGTTTTCTTATCTCATTTTTCTAATTTATTTTCCACTTTATTTTTATAAGAGTATTCGGGGCTGAGTTATAACAAAAAACAATAAAATTTGGCTCAGAATTTACAGGACAAAAAATAGAAGAAAGAATTTGAACCTCCAAAGTTTGAATAAAAGAAAAAAGTATCGAGACTCAAAAAATAAGCAGGAAACATCAAAATCAGGTTTGGAGCTCACCTACGCCATCAAGCTTTTTAACAACTCTGGCAGGGTAGCCAAGAGCAAGACTGTTTGGGGAGATATCTCTCGTAACTACGGACCCTATTCCTATTATCGAGTTTTCACCAATCTCGACTCCCTGTATAATGATACATCCCGGGTTAATAGAAACTCCGGATCCTATTTTGATTGGAGCCATGGTTCTCGGATACGCTTGTCTTGTAGTTAAACTGCCTCTTGTATGGGCAGACAGTATACACCGGTCACCAATCTCTGCATAATCTCCAATTGTGATTAGCTCAGGGTGGAGCCGATCAAAAACCACACCATAACCGACGTATACGTTTTTCCCAATATTTACTCCCCTCATTTTGTGCAATTTTGCTCTCCAGGAAGGAACAGGAAAAACTGATGCAAGCTGTTCTAAAAACCAGTTCTTCAGATACCTGAATCCAAATAAGATTTTATTACTATGATAGTGATTGGATACTTCACCAAAAGTCACTTTATCTCTGTTGGATATCATGGTGTTGCCTTCCCAATTTTATAATGAAAAATAATTGTTGCTTATCATACTCTTTCACCAGAAAGTACCCTTTTCCTGCGTCCAGTATTCGAAATGTGAGAGAATATTGATACAGAAACTGATATTTAAATAAACTTTTCTTTAGCGTTTAATCCTGGTCACAAGCTTTAAAAGCATCGATTTCTTTATTTCCACCGCGTCGCTAGGACATAGTTCCCGGCAGCAGTAACACTGGATACATTTTTCCTGGTTGATTTTGAGTGCACTGCCTGTTTCTTCAATGGCATGTACCGAACAGTTCAAAACGCAAGCTTTGCAAAGTTTACAGTTTGAGGTATTGATAAAAGGTTTTACAGTTAACTGAGTTCGAAGTATCCTCATTAGAAAAGAGGGGACATAAGCAGTAACTCCACCCTCAGGGCTTTTAAACCTGACTTTTACTTCTTCAAAAGGTGTACCAACAACCTCTGGATGTTCCGTCCCAAACCCTCTTGAGATTGCAGCTCTGTTTGTAGGAACTTTCATAGGGTCGATCCCTATAAGCTCGGAAGCTATGATATCCAGAGCCACGCAGTCATGACTTGCCATTATCACTCCTGCCTTTACAGGCGTACCTCCCGAAGGGCCATTTCCTTCCATTCCGATCACGCCATCCATAACTGAGATCTGAGGCTTGACAACCGAGTATATATCAACAATGGCATTTCCAAAACGGTTACGGTCTTCAAGGGCATGTGCCTGTTTTCTTGTTTTCTGAGGAATGGCCCCAAAGAAATTTTTGACCGCTCCCGTATAGAGCGTGAGCTCATGTGTCTTGAGTTTAGGAAGGGAAATTACTACATCTGCTTCAAGTACTGCTTTTGCTATGTGCAGACGAGGGAACTGCCTTGAGCCAGGAACATCAACCTCTACATATCCTGAAGTCTCAAAATTGATGAGTTCTGCCCCGCAACTGAAAGCAACAGCTTCAATACCTGACACCTTCAACGCCTGAGAAGTACTGGTAGACCCGGGCCTTATAATTCCGGACCCATCACCTACTACCGGAACACCTCCTGCCTCTTTAACCAGTTCGCACATTGCAGCGACTACTGCCGGATGAGTGGTGACAGCGTCCTCTGGAGGTCGAATGGAAAGGACATTTGGCTTAAGCAGTACTTGGTTGCCGGGAGATATGATAGTCTCAAGACCGCCTATCAGGCTTAGTGATTCTCTGATCGCATCTTTTGCTTCCGAATAGTCATTGCAGCGGACAATAGAAACCCTGGTATTCATAGTTACACACTTGAGCTACTGAATTAATTTATGTTAGGCTATAACAGTTCACCTTTAATTAAATTCAAGTTATCTGTCTTAAAGAAAAAAATTTATGTTTGAAACATCTTCTCAAGTACAGATTGTTCAGATACGTTAATGGTTGGTTTTATGGTGTTCTTACAGAAGGCAAAGCCGTAAAAACCTTATTTATGACCATAATAATTTATTTCTGGCTCTGGCTAAAAAATCATTTTTTCTACCCGTTGCCTTCAATTTATCTATTAAGATAATTATCTATTAAGATAATATACAGGCGGAACAGCCCTAATATATTCTGTGGTGTTTTTAATTCTTCTGATGTGCTTTAAAGCCTTCTCTATCTTATCCGTTGACAGATCTGTGTTTTCACTAATAACACCAGGAGGTAAATCGTGTTCCTGAGAATACAGCAGCTGATCCATGATGTGCATGGGCATACGCCAGTAGAATTCCTCATCAGTCGTATAATGGCTCCATGTGTCAGCACTTGGGGGGCGTCTCATGATCTCGTCATTGATATTCAAATGTTTTCCAAGAGCATAGATCTGGGTCTTATAACAGTCAGCCAGAGGTTCGAGGTCCACACCTCCATCTCCATATTTGACAAACTGACCAAGGGCAACTTCAGTCTTGTTGGTTGTGCCGCACACAGCGTAATTCATCTTCTCAGCATACATGTACTGGACTATCATTCTGGACCGCTGTTTGACACCCTGCAACCCGATCAGCTCCAGATAGTCATTAGCCTTCAACCTGTACTTTCCGACCGTCTCGCCGTCCTTTATCAGCCGGATATAAGGAACGTTCAGGAGTTCCTGGTCAAGGAAATCCGGGAAGATTAGCGAAGTTTTGTGTATTGCAGGATCGTATTCAGGACAGGCTCTCTTTATAACCTGCTCTTTCTTCTCATAAATGTTAAGGGATTCCACAATTGGAGAGATTGGGACTTCCTCGTATGCTACACCCAGGCTTTCACAGATTTCTGCGCCCAGAACTTTACTTGAAGGGGCTGACTCTTTCTCAGGAAGTATAAGACCATAAACATGTTCCTTTCCCAGTTCCTGTACGCAGAGGGTAAGGGCTACAGCTGAATCAATTCCACCCGATACTCCCAGAACAGCTCCTTTTTTCTTAAAACCTGAGATCTGGCTTTTAATAAAACCCCTGATGTTTAATGCCAGATTTTCAATATCCTTGTTGAGTTCTTCCGTTATCTTAACACTGGGTTCTTCCGTTTCCTGCATAATATTTTCTCCTGAAGTGATTTTAATGTTCAATTAAAAGAATTTGAGTGTTTATTTTGAGCTTCTTTAAAACTCAACTTAATCTTCTTTGAGATTCAACTTAAGCTTCTTTGCAGCTTCTTCTATTAACGGTCTTGAAAGTTCCTGATTAATTTTTTCAAGCCCTTCTTCCCTTGACATTTCTCCGCTTCTGACAAGCCCTGCTATATCAAAGGTATATGGATGGAACCCATATTTTTCCAGATGGTTATAGCAGGCAAAAGAGTTTAATGTACAGTTGGTTGAGTTACTGTCATTGATTCCAGGTGGTTCCCATCCGATCTCCAGAAGTGTCTCAAGTACTTTATCCTCGCTATATTCCCATAGACAAAGTGGGTGAAGGATACTCGGAGCACTTCCCTCCAGATCTTCAATAACTTTATTTTTGACCAGGAAAAGTTCGTCCTTGTCATGGATGCCTATCTTTTGAAGTTGTGTTTCAAACATGTTTCTGGACCATTTTATAAAATTAGGTGAAAGGTTTATTATGGGGTTTGGAGATTGCCCGGCCGTGAAAGCAAATACAATAAAAGGTACTTTCTGAACAATTGCCTGCTCTATCAGTTTCTGTTTGATGATAGTTATACAGATATTGCATATGTCGCTGGCTCTATACTTAGCGAACTTGGGAAACGCATCATATGATTCGGCTGCCTTTCGGAATGTATCATAAAGAATCTTATTTTGCATTGTCAGCTGGTAGTAGTCGGAGCCTGTTATTTTGCATATTTTTTTTGCGTTTTTTACTGCGCCTTCGGAAATGAATCCGTTATTAAACTGGACAGCAAGAACCTTCAGGAAAGGATAGTCTTTTTTGAGTTTGTAAAGCGTGTATGAAGAGTCTTTCCCACCGGAAAGTGCATAGATAACATCGTAGTTGCCTTTTCCCCGGTGTTTTTCAAAAAGTTCTTCAATTTTTGCCAAGTACTCGCCCTTTTCCTGAAGAGAGAGAGGAGCATAAGTTTCACAAAAATGGCAGAAACCAGTTTCCATATTAATAGTTATACCTGGAATATCAGAATCCAGAATACACTTTTTACATACTACTTTTGACATGCTGGTATTCCTCTATTATTGATCTATTGGATATTTTCCCGTTCTCGCTCAACGGGATATAATCGATAAAAAGTATTTCTCTTGGGCAGAGATAACCTGGAAAATTCTTCCTGCAAAAAGCATAAAGGGCTTCAATTTCTGTCCCTTCCGCAGGCATGACCATGAGGCTAATAGCAGTCCCCATAAGTTCATGAGATACAGGCACAACAAAAACCCTGGAGACCGTGTTATTCTCCTCTATATATCTTTCAATTTCTCTGGGATTCACACGATGGTCCCCGATTTTTATAATGTCATCTTTGCGCCCAAGCAGCCGGATATATCCATTGGGCAGTTTTTGTGCAAGATCTCCTGTATGAAGCCATCCGTTTACAACCTTACTCTTAGTAGCAATTTCATCATCAAGATAACCTATCAGGATATTTTCCCCTCTGGCAACCAGCTCACCTTCTATGTTTGGCTCTACCGATCTGCACTCAAAGTCAAAGACGTCCAGAGTAACTCCAGGAATTGCTTTTCCTATCGTATCAATAAATTTATCCACGTCTTCTGCCGGCACATAGGCAAGCCTTGCCGTAGCTTCGGTCTGCCCATACATTGGCAGAATTTCAAGCCACGGAGCAAGCTCTCGGATCTCTTTTACGATTGACCTATCCATACCTCCGCCTGCTGAAGCAGCGGTTCTGACACCGGTAAAAACCTGCCTGAACCTATCTGGATACTTGAGAAGCATGCGATAGGTGCTGGGCACGCCATAAAAAATTGATACTCCTGACCCTATCAGATTAAAAACAGAATTCATAAAATTCATTGTTCCTATTCGGACAGAACCTCCAGCCATCAGATGGGAATTGAGAATAGAGTTTCCAAAAGCGTGATGCGGAGATATCACAAGCGCTCCTTTATCTTCAGAAGTTATGCCAAGCACTCCTATTATTGATTCTCCGTTTGCTATCAGGTTCCTGTCACTCAACATGACCCCTTTTGGAGTACCTGTTGTGCCGGAAGTATAGAGAACCAATCTCAGTTCAGGATTGTTGGTTTCGTCTTTAATCTCCTTACGGAGGATATTTACTGACATATCATTGTAAGTAACAACGACAGTTCCGAAACGCTCAAAAAAGCTCTTCCCAAACCTTGAGTACTGAGTATCTGTTGTAATTATATTGTTGACATGGGCAGAATCAAGAATTCGTTCAAGGCTGAACCTGGGAAATTCTATTGGCAGTGGGATTGCAATATTTTCAGACCGGTATACAGCCAGGAGAAGTTTTACATACTGTATATCGGATTCTGCAAGTATTGTAAATCTGGAACGTTTAAAATCCTTCAGATATAAAGCTATATTACTTATGTCCTTCTCGAGACAGCCATAGGAAACCGAGTTTTTGCTATCTTCCAGGGCAACGCTTTGAGGAGTTTTTCTGGCGTATTCTGATATATACGCATCAATTCGCATATTTTTCACTTCTTTTTACTTCGCCAGTTTGTGTATCATATTGCTAATTCCCTGTAGAGTGTCAAAATTTTCCGGTGTCAACATTTCTTCTGGAATTTCGATAGAGTATTTCTCAGTAATATAGTCAATTAGTTCCAGAAGGCCAATCGAATCTATGATGCCGTTTTGAGTAAGAGAATCGCTGTCTTCCAGGTGAGTATCTTTATCCATAAAAGAATTGGCTTTCAGATAATCAATTAAACAGTTTTTTATCTGTTCCATCCACCATTATCTCCTTCATTTTCACTTAAGGGTCATAGAGTTTAGTAATCGCACTCTTTAAAGTTAATTTCATATTAATTGAATATATTTTTTACTATTTAATTAAAAACCTAGTCTTTAATTACAAAAAACTTCTACACTTTATATTAATAGGAGATAATTAAAATAATTAAAGTAATATAATTATTTAATGTGGATATATAACGTTTATTCGGCATGTTAACTTAATCAGAGATAGACATTTTCATATTTCTTCCCCATTAGCCTCAATATCATCCAGTGAATCTCCTCCATATTCAATATTTCTGATTTCATTTGTCCTTCGTTCTGAGAAATAAGTTCTGTAATTCCCTGGAAATTGAAAAATATCCATCTCATTGTAGGTCTTTTTGTTGGTTTCCCTTTTTGATCTGGAGCCGTTTCATTTTCTTCGTCTAATTTTGTCCATAATTTCCATTCTGCAATTGAATAAATCATTAAGCTGAGAACCATTATCATAGTCAGCGCTTCAATTCTCTTTTTGTTCTTGAGGTAAACTTTCGATATGCTAAATGTATCACTTTTCAAGAAGCTGAATCCTTTTTCCACGTTATCCTGACCTTTGTAATACTTCAGCATCTCTTCAGGAGAAAGACTGATAACATTACTCGCAAGGATGAAAAGTCCCATTTTCTCCATTTTTTTCAAAAAAAAGCATCATTAACCTTTATGCTGCCATCTATCCTGTAATAAGTCTTTAATTCCTCATCTTTTCAAGGTCTTCCTCTTTTACCCGATTTACGTTTTTTAGTGGATTTCACATCTACTTTTTCAAGTGAGACAGAAGGGAAATCTGCAATCCATTTCTCTGCGGCTTTTAATGCATCCTCTTCGCAGAAGAAATTTTCTCCTTTCAGCTTTTTAAAAGACTTCTCTGCTTTTTCAACCTCTCTGTCAAGCTTCATCCTTAGAGTTTGCTCTTTCTTCTCTTTCATCTTGTGAGAAAGCAACAAAACCCACTTTTGTTTTATTCCGCCATATTCCACAAAAGTTCGATAGAATGAGTACCTCTCATCACTTTTTAGCGTTTGCAAGTTCATATTTGAAGCTATCAGTTCCTTTGCCTCGGTAATTGTTGCAGGAACACGACTGATCCATAATGACCTTCCTATGTTCTGGATATTATTGTCTGTATAAAAGGAACTATCAGCGGCATAGTACACTTTGCTTTCAGGTCTTAAAACTGATTTAAGAGATTTTATTCCTTCCAGAATTGTGTTTTTGTCTGAAGCATTTCCTGAATGTGTATTCATGAAAAGAGGTATCCCATGCTGATTAACAATCAAGCTCGGCACAAACTGCTTGAGATCCTATCTTCCGTTTTCAGGAACTCAAAAAGTAATGTCAATAAACTCAGTTTCTTCGTCATCATAATCCCCATAAACGCTGACACTTGTAGTGTCAGCGTGTAAACAGTGAACAGGAATAGGTAGACGAGCCATAATGTGAAGAGTAATTTCCGTAAACAGTTTTGTAGGGCCGTATCTGACGATTCTGTCAAGAGTCTCTCCGATAACGTATTGATTCAGGTCTTCTCTTGTCATACCGTCTCCTAAAAGCCTTTCCGTAGAAATGTTTTTGAAAAAATCAGGGAACAGGTACAGACGTTGCCCTATGAAACCAAGACCATTGATTACCATGGCAAAGATGCAAACTGAGTGAGGGACGGTGTGATCTCTTTCTTTTGGAAGTTTCTCATCGATCAGTTTGTCAACTTCAAGTTCTCTGAAAACTCCAGTCATAAGGGGATGTCCGACAATTATTGGTAGTAATAAAAAAGTGCTAAAAAGAAAGCAAATAAGCCCTTTAAATCAAAAAAGAAGGATTTCATTTATTACCGGAGGTAATTGTAGGACAGCCTGATAAGGCCGAGGTTACCTAAGAACCTTGTACGTTTTAAGGAGGATTCAACTCTTCTACTGCTGTTTTTCTCTGTCATGGGAAGACCGGGAAAGAGGTATAAAATTAATAATATTAATCTATATGTTTACCTTCCGAATGAAAGATACAAAACAAAATAGAGAAAAAAGTAGAAGACTGAAGTCTTCCCTACTTTCAGCTTTCCTCTACTTTTCTTCTCCCCATCTCAAAAGCCCTGACATTAATCTCGATTGTTTTCTGCGGTACAAGAGCCTTCACGCTCTCAAGCAGGGATTCTTTCGGAACAGGCAGGTAACCGGAAACTGCCCCAACCATTGCCACGTTCATTGCAAGCCTGCTCCCGGCTTCATAAGCCAGGTCGTCTGCATTAAAGGCTTTGACTATGTATTTTTCCGAAAGGGTGTCAAGGATTTCCTGGACATCCGGGTACTTTGCCATTCCGGAAGTAACGGTTACGGGGATGATAGGTTGAGTATTAACTATAATCACTCCGCCGTCTTTCAGGAAATCAAGGTACCGAACCGCTTCCATGGGTTCAAGGGCAAGCATGATATCGGCTCCTTTTTTAGGGATCATTGACCCGAAATCGGAACCCAGCCTTATGTGGTTTACAACCGAACCTCCGCGCTGTGCCATGCCATGGGTCTCGGCTGCCCGAATGGGAATCCCTGAAACGACTGCGGCTTTTCCGATAATGTCCGATGCAAGGATTGCCCCCTGCCCGCCAACACCCGTGATCAAAAGGTCGATTTTCTTTACTCCGGCTCTCTCGCTCATCTCTTCACCTCCCGGATAGCATCAAACTTGCAGATTTGCGCACAGACTCCACACCCGCTGCAGAGGGCAGTAATAACAGCACGCTTGTTTTCCTCATCAAATTCGATTGCAGGGCAGCCGAACTTAACACATTGCTTGCAGCCTTCGCACTTTTCAGGATCAACGACATACGGGATCCTTTTGATCCCCGCCCTCTTGCCTGAGATTACACAGGGCTGTTTTGCAATAACCACGGCTGTGCCTTCGAAATCCTTTGCGGCTTTGAAAGCTTCCTGAGTCTCTTCCAGGTTGTAGGGGTCAACAACCGCCACGGATCCGGTTCCCATAGCCCTGCAGAGTTCGGCAAGCGAGACCTCAACAGTTGGCTCTCCGGTAATCGTATAGCCGACTCCGGGGTTTGGCTGGTGCCCGGTCATGGCCGTGATGCGGTTGTCAAGAATTGTGACCGTAATATTGGCTTTGTTGAAGACCGCATTCAAAAGCGAGTTCATACCTGTATGGAAAAAGGTTGAATCCCCGATGGAACAGCAGATCGGGCGCTTTTCTCCTGCATGGTAAAGCCCCGATGCAATGCTTATGCTTGAGCCCATGCAGAGCGTGGTCTCAACGGTTCCGCTCTGAATCCCGAGGGTATAACAGCCGATATCGCTCGGGTAGATAGCATCTTTTCCAAAAACCTTCTTCATGGAATAGAAAGTTGCCCTGTGAGAACAGCCGGCGCAGAGGGCAGGCGGGCGGGGAGCAAGTTCAAGGGAAATGCTTCCTGTTTCGGGTTCGACATCCAAGTCAAAAGCTTTCTTCAGGGCTTCGAGGAAAGCGCTGATGTCCAGTTCTCCTTCCCGCGGGACAAAGCTGCCAGCTTTTCCCATGACCGTAACCGGAAGGCCGGCTTCCTGCGCAATCAGCTTTACCTGCTCTTCCACAATCGGTTCGAGTTCTTCAAAGATAAGAACAGCATTTACTGTTTCAAGCATTTCCAGAATAAGCTTTTTCGGGACAGGATAGGTCCCTATCTTCAGGAAGGATGCTTCAAGCCCCAGTTCCTCCAGGGCCTCTTTTGCATAAACGGATGCGATACCTGCTCCTATTACCCCGAGTTTTGCATCAGGTTTCAGTTCCAGGGAGTTCCAGGGGGATTCGGCAAGCGCGTCCTCCATTGCCTTCTGGATCGAGAGGAGATGGGTATGGCGGGGCCGAGCATTCTTGGGCAGCATGACCCAGCGGTCGAGCAGTTTTTCAAAATTAGGCTCGGGTTTGTCTGTCGGAATTCCCCCTAGCTCGATATCGGATTTCCCATGGGAGATCCTGGTTGTGGGTCGGAAGATAACCGGAATTTCAAATTTTTCAGAAAACTCAAAAGCATAAGGAATCATATCCTTGGCTTCCTGAGGGGTTGAGGGATCAAAACAGGGCACAAGGGCAAACTGGGCATAACGCCTTGTATCCTGCTCGTTCTGGGAAGAGTGGCAGGAAGGGTCATCAGCCACAATTGCGATCAACCCGCCTTTTGTCCCTGCATAGGCGAGGGTCATGAAGGGGTCGGCTGCAACATTTAACCCGACGTGCTTCATGGTCACCACCGAACGCACCCCGGCCCAGGCGGCTCCGACTGCCACTTCCATTGCAACCTTTTCGTTCACGGACCATTCTATATAGTAGTCCCGGCCCTCCCGGGAAGCAAGCGTGTCTATAATCTCCGAAGAAGGAGTTCCCGGATAGCCTGCAGCTAGCTGTACGCCGCCTTCCAGAAGGCCCCGGGCGATTGCCACGTTTCCAAGCATGTACTCGCGTGTAGTCATAATCATCATCTCCACAATTAAAACAGGGAAAATGCAATTCTAAAAATGCATTTCCCTGTTAATCAGTGTTAAATAAGTAAGAAATCCAGGAAAAGACAGCTCCGGTAAACAAGACCTGCTGTCCATAGACTAAGTAAAACTTTTGCATTATTCAAATAACACGATCAATAATATACTTTCGGATAATTGTCCGGAATTTTCCCGTGGAGTTGCACTAGTCGAGTTAAGGCTCGTCAGTGCTCCGTCCGTTTCATCGTCTTCACTCGCTTAAGCAGACTAATAAGAAAGAAAATTCACTCAGGGCTGAGTCCCTGAAAGTAAAGTATCAAAAAAAGAGAAGGGCTGCCCGGAAAAATTAAAATGGGCAAAATTAAATGTACTGGTTCACAGGCCCGGTTCATGAATCAATTCTGATCCAGGAACTCCGCAAGTTCTGCGATTCCATCAAGTTCAATATCGAATTCCGCACCTTTCAGGGACGCCCTGAAAAGTTCCCTGTCTGCCGGAATCACCGCGGCAACTTTCGAGGAATCAACCGCTTCAAGTAGCTCGCCTTTAATGTCCTCCTCAACTTTGTTCAGCACAAAGAAAACCCTGTTTCCGGCCTGTTCCCCGAGCTCATCGAACTTTTTGGACAACTTAAGGGATTCAAAGGAGGGGTCTACCACAACCAGGATCGTGTCAAAATCCTTTGCAACTCCTCGCCCGAAATGCTCCACGCCAGCTTCCGTGTCCACGAGAACGATATCATCTTCTGCAAGATCCAAGTTTTCGAGAAATTCCCGTGTGAGGACCCCCATAGGACAGGCACAGCCTTCCCCGAACTCATGGATTTTTCCAATTGCCATGAGCCTTATCTTTCCCCTCTCTTCCACGAATTCCGGAGGCAGGTCGGAAAAGCTCCACCTCTCTTCAAAAAAGCGGGACTTCGGCTGGCCTCCCAAAGCCCCAGGAACTGCAAGCCCGCCTAGAGGAGCAGTCTTCGGAGCTCTCTGTTTTTGCTTGAAACCCTGTTTTCCTCCGAAGTACTCCATAAGGTCCCTTGGAGCCGCAAGCCCGAGCTGGCCATGTAGCCCGTAGTTGGATTCATCGGTATCGAGCACAAGCACGTTCTTTGTTTTTGCCATCTGCTTTGCCAGGAGCGCAGAAATCGTGCTCTTTCCACTTCCGCCTTTCCCGCATACTGCGATTTTCATATCCAGTTCACCTATCACAAGAATTTATCCACAATAATTTATTTAAGAGCTTTTAAAGTTATTTCCCGCAGGACGGGAAGAAGAAAATTACGGCCCACGAGATCAGGTAGGAGTAAAAGTAAAAGTACTTTCCTTTTCAGATAGGAGTTTACCCATACCTTCCCCCCATGCATTTCTACGAATTTTTTGACAAAGACAAGACCCAGACCTGAGCCCCTGCTTCACCCACAAGTTTTGAAGTTAATAATATCAAGCATCAGAAACAAATTAACAGTAATTGACAGGATACGAAAAGAGCTAACAGGACGTAATAGGGTATAACAGGATGTAAGAAGATATAGCCGAGCTTGACAGAAAAAAATTATTTAAGGGAATCATGACGGCAAAAAAGAAAAAAGGAGAAGTTAAAAATTAGAGGAAGAAATTAGAGGAAGAAATTAGAGGGGGAAAAGAAGCTGAGCTATTTATCCCAGATTCTTGGGGACTATCTTGTAAGTATTATTACAGTGGCGGTTACCCTTTTTCTGATTTTTGCAGTTGACCGCCTGCTTGCCAGGACAAAGCTTCTCCACACAGACGTGAAATTTGCAAAGCAGCTAATCCAGTTTGTCATCCTCAGTATCGGCCTCATTTTTGTCGTGTTCAGCCTTCCGATTGCAGTCCAGTACAAGGAGTCGATTCTCAGCCTGCTCGGAATTATTGCCGGGGCTGCAGTTGCGCTTTCCTCCACCACTTTTATTGCAAATGCGATGTCCGGGATCATGCTGAAAGTTATAAAGCCCTTCCGGGCAGGAGATTACATTGAAAGCGGGAACTTCTTCGGGAGAGTTACCGACATCCACATCCTGCACACGGAGGTCCAGTCGATAGACAGGGACCTGGTAACCTTTCCGAACCTCAAACTGGTCTCAAACCCATTAAAAACAATCAGGACTTCGGGAACCATTATCTCTACCTGCGTCTCCCTTGGCTACGATGTCCCCCGCCAGAAAATCGAAAAAAACCTGCTCCTGGCCGCAGAAAAAATAGGGCTTGAAAACCCTTTCGTCCACGTCCTGGAACTCGGGGACTTTTCGGTCACGTACAAGGTCGGAGGGCTCTTAAAGAACATTGAGAGCCTTATCACAGCTCGATCGGACTTCAAAAAAGCTGTCCTGGACTCCCTGCACGAAGCTGATGTAGAAATCGTCTCCCCCAACTTCATGAACCAGAGGATCCTGAAAGAAGGGACCGTTTTCATCCCCCCAAAAGAGCCCCTGAAAGCCGAAGTGCCTGAAAAACCTCAGGAAAAGAAGCCTGAAGAAATCATCTTTGACAAAGCAATAGAAGCCGAAATCCTGGGCAAGATCGAACTTGTTCTCCTGAACCTGGAAAGAAAAGAAAAGGACCTGAAACAGCAGGTAAGCAGTGTACCGGAACAGAATAGAAAAGCAGAACTTTCAGGAAAACTGGAATTCTTAAAAGCCCGGAAAGAAGAGGTCAAAACCGAGTTCGAATCCATGAAAAAACAAATGGAAGAAACAGAGGAAATAATTGAGCCGGAAATGCGTTCAAGACAGCTTCAAAGCCTTAACCTGAAAGCCGATCACCTGGATATAAGGAGGAAAAAACTGGAAAAGGAATTGAAGGAAATTCTGGAAAACAAAAATCCGGAAAAGGTTTGAAATTTACAGGATTTAAAAAACCGTTTCCCGGTCAACAAGGATTTTCTCCAGTACGAAGCTCCTGATCAGTATCATTGTATGTTCCAGATCAGTATCATTGTATGTTCCTGATCAGTATCATTGTATTCTTTTCCATTGGTCATCGGTTAAGGAATTTTCTTGCCTGAAGGATATCGATTTCGCACCAAAAGTCGCCTTAAATTTTGTCCTATTTACATGAAATCGATACCCAGTTCCAACTCCCGATGGGATACAGTTTTTGAGAACTATTACGAAAATGGAGGCAATTTATCATGATTCCTTACTTAACCGAAGACGCATGTATTCTTTTTAGATCTGCTGAACTCGAAGAACTGAAACTCCCTGATTCAAGCCGTAATAGAAATCTTTCCTCCTTTCTTCATTGTATCAGGAACTTTTTTCAGGAAAAAAGTTCAGGTGAATTACTTATTCCTATAAATAAAATGAATAAAAGGATACAGGGGAGTAGCTATTTCACACTATCGTTTTTCCGGGAAGTCGCGAATAAAAAGGAAGGAAACTATGGAAAAGGACTACGATATTATAATTATCGGGACCGGAACCTCAGGCAGGACTTTTGCGGACAAAGTTGCAAGCTCAGGATTAAAAACAGCTATTATCGACTCGAGGGAATACGGGGGTGTCTCTCCTCCCATAGGTTGTGATCCGAAAAAGATGTTTGTAGATATCGCAGAGATTACGGACTGGAATAATCGACTTATAGGGAAGGGTGCGGGAACTCAAAATCCATTAAAGATTGACTGGCCTTCGCTTATCGAGTTCAGGAGGACATTTACGGAAAAATGTTCCAGAAAAACTGAGAACCATTTTGTGGAACTGGGAATTGATACATATCACGGAAAAGCTTATTTTGAAAATAAGAATACGGTCGCTGTCGGGGAGGATAAGCTTAAAGGAGAATATATTTTTCTTGCTACAGGTGCAAAGCCAAGAAAACTCAACATTCCCGGGGAAGAATACATAATTACGAGTGGGGAATTTATGGAAACCGAAAAACTCCCTGAAAGAATTATTTTCATCGGAGGCGGGCATATATCCATGGAGTTTTCTCATATTACACTGAAAGCCGGATCAGAAGCTATAATTCTGCACAGGAGTGAAAAACTCCTTAAATCCTTTGATTCCGACATGGTAAATTTTCTTATAAATGAATCCGAAGCTGCAGGAATCAAAATCTTCACAAATAAGCCGGTGATTGCGGTCGAAAAAGAAGGCAACAGCTTTCTGGTCAGGGCCGGGTCTGAATCCGAAATCCGGAGTTTCCGTGCGGATATGGTAGTTCATGGAGCAGGTCGTGTTCCGTATATAGAGGAGCTGCATCTCGAAAAAGCCGGGGTCAGGGTTGAAGGGGGAGCTATTGAAGTTGATAAGCACATGAGGACTTCAAATCCCCGAATCTATGCAGGTGGGGACTGCGCCTCGGAGGGTATGCAGCTTACTCCTGTGGCAGCCTATCAGGGAGAAGTTGCAGCAGTTAACATCCTTACCGAAGATAGTGTCGAGGCTGACTACAAAGGCATTCCAAGTGCGGTCCACACCATGCCTGTCCTGGCTTCGGTAGGAATCAGCACCGTTAAAGATAGCGATAAGTATAAGATAATCTTCCGGGACAGGAGCAGCGAAAAAACAGGCCGGAGCGAAGGAGCGGATTTTGTGGCTTCAAAGGTAATTATCGATGAAGCAAATGACCGTATAATGGGAGCTCATATTCTGGGTCCGAATGCCGGAGAAGCTATCAACATTTTCGCTGCAGTAATGAGGCTTGGACTCAAGGCATCTGATATGAAAAAGATGATTTTTTCCTATCCAACTGTATGTTCGGATATTCCTTATATGCTGTAAATATTCCGGCAAGAGCCAAACAGATAATCAAAATTATCTTCCAGTGCCTGATTTCATGGGGGTAAACAGGATTCCGGATCTCTTTGAGTTATTCAAGACTGGTTCAATATTCGGATCGTGCATTGTTCACGATATAAGTTTTCACGATATAAGTTACGAGATTGGGCTGAAAAATCAATATCGTTAAACCTGAAATTGCCCAAAAAGTGCAACAATAACGACTATTGCACTTGATTTAAGACATAAGAATACATAGGTTTCAGGATAGAATAAATACAGGACAGGATGACAAATGGCTAAAGCAAAGATTGCAGTAAACGGTTACGGAACCATAGGGAAAAGAGTTGCAGACGCCGTTAAGGCTCAGGACGATATGGAAGTTGTCGGAATTTCCAAGAGGACGCCAAACTATGAAGCTGCAGTGGCCCATCAGTTGGGGTATGATATATATGCCCCTGCTGAGAATGTCGGAGCTTTTGAGAAGGCAGGGATGCCTGCAGCCGGATCCGTTGAAGAAATGATAGAGAAGGCTGACCTGGTTGTGGACTGTACGCCAGGGGGAGTCGGGGAAAAGAATAAGCCTTTATATGAGAAAGCAGGGGTAAAAGCGATCTGGCAGGGAGGGGAGAGCCACCCGATTGCGGGTTTTTCCTTTAATGCAGTCAGCAATTACGAGGGGGCTCTGGGCCGCGATCTGGTAAGGGTTGTCTCCTGCAACACCACAGGGCTTTGCAGGACTATCACACCGATAGACAGGGAACTCGGGGTAAAGAAAGTAAGGGCGATTCTTGCAAGAAGAGCAACCGATCCCAATGATATTAAAAAAGGCCCGATTAATGCAATAGTACTTCACCCTGTCAAACTTCCGTCCCACCACGGACCCGACGTAAGAAGTGTGATCCCGCATATAAATATCACATCTGCAGCCCTGCTGGTCCCGACAACTCTCATGCACCTGCACACCGTAAATATGGAAGTCGACACGGATTGTACTGCAGAAGACATCAAGAAAATTTTCTCTTCCCAGTCCAGAATCCGGTTCATTGGACAGGGGATTACTTCGACAGCAGAAATTATGGAAGTTGCCAGAGACATCAAACGCCCCAGAAACGACATGTGGGAGAACTGTATCTGGCCCGAGTCCATAACAGTGGACGAAAAAGAATTCTACTTTTTCCAGGCCATCCACCAGGAATCCATAGTAGTTCCCGAAAATGTGGACGCTATCAGGGCCATGATGGAACTGGAAAGTGACGGTGCAAAGTCGATCGAGAAAACTAATAAAGCTCTTGGAATGTAATAAAGACTTTGGACTATAAGCCTCTATGGAAATCCCGGCTTTTGAAGATTCCGGATATTCAATCTGGATATCCGGAGTTTTGTTTCGGATTCGAAGGCTCAAGTTCGGGATTTTGAGATTCTGGCTCCGTAGAAATCCTCCCTGAACAGGGGGTATCATCAGGTCAAATTTGAATCCGGAAACTCGACATTAAAAACCCAATGCACCCATGAGCCAAAATGGGCTCATACATAAGACTCCAGTCCAGTATCACTTGTCGATAGTATAGCTATTGTAACTTTTTTTTGCTTCCTTCACTAGTATTCCTGCTGCTTCCCTTTTCTTTAGGACAACAGTAATCATTCTCGACAAATCTCTTTCCTCTTCCATCGCCGCCGAGTCGGAAAATTAGACTTGAACCACAACTCGGGCAGTTTGTCGGACGGTTCTGGTCGAACTTTGGTTCCCACATATGATCGCATTCTTTGCAGAGAAAATTGACCCTACATTCACCAGTATTAATGTATTCTCCTCCAGATATCTCGATCGCTTTTCCGTTGACAAGAGCATCAGCTACTTTTTGCCGTGCCCTTTGGAGGTCGCTCCAGAAAGTTTTTCGGGATATTCCCATCCGGTCAGCAGCCTCATTCTGCTCGATCTGGAGAAGGTCGCAAAGACGAATAGCCTCAAGCTCTTCTATGGATATATTGGCGATTTCAAGACAGCAAAGAGGGATTTCTCTGGGCTTGTAATAGGTGGCCTTTGGAAAGCAAGAAACCCTGCGCTTAACTTTATTGACCATCAAATTAACTAATGCGACACGTAATAAATATCCATCGATTAATTTTTAGAAAGCGTTCAAAGTATTGACTGTAACATCGTCATTAAGGATTAGAGTGAACACAAACTACCATAATAACACCAAAAGTGTATACTCAGCAGAATGCCACCAAACCGGGAATCCAAAAATTTGAGACGATTAAAGTTGCCAAAAAATCTCCGCATATAACAGTCATAAGTGTTTTGCTGGAAACGGATCAGAAATCGTTTTTTTCTAGCTACAAGTATCGTGAACATGCTTTCGAGTATCACATATTAAAGATAAAAGTATTCAACCCTGTGTAGCCACCGAGAGCCCAGGGTGGCTTATTCCAACATATGACCTTAATTTGACAGATTCCAACGTATGACCTTAATTTGACAGATTCTACGAATTGATACGGAAAGGCCATACAAAAAAGCGCATTTTTCATTATAATATTTAGGATTCTGTCAAATCAGGAATATACTTCTCAAAATAGCCTGCTCCAAATGCTCTAAATGGTATGATCCATATGAGTTATACAAGTACTCAATCGTTTTTTTAGAGATAATCTGGATTGGAAGAATTGCTATACCTCAAGGTTTTAAAATCCTCTTAACCTCAGCTATGGTTATTTCATCATTTTGAATGGGCTCTAGAAATCAGAAGCAAACCTGAAATCAAATATATTACATTTAAACTGAAGGTTTTTTAGATCAGCTTGACAGTCGACAAATTTTCGTCACCTGTATCCATGGTAGCATACTTTCAAAATTGTTTCTTAAGAATAATTTGGAAAAAATTTATAGTGCAACTTGTAGAATCTTGATACTCCGTGTAACTCAACCGACCGTCAAACTACACAAAAGCGAGGTGGTATAAATAAATAACGCCAAGGGAAATTAGATATTGATAAAACTAAAAAATTCGGATCCATTTTCAGGATTCTGTAATTTAAATACAAAACCAATATCAATAAACACTCAACTGTATAAAAATCAATTAAAACTATGACATTTACCTGATAGTTTTGTATCATATATCCGTTAGTCCTGTGGCTATTTTCTGCCTTTGACAACTGATTTAACGTAAAATTTCTGTAAATCACTGGTACTTTCGTTTTGCCACTTATCCGAATAAACTCATTTATTATCTTATAAAAAATGGGCAGATGATACCGTTTTTCATGATTCGTCACGAGTCAGAGACATTAAGAATGTAGATAGGATTTATATAACGGACTTTTTCCTATTTTTATATTTAAACCGGACATAAATGAAAACTATTTATAGTACGTCGCTTATGTGTAATTTAGGAGTCTATCCGAAAAGCGCTGTGACCTACTGTAACTTCTACAATCATCGATCATAAATGAACGGATTCCGGATAATAAACACTAATTGTCCAATTGTAAATTTTACAACATGCATAGACTTTTCGGATAGTCTCCAATATCTCTTTTTCTGAGATCAGAACGTTCACTAATATGAGGTTTACCCACTAAAAGTCTAAAACAAAAGCCGTAAACTTCCAACTCCATAACAACTCAAGTTTTAACTGCTTAATTTACTGTGCTTGATTTTGGAGTGTAAGTGTGCAAATTTGATAAAAAGTTAAAAACGATCTACTAAAGATGCCATTAAAATAGCCGGAACATTCAAGCAGATGTCAATATAAATTGCACAGTCATTATCGGTATGCTAGATATCATAAAACAATCCTCTGATAAAGTGGCTTTGACAAAGTGACTTTAAGCATATTAGGAGGTAAAGCTAAAATAAGCAAATTAACTACAGGGAATTTTTCTATAGAAAATCTTGAATCAGTCCAGACCAGTGCCAATGATTTTTTTGGAAGTCGTTCCTGAAAGTTTTCCAGGATACTCCATTCAGCCGGTAGCCTCATTCTGCTCTACCTGGAGAAGGTCGTAAAGACGAATGTTTCAAGCTCTTCCAGGACCCGTTAATAAATACGAGAACATTTATCCGAATTTCTTTGAGTTTGCAATAGGTAGCTTTTTGGCTTCTTGATATTCCACTTAACTCGGCTCACTGTCAAAATACACAAAAGAGACGAAGTATAAATAACTAATGCTTCAATAATACAACTATTGGTAAAATAAATAAATTATGAATCCATTTTCAGGATTCTGTATTTTAGGTGCAAAACCAATAGCATTAAACTCATAACTGAATAAAATACGATTATAACTATGATGTTTACCTACCAGTTTTGCGCCACATGTCCGTTAATCCAGTAGCTATTTTCTGCCTATTATACCTGATTTAATGTAAAAGTTCTGCTAATTACAGGTACTTTTACTTTGTCTCTCATCCGAATAATTTCATGATCTTATCTTATGAAAAATGAGCAGATGATGCCGTTTTTCAGGCTTCGTCACGAGTCAACGACTTGTAAGAGTTTAGATAAGATTTATACAACGGAATTGTTTATTTTTATATTTAAACAGAACAAAAGTGCAAATTATTTATAATACGTCGCTAATGTGTAATTTAAGGGTATATCCGAAAAGTGCTGTGACCTACGGTAACTTCTACAATTGGCGGATCATAAATGAACGGATTCCGGATAATAAACACTAATTATCTAATTGTAAATTTTACAACACGCATAGAGCTTTTCGGGTAGTCTCTAAGATCTCTTTTATTATTCTGAGATCACAACGTTTACGAATATAGGACTTACCCACTTGATGTCTAAAATAAAAGCAGTGAACTCCCAACTCCATAAAAATTCAAGTTTTAACTGCTTAATTTACTGTACTTAATTTTGTTTGTAAGTGTGTAATTTCTATAAAAAAATAAAAAACGATCTCTAAAAAAAAGTCATTTAAATAGCTGGAACTTTCAAGAATCGTTGAATAAAGTGACTTTAAGCGCATTTAGGAGGTAAAGCTAAAATGAGCAAATTAACTACTGGGAGTTTTTCAATAGAAGATCTTGAATCCGTTCAGATCACTATCAATAATATTGTAGGGGCAGCAAAGGAGGCTGCTGAAGAAAAAGCAAAGGAGCTCGAGAAAGCAGGTCCCACACTTTTCCCAGGACTCGAGTCCTACAGGGATGACTGGAACTTCAAACTGCTTGACCGCTACGAGCCTGTCATCACCCCCATGTGTGACCAGTGCTGCTACTGTACCTACGGCCCCTGTGATCTCTCAGGGAACAAGAGAGGTGCTTGTGGTATTGACATGCTGGGCCACAATGGAAGAGAATTCTTCCTCCGTGTGATTACAGGTACTGCCTGCCACGCTGCCCACGGCCGCCACCTGCTTGACCACCTGATTGAAACCTTCGGAGAAGACTTACCCCTCAACCTCGGGCAGTCAAATGTGCTTACTCCGAATATCACAATCAGCACAGGACTCAGTCCAAAGAACCTTGGTGAAATAAAACCAGCCATGGAATTCGTAGAAGAACAGCTGACCCAGCTGCTTGCAACAGTCCATGCAGGTCAGGAATCCGCAGAGATCGACTATGACTCAAAAGCTCTCTTCAGCGGCAGCCTGGACCACGTAGGTATGGAAATTTCCGATGTTGTGCAGGTTGCAGCATACGACTTCCCAAAAGCTGATCCAGAGGCTCCTCTGATAGAGATTGGGATGGGGACGATTGACAAGTCCAAGCCTTTCCTGTGTGTGATCGGGCATAATGTAGGCGGTGTCACCTACATGATGGATTACATGGAAGAACACGACCTCACCGACAAGATGGAAATTGCCGGGCTCTGCTGTACCGCAATAGACCTTTCCAGGTACAAGGAAGCTGACAGGAGACCCCCATATGCCAAGGTTATCGGTTCCATGTCCAAGGAACTGAAAGTCATTCGCTCCGGAATGCCTGATGTTATTGTTGTGGATGAACAGTGCGTCCGCGGGGATATTGTACCTGAAGCCCAGAAACTTAAGATTCCGGTTATCGCGTCCAACGCAAAGATCATGTACGGACTTCCGAACAGGACCGATGCCAATGTCGATGATGTCGTTGAGGAACTCAAGTCAGGAGCAATTCCGGGTTGTGTGATGCTGGACTACGACAAACTCGGTGAACTCTGTATCAGGCTTACTATGGAAATGGGCCCGATCCGTGATGCAGAAGGCATTACTGCAATTCCCACTGATGAGGAATTCGCAGACTGGGTCGCAAAATGTGCAGACTGTGGAGCCTGTATGATTGCCTGTCCGGAAGAACTCGACATCCCGGAAGCCATGGGCTTTGCAAAGGAAGGGGACTTCTCATATCTTGAGGAACTCCACGACCAGTGCATTGGCTGCCGCCGCTGCGAACAGGTCTGTAAGAAAGAGATCCCGATCCTCAACATAATAGAAAAGGTTGCCCAGAAGCAGATTGCAGAAGAGAAAGGCTGGATGAGAGCCGGCAGAGGACAGGTTTCTGATGCTGAAATCCGTGCAGAAGGCCTGAACCTTGTCATGGGTACCACTCCGGGTATTATTGCAATCATCGGATGCCCGAACTATGCAGAAGGCACAAAGGACGTCTACTATATCGCAGAAGAATTCCTGAAGAGGAACTTCATTGTGGTTACCACGGGCTGTGGAGCAATGGACATTGGTATGTTCAAGGATGAAGACGGCAAGACTCTCTATGAGAGGTTCCCCGGCGGATTCGAATGCGGTGGACTTGTCAACATCGGATCCTGTGTTTCAAACGCTCACATCACCGGTGCAGCCGAGAAAGTTGCGGCTATCTTTGCCCAGAGGACTCTTGAAGGCAACCTCGCAGAAATCTCAGACTACATCCTGAACCGTGTAGGTGCCTGCGGACTTGCCTGGGGTGCATTCTCTCAGAAGGCTTCCTCAATCGGTACTGGGTGTAACATCCTTGGTATCCCTGCAGTACTGGGTCCCCACTCCTCCAAGTACAGGAGAGCTCTGATCGCAAAGACCTATGAAGAAGACAAGTGGAAAGTCTACGATGCAAGGAACGGCCAGGAAATGCCAATCCCGCCAGCTCCCGAATTCCTCCTGACCACTGCAGAGACCTGGCAGGAAGCAATCCCGATGATGGCAAAGGCCTGCATCCGCCCGTCCGATAACAGTATGGGAAGGTCCATTAAGCTGACCCACTGGATGGAACTCCACAAGAAGTACCTTGGAAAAGATCCGGAAGACTGGTGGAAGTTCGTCAGGAATGAGGCTGACCTCCCGCTCGCCAAGCGTGAAGCGCTTCTCAAGGAGCTCGAGTCCAAACACGGCTGGGAAATTGATTGGAAGAAGAAGAAGATTATCTCCGGTCCGAAGATCAAATTCGATGTCTCGGCACAGCCCACAAACCTCAAGAGACTTTGCAAGGAGGCCTGAAAATGGTTGATACTGCCAAGAATACAAAGTTATTTACCAGTTATGGAGTGAGTACCTCAAAAACTGTTACGCCTGAAATAGCTGCAAAGCTGATATCAAAAGCAAAGAGACCACTCCTTATGGTAGGGACCCTGACCCTTGATCCGGAACTCCTTGACCGTGTGGTAAAAATTTCAAAGACTGCAAACATCCCGATTGCTGCAACTGGGAGTTCTCTTGCAAGCCTTGCTGATAAAGACGTGGATGCAGAGTACATCAACGCCCACATGCTCGGCTTCTACCTCACTGACCCAAACTGGCCCGGCCTTGATGGAAATGGGAACTATGACACCGTCATAGTCTTAGGATTCAAGAAATTCTACATCAACCAGGTATTGTCCGCAGCAAAGAACTTCAGCAACTTAAAAACAATTGCAATTGAAAGAGGCTATATCCAGAACGCAACGATGTCTTTCGGAAACCTTAGCAAGGCAGATCACTACGCTGCCCTGGACGAGCTAATTGACTTATTATAATTTTGATTTAGGAGGCGAAATATTATGGTAGAATTTCCATTTGAGATTTCCCCAATGTTTGAAGGAGAAAGAGTAAGGAAAGAAGGAATGTTCGTCGAACTTGGAGGCCCCAAATCCCTCGGTCTCGAACTTGTCCGTGCAAAGCCTATGGATGAGATTGAAGACGATAAAGTAACAATCGTCGGTCCTGACCTCAAAGAAATGGAAGAGGGAAAGACCTACCCCTGGGCAATGATCTTTAACATAGGTGGAGAACTTGTAGAGCCTGACCTTGAGTCTGTAGTCGAAAGGCGTGTCCACGACTTCATCAACTACTGCCAGGGCATTATGCACCTCAACCAGAGGTACGATGTCTGGATGAGAGTGTCCAAGGACACCGCTGCAAAGATGGACTCGTTTGAGCCCTTCGGACAGGCCGTCATGATGCTCTTCAAGACAGAACTGCCCTTTATCGAGAAGATGCAGGTTACATTC